>JBGCFA010000307.1:0-48965 GCA_045106675.1 Bacteroidia bacterium
GAAGCATACAATGGATACATCAAACGATTGGCAAACGCCAAAGAGAGGTCTGCGTTATAGATTCCATTTTGCCGCACAAAATCACTTTGAAGTGCCCGTACTTGGAGATAATTCACTTCAAACCCTCCCGTTACAGTCAAGGACTCATCTACTAAACCGATATCTCCCGGTAGATGCATGGTGGTATAAGGAAAAGGAAGCGCGACATTATGAATTTTGAACTGACCGCCGACCTGTGCGGCTCTCAGTTTATGCCCAAACTCGTGGGACCACAACATCGTCAGATAAGTAGTTGAAAAGGAAAAGAGGCCGTACGTAAGATTGCCCAACTTGTCATTGAGTTTGGGTTTGAGGCCTTTGCGAAAGCCGTCATGGAGCATCCGATGGACACTGATAGCATTGGTGGAAGAATTGCGAAGATCAAATTGATTGTAGAGTCCAATTTGATACTTTCTAGACAATGTGCTGTCTTGAGCTTGAATAGGAGTAGTTTCTAGCAAAAAGACTAAGAAGACCAACATAGAAAATACTGTTTTCATACTGATTATTAGTTTGAAAATGAACCATTAAAAGAGATAAACCAGAGAGCGAGAGCTGGGTCTCGTCATCTACTGCTTTAGCGAATATGTGGGTCTAAATGGTGCTAAGAGTACGAATTCATGTATTCGCACTCATTTTTTTGCGATACTGGAGAGGGGTAAGCCCAGTATTTTTTTTAAACTCTTTGTTGAAAGAGGATTTGGAGGAGTAGCCTACATCAAACATCACTTCTTGCATCGTCAATCGAACATCTTCGTTTTGCTCCAAAATCATTTTTGCAGCTCTAATCCGAAACTCATTGACAAACTCATAAAAGTTTTTGCCGCCGCAAGAGTTAATCGCTGCAGAAATACTTCTGGCTGATATCTCCAACCGACTAGCTAAAGTGTCCAATTTCAGATCAGGGGTCTCGTAGATTTGTTCGTTCTCAAATAAACGATGGACCTGTTGAAAGACTTCCGTGAGTTCCTCATTTGGAGATGCATGGCTTTCGGGAGAACTAATAAGTCGAGAGAGAGAGTTAGTTTTATCTTCTGAAGGTAGGGAGAGGGTTTTACTTGAATAAAAGAGCGTAATCAATATGAGGCTCAGCAAGTAAACAAACACGACCACACTGGCAATAAAATAAGCAGAGGAACTATGATTAGGGATGTCTAATAAATTTAGAAGTAGAGACCAAGAAATAGGAATAATAGTATAGCTGATTTTTATACCTATGATACTTAGCACCCATTTATGTTGGTAAATTGAAAGATCAGATACCGTATCCCTAACGGTTTTTTTGTAGTCGTACACGACCTTAATACTCAACAAAAACAGTGTTACCGCATACGCCCATTCAATTATCGACAAGTAGCGATGCTCCATGATTTTCACTAGAAAGCCAGGTGGGTTTTCATAAAAGACAAGCACTAACAAGATCAAAGAAAAAAATAAAGGAATCGGGAACCAGATAAAAGGTGATTTGGCATACTTAATCGGGCCAAAAAACACGGATTTCACAAAGGCATAAAAACAAAATGTATGTAACACTCCAATAAACCGATAAAAAGCAAGTGTCAGTAAATTCCAATCCTTATCATTAATGACATCTTGATATAAGATCAGTACTACGGCAAAGATGAGGAAGTAGAGCCCTAAATACCTTTTACTTTCTCGCTTTATCTGGGAGATAAAGATGACGAGCAAGCCACAGAGGGCTGACATTGTAGCCAATACAATTAGACTCACCTCCCAGATGCTAAAAACGCCCATGTCCAGAATAATTATGTTTGGGAGTTGCAAATTGAAACCTTTTGAACACTAGCGGCCCAAGTAAATATCAAAACTGTCTTCCCTTGTTTTGGTTTTCAAAATGGCTAAAATTAGTTGTCTTCCCAGATGATTTATCAATCATAAATATCGCTCTACCGCAGTCCAAACCCGATCATAGGTTTGATCCCAAGAAAAATGTTGACGTTGGACGCGAGCCTTTTGGAGAAGATCGTTCCGCAAGGCGGGCTCTTTGTAGATACGGATCATCGCTTGGGTGATACTCTCCACGGAGAACGGGTCCACCAATAGCGCTGCTTTGCCAACAACCTCTGGCATTGAAGTGCGATCACTACAAATAATGGGCGTTTCACTTTGCATAGCTTCTAGGAGCGGGATACCAAAACCTTCCAGATAGGGCGTATAGCAAAGCGCTTCTGAAGCTGCATAGATTTTGGGAAGTTCGTCGTCTGGGACAAAACCAGTAAATGAAACAGATTCTTTATGTGCCATCGCCTCATAGGCATCAAAAGCAGCTTGGTACTTCCAGCCTTTGCGTCCGACAATCAGGAGGCGATGCGGAGCGTCGGTTTGAGTTTTGAATTGATCGAAGGCTCGGAGGAGATTCTCGATATTTTTGCGAGGATTGAGGGTTCCCACGAAGTGGAAATAAGGCTTTCCCTCACTATACTGCTCACGTACTAATTCTTGTTCAGCAGCTTGCAAAGGTTTAAAATGTGGACTCGCCCCATTGTAAACCACAGATATTTTTTCTGGAGGCAGCTGGTAGCGTTCGACAAGGTCAGCCTTGCTGAACGAGGAAACCGTAAGGATATGAGCGGCACGTTCCGCGAAGCGGGGAGAATATCGACGGCAATACCAACTAGCAAATGCCTTGAGATCCTGCGGATAATGCTCATAAGCGAGATCATGAAATACAGGTATCTGCGGTATGGTCGGATGAGTACTGAGGTAAAATTCGGGAGAAAAAAATAAATCTGCCCCAATCTTGTCCAATTTACGCGGTAGTTGATAGTGAAACCATGCGAACCAAAGCAAAGGATGACGCGCCTGAGGGGGGATCACATAGGGCGTGATATTGTCTGCGATGATGAAACTGGGATCGTAGGCGCGGTCGAAGAAAAAGGAAAAATGTATCTCCGGGTGGCGAAGGACCATACGTTGCAGCACTTCCCATCCAAAACGACTGATGCCTTCGAGTCGTTCGGATAAAAATAGACGAGTATTGACCGCGATGTGCGTCATGGGCAGCGAAAATACACATTATACTAATACGAAAGAGAGACGCAATGCGTCTCTCTCTCATCAGGCGGCTAAAAAAATTAAGGAGAAGTCTTTGGCATATGTGGTAGTCAGACAAGCTGACAATGATCGCAAAGATTGCCTATTATATTGTTGAGTCTCTCTCTAATAACAAGAGAAGAGAAGGTTTCGTTGCCTTTGAATTCATATTAACAACGCCACCCATCTGGGAATAGTATATCTCAAAGAGAGATCGTTCAATTAATCTCTTCGAGGTAAGCTAAAACAGCTTCTGGGAGCAGGCCTTCTACTTTACCATTGAATTTTAACACTTCTCGCACGATAGTCGAGGAGATGGCCGCTTTCTCAGGGCTACTCACTAGATAGACGACTTCTATCTGAGGAGCCATGTGCTTGTTGATGAGTTCGATAGGTTGCTCATAATTGAGGTCTTGTCCATTACGGAGACCTCGAAGCAGAAAAAAGGCATCCTCTTGTTTGGCAAAATCTATCGTAAGTCCCTCATAACTAGCGATTTTAACATTGGGTTCGTCGACAAAGGATCGCTTGAGCATTTCAAGACGTTGCGCTAAACTGAAGTAGTATTTTTTGGTACTATTGATGCCAATAGCCACGATGACTTGATCAAATACTTTGAGACCACGCTTGATGATCTCGACATGACCGACTGTAATAGGGTCAAAGGAGCCAGCAAAAATTGCTTTTTTCATAGTCTAAGAATTGGGTTGATCAAAGAAGCTCAGCCGGGAAGAACCATAGGTTTTTTCCATGTCAAAGCCGGGCATATCGGATAGTTTAATTTGCGAAGCATGCTCGACAATCAGGGTAGATTTATCATGCAAGAATGGTCCACTAAGGATCATCTCGACCAACTCTCTTTGACGAGGCATCGCATAGGGAGGGTCCATAAAGACGATGTCAAAAGGAGCCCCTTTGTATTGTCGCACATAGGAAAAAGCATCCATTCTGATAACGTTCCCACCTTTGATGCCGAGCGTGTTTTTAGCAATTTCGATCGCTTTTACACAGCCCGAATGTTGATCTACCGAGATAACTTCGGCTACTCCTCTACTCCAAAACTCGAGACTAATGTTGCCAGTGCCAGAAAACAATTCGAGTATGCGTAGGTCTTCCCAATCATACCAATTGTTGAGGATGTTGAAGAGAGATTCTTTGGTTCGGTCGGTGGTTGGCCGAACGGGAAGTCCTTTAGGCGGGTGTAATACCCTGCCTCGATATTTGCCAGCTATGATCCGCATTAGACAGGTAAAGGTACAGATAGTTGGGCTAAGAAGGCATACTTCCAATAATGATGATTGTCAAAGCGAGTAGATCGGAGGCTAGTAGGGAAGCGTAATCCGGGGATATATCGCCAGATGGCTTGACTGACTTCGCTCTCTACTTCGAGTTCACCACAGATAAAGACGGGTACATCGGGAGATTTGAGTTGGCAAACCTCTCTGACAGCCTCCACAAAGTAGACGATATCGAGAGGTGCTTTCCAAGCATAATAATTACAGAGTTGTAGTTTTCCCCCTTTCATCGCAAGCAAGATCAGCTGATTGGCTTGCATAATGAGGGTGATATGATCTTCGTGTTCTAGAGTTAAGCGTTCGGCAAGGCCTACTCCTGCTTGTACAATATGCGTAAGCGTAAAATAAGGCAAATAAGCATGCAACGTATCTTGCAGATTGAGGGTCTGTAAAAATAGCACGCTTCCCGTTTGTTGATCTGATAACTTACGGACAACCAAATCTTCCTCAAATGCCCAATCATCGAGCATGATACGAGCGAGGAGGAGGTGATCTGTTTCAGAACGATACTTTTGAGGGATCAGTGTGAAAGGAGGTTCAGCGAGAAAGACTTCACAATTGGCATAGTCCTTTAGCAAAATAGGCTCACGCTCAAAGACTAAGCGCAAGAACATATTTTGTCCCATACGCTGATCGAGCAGTCGATACTCTTTGCATGAAACAATTTCCCCACTTGGAGATTGTAATACATAATAGAGTTTGCGATCAAGCAAATAGATAGCCAAATCGCATAGCGGCAATACACTACCGCTTACCGATAGAGGGACGTGGATGTAGGATTGGAATGCTTGGTAGATCATTAAGCATACACGCTTGATCAGGAATGCGTAAGCCTGATAATTAGATAGGAACGCTTAAAAGCAAAATACGTATTTTTAGAGATGGCTCAAGGAAGAGTTATCAACACCTGACTATATCAACATATCTGTTCAATATGAAAAAGCAAACGTTATGGTACTTACTGGCATTAGGCATGGTGCTACCGACATTTTCCCTGCAGGCTCAAATTTCTGATCATCTGTTGCCTCATATGGGTTTTATGCGTGAGACGATCAGTATTGCACCTCAATCAGCGGTCACTCCTACTTTCGAACAACTCTCTTTCAACGCTTTGCATATAGGTACTTATTATGCAGTCGGCCACATCAATGATGTTTTTAGCTATGGCGTGGACGCTAGTCTACAGCTTGGGGTTTTTCCACAAGTGATCCAGGGAGAATTAAAGCTTGATGGAATTGTTCAAGTGCCACTCTATGCAATGGTACGCCTAGGGGCCAACTCTACCCCATATAATACGCAGCGAATAGGAATTGCAGCCGGTATTGGAGGGACTTATAGCTATATGAGTTATAGGACCGGCGCCATACAAAAGTTTAGGGCTGACTTTTTATTGCCTGGTGCAGTATTTGAAGTTACCTATATGTCTGGCGGCAATCCGTTGACGGGGCGCCTACATTTAGGTTTAAACACAGGTGTCTTTGACCGTAAGATTGTCAACGAAGGAGGAGATGTCTTAGCAGAAGATCCCTTTCTATTCAGAGGTATCGGCTGGGGCTTGATCTACGGATTTTAGGGACGATTGCTATCAAGATTCTGCTAAAAGGCGAATTGAGATGACAAATACAGACAGGATTCTAAGCGTTTTGCATAGAATCCTGTCTGTGCTATTATAGATATAAGCGTTCGGCGAAGCCGTAATATAAAAATGGAGAAAGCATAAGCTCTCTCCATTCCTTGTTTTTTGATGAGGTTCGGCTTCTAAAGCGAACCTACTTTTTTTGACCCTTTGCTTTTGATCTCCGCTGCGCGGAACGCGCCATTTCGAATGCCGATGCCTATCGGCAGAGAAATCTCAAACAGGCTAATCTGTCATCATGAACCCAGGCAAAATGTAGCATTTTCGATTTGTCCAAAATGTAGCATTTTCGATTTGTCCTTTATCAAGAGTCGCAACATTTTGCGACTCTACTGATTCGCTGCGCGGAACGCTTGGGATGATGTACTGGGTCCGGCTTGCAAGCCGAACCTACCTGTTAATTTTTCACTACCTCTTCTGGCTTCACTCCATTGACTTTGGGAGTTTGAGAAGATTGGGAACGGCGAGACTGCAGTTGCATATTGGCACTCAGGTCGTAGTTCATATCCGAAATCTGACGTAAAGACTCCACTTTTTTGTGGTGCTCAATCCGACTGAGTAGATAATCATAAGGGCCACGTTTAGTGATCAATTTGACGAACACCGGAGAGGTCTCCAACATGATAAAGAGCAGTACAATCAGATTACTCATCCACCAGATCGAAGAATCATTGTCCTTCATATGCTCTAGCGTTTGAATTTTGGCGGGTAGACCCACGCCGTATTTTTCAGCTTTGGCACGTACGCCTGGGAGAGCTGTTTCTCTTTGAGTCTCACGACTTTTGAGTTCATCGGTGATCTCATCTCTTTGGTTGGCGAGAAACTGTAATTCTTCCTCAATATTGGCGTTGAAAGCAGAACGGGCCTGCTTGCGGTCACCTTCTAGCTTAGAGAGAGCTATTTGCTGACTAGCCATCTCTTTTTCTAGCCCCTTATTGATTTGGGTCAACTTATTGGTCTGCTTGGCATATTGTTTTGGGTAGTCCCAACGCACAAACACTTTTTTGCCATTGACATCAGTATCATAAATACGCTTAGCATATGTCTCCCATAAGTAATTTATCCGATTGGTATTGGCTCTGATCCGAGGAGTGTAAATCGAGACGATAGAATCATAAGCCACCTTGGCTTGACGATATTCATATGAGACTTCATCAAAATCGTAAGATTTAGGCTTGCTGTCTCTTAGTTTTTTGTATTCGATCCGTAGGCTATCTACTCGGCCTAAGCGATTACGTAGAGAGTCAATCCCTAGCTTTTGATCCAGTTTAATCTCTGCTTCTTTTTGCAGTTCGCTGGTATAGGTGTAAAGCTCAGAGTCGATCTGGTTGCGAAATAGTTCTACTTCAATAGGCTTGGTGATGACCAGTGAAATCAATACTGCCAGAATCATTCGTGGCAATGCGAGTCCAAACTCATGCCAGACACGCCCTTCTTTACGAATACTAGACACGATATAACGGTCCAAATTAAAGATTAAGGCGCCCCATAGGATGCCAAACATCCCAGAAATGGCAAAATTATCAACTAAGGTATTGATGGCGAAAGTACCAGAAATAACGGCTAAGCAAGCCGTCAAAAAGATTGTTGCGCCAATTCCTACGTATTTTGTATGCTCAGAGGGACATGCGTCCAGGATCTTTAGATAGGCCCCCGCACAGGCAAAAAAGAACCTCTTTACGGGTCCCATTTTTTGCGGCGTCTCCTCATACTCGTAGCTGTCATAATTCGAGTATCCTTCCATGCTTTTATGTCGATTAGTGTGGTTAACGTTTGTTGAGTTTGTTTTTTACTTTTTTGACTAGGGATTTCAGTTCCCTACGTATACTAGGCCTTTGCATCGCCAACATTTCGTCGGTTAGCTCCATTTCAATAGCACGTTGGATTTCGAGTTCCTCAACGAGAAAATCATTTTCCAGCGTAAGATCTTTTTCCAGATTGCGCATAGCCTGCTCTGGATTTACTTGTTGGATTTGTTCGTCTTGCTTCTCCATGTGGATAAAAGTATCAGTAGGACCACTGATCATAGCTTCTTCAAGTGGTAGCGGAAAGAGCGTAATCATAATCTCTCTCTCACTCTCACCAGAGTGGCCATAAGCACAAAGACGTAAGTCTGTATAAGCTTTATAGGGTTTGATTTTGCAACTTCCTTCTGGCTCTACGGGCCCGACGTCTGGTAAAATTTCAATCCGATAAGCATTTTCGACCTTCCAGCTTATCGTTACCGGCTCTCCTTCAGTGGAAATCGGGCTAGAAGTCGAAAAGTCTTTAATGACAGGCGGGGGCAAGGTCAACTGGACTTTTGCCTCTACCATGCCGCTAAAATTGCTAGCCCTTAAGGTATATTCAGTAGTTTGATCTGGATAAAGTTCTATTTTGGTTTGACCAGTCAGGTCGCCAACATCAGGCAGCAGGGTGATTTCAGTGGCATTGTTTATTTCCCAATGCAACCAACTGGCTTGGCCTAGACGAATGATTTCGCTACCAGTATAAAACACTCCAATCTCCGGAAGCGGTAAAAACAATTCGATCTGAGCATGATCTTCACCACTGGCATTACGAGCCGTCAAGGTATAAATACCCGGCTCTTCCAATAGGATCTCTGCAAAGCTGCGTCCACTTACTTTGCCGACGCCGCGATCTATATACAATTCAGCCCCATTTTCGATATCCCAATGGAATATACAGGGGTAGTCAACTTGAATCTGATTCTCTGTTGCGGCAAAATCTATGATTTTGGGCGCGTTCAGAGTCAATGTTAAAGTCTGTTTTGTCTTGCCGGTTTTATTTTCGGCAATGAGTACATAAGTGGTAGTCTCTTGCGGATAAACATCCATCTCTCCTCTTGGAGTAGCAATCTCTTCGTCAGGCAGGACCTGTACATTGACCGCATCTTGGACGTCCCAACTCAGTCGTATGGGTTTGCCAAGCGTAATCTGATTGGTACTCGCAGAGAAGTTGCTTACGACTGGTAGAGTCGCAGCGCATCTTTTACAACTAGAAGCTTCTTTCCAGTTGCCATGTCCACAATGCCCACATTCCCATTGCAGGGTTTTGAGAGCAGGAACAATCGTGCCTTTATTAGGTAAAGAAGAAATCGCCTTATCCATCTTTGTTTATGACTAAGCAAGAGGTTTCGCCTCCATTTTTTGGAGGTAAAAAAGCGATAAGATGTAAAACAAGAGAGGAGCAGTTCTATGAACTACTCCTAATTTATGAATCATATTGGAGAAGCGATACTAGCCCTTCCCCAACTGACAATATTTATGTGTGAATGAGTGAGACGTTCGGCCAAGCCGAACGCTTAGATCAAAGCGGTTGCAATTGCGATTACACCTACGATCGCACAATAGATGCTGAAGTAAAACAATTTGCCAGTTTTGACGATACGAAGCATTGCCGTACAAGCAAAAAGTCCTGACAAAAAAGCAGCTAAAAACCCAGCGATCGCAATCCCCGGATCAAGCTCCCATGCAGCTTCTCCTTTGGCAAAATCAATCCCGTCGAGCAACATTTTGCCAAATATGGGGATCAGTACCATCAAAAAAGAAAAGCGTGCGGCTTCTTCCTTGTTAACTCTCATCAACAAAGCAGTAGCGATAGTTGCACCAGAACGCGAAATCCCAGGGAGGATTGCTACAGTCTGAGCGATTCCCATCATAATCGCTTCTTTGAAACTGATGGTTTTATCATGCTTCTTGACACGGATAGTTAGATACAACAATAAAGCAGTAACCAACAACATACAGCCTACGAGGAAAATTTTGCCATTAAATAGCGCTTCAATCTCGTCTTGGAACCCAAGACCGACGAGCGCGACAGGCACAGCCGAAACAATCAGCATAGCGGCGTAGCGAAGGGCCTCTGCTTTACCAGAAAAAATTTCTCGTATCAGTTGGCCAATTTCTTTTCGAAAAACAATTACAGTTGAGAGAGCGGTAGCTACGTGGACTAAGATTGAAAAATCAATACCAGTTTCTTGAACACTGCCGAGGATGGCTTTGCCTAATTCGATGTGTCCACTACTACTTACGGGCAAGAATTCGGTTAGTCCTTGGATAACTCCAAGGATGATTGCATTAAGAATGTTCATTATGAGTCAGCCGGAACGGGGACTTCGTCTTGTTGTGGAGCTTTATACATGATCGCATAAATGATCTCTACAAAACCCGCTACTACTACGAAGGGAGCTATATAAAGTGAAACAGAAAATTGAGTTGCGTCTACAAAATCATCCATTGACATCAATAAAAAGCCAAAGCCAATAATAGCGATGCCAATGATGAGAAGAATATAGTTCATACGACCAAAAGGTAGTACCGCAGGAGCACTCTCTTTGCGCGTTCTGCTAGCAGAAGCACTAGAAGCTTTACTCGCTACTGGTTTTTTAGCAGCGGGGGCTTTCTTTGTGGGAGTAGAACGACGTGATTTAGAATTTGAAGGTTTTGCCATGATTTACATCAATTGATCCAGGTTTCGGCCAAGGTAACGGTTGACTGCAAGATAGCTTCCGACCCATCCCAGGACGGCGCCAAGTAACACAATTCCTGATAATAATCCAATAAAGTCCGGACGTGCTACGACAGAGAGTTTCATACCCATTGCACCTACGTATTGCTCGATTCCTACGCTAAATAGGATCAGCAAAAAGGTGCCCAAAGAGCCCGCCATCAAGCCTTGTAAGATACCACTCCACAAGAATGGGCGACGGATAAATCCAGCGGTAGCGCCGATCAATTGCATACTGCGAATACTCAGTCGCTTGGCAAAGATCGACAAACGTATCGTACTGAATATCAGATACAAAGCAATCCCCAAAAACATGCAACCTACTATCCCTAACAATGCTGATAAGACACCGATATTGCGTCTCAATCGATTGATCATTTCCATCGGAAAATCTACATCAGACACCAGTAAATAGGTACGTAATTCTTGCCTGATCGCAGGCAAAGAATCCTCCACCAAATATTTGGATTCTAATTGCAAATTGTAAGCATCTGGTAATGGATTGAAGCCGTCGAGCATCTCACGTACATCTTCCCCAGTACGTTCGAGTAATAAATTGGCAGCAGAATCGCTAGAGACAAAATAAAACTCGCTGATATAAGGTCGAGTATTTAACCAGGCTTCAAAATTGACGCGTTGGGCTTCGGCCATGCCATCATGCAAGATTGCTTTCATCTGTACCGAAGTTTCTAACTCCTGTGCAAAACGTCCAGCAAATAGAAAGAACGTCCCAAACATTCCCAGAAAAAAGAGCGACAAGCCCATACTAGGGACCGTAGCCCATAGCGCTGATCGCGAACGTCGCCGCAAAAAGCTTTCTGAAAATGGAGTGGGGAATTCCGCCATAGCGTGTAAATATACAGTCCCCACTCAGGCAGTGCAACCGTAAGGCACCATCAAGAAATAAACCTGACGCTGGGTAAAGTTCAATTTCGATGCCAAATTTTACATTCCCATCACTTCTTCCACATCCGGATCGATCGGGCTTGGCTTACTAAAGACCGATATAGTGATAAAGGCACAGAGGGAAAAGGCCAAGGCGATAGCGCCTGGATCGATATTGTAGGGGATGGCTATGCCGAACACTTTTAAGCCAAAATTGATCAAAAGACTACTCACTATCGCGACAATAGCTGCCGTAGGAGTCGCTCGCTTCCAATTGAGTCCAATCGCGATCACCGGCACTAAGGCTGCTGCGAAGGTTCCCCAACCAAAAGCACCAAGTATCGCCACCAAATCACCACTATAAAGGGCAATCATCGCAGCAATGATGGATATTATGACGGTGGTAATTCGAGCTGCGTTGAGTTCGTTGCCGACATTCCAGCCAAAGGCTTTGGGCAGATCATGCACAACTGCTGCAGTACCAATATTTAAAAACCCATCAGCCGTTGACATAATTGCCGCAAATAAGCCAGCAAATACCACTCCGGCCAATAAGGGATGCGCATATGTCTGTAGAAAAGCGGGAGCCGCAGAATCAGCATCTACGAGAGGCGCATGTTGGCCACTCACTACCAATGCCCGCATCGCTAGTCCAATCCCTATCCATAACAAAGCCGAAAACATATAACCCATAAAGGTGACGGGCAAAATAGAACGAGCATCGCTTACTTTTTTGTTCATCATCAACTTGGTGATCACATGCGGTTGGCCCGCACTACCCAAGCCAAAAACAAAAAACCAAGAAAGACAGCCTATCATACCCAGTGTACCCCAAGGGCCAATCGCTTCGGCATCATCTTGAATCAAATATTGATTCATTTCTCCTAAGCCACCCTCAAAGGTCAGTATGACGGTAAAGAAAATCAGAGCCGCCGCAACGATCATCACTCCACCTTGAATCAGGTCAGTGTATACAGAAGCAATGATGCCTCCGGTAACTGTATAAAAGACCAATACAGCACAAGAGATAAATACGCACCACTCTAAGCTCACATCTGGCCAAAACTGGGGCTTGTCAAGGATGTTTTGTAGAACGACCGCCATCGCTTTGATTTGCGTAGCGAGATAACCCAAGACTCCCAATAGGATCGCAATCGCTACCCATATACGTACACCATTGCTTTTGTAGCGAACTGCGGCCACATCTGGCAGCGAAACTGAATCTCTCAGCTCACCGAGTATGCGGATGCGTTTCGCGAGTAGCGAGTATGACACCAGATAGCCCATGCCTGCCACTACCACCATCCAAACCGAACTCATGCCCATACGATAGACCAAACCCGGCCCTCCCACAAAACCAAAGCCACTGAGTGTACTCGAAAAGACGGCGAAAGCGGTCAACATCACGCCTAAATTGCGTCCTGCCATAAAAAAATCATGGGAGGAGTTCGTTCGCTTAAGCGCCCAAATACCTACTAATACGCATACCAATAGATAAAGACCAACAGAAATAATGATAATGGTATCTCTATCCATGTTTCTGGTCTTTTGCGTTTTGTACTAGTTCTTGAAAACGAGTTTCATCTTGGTCGCGCCAGATCCAGGAGCGGAAGAGGAAGAAATAGGCCGCCATCGGTACGATAGGCCAAAACCAAATCACATATATCATCCAAGCAGTAGGCAGCGGAAATCCGCCCCAAAAGCTATGTTCTCCATTTACCTGATAGCCATGGTGGGTCCAGATCATTACGCCCCAGGCGAACGCATAAACTACTAATCCTCCGATCAACCAATAACTAATCTTCCCCCATTTGCCATGCTTACGGTTGCCCATAACAGCCAAGACTCCCATAATCCCAATGATAGAAAAAGCCAAGGCAATCGCCAGCGGGTAGGCCACACTATCTTGGGTAATTTGATGGACAGACTGAGTCATAGGAGGATAGTCCGGATGTGCTTTTAGCATGGGGATGCTATTGTCTGGGATAAAAATAATCCCCAGAAACACTAATAGGACAAGCCAGCTAGATCCCAATAAAAGGTAATCTATTCGCTTAGTAGTAGTCATAGATTGAAAATACTCCGCAAAGGTCAATATTCCAATCTTCTATAAAGCTAGATGCGCGTACCATCGGGAGACGGCACGCGCAAAAAGCGTAGTAAAGAACACATAACCAACTACTATCCCTTTCGGGAAAGTAGAATATCCAAAAGGAGTTCTCCTCCCCTTGAATATTCTACATTCGTCATTTAATGTTATTCATGATGAAGGGCTTAGTAGCCTGGATTCTGAGCATACCCACCATCTACTTTATCGATCTGATCTTGTGGGATCGGACGCAATGCATGATGGTCTTGGATGTTAGGCGAAGCCGTCGGGTTATGTAACCTGACTCGCTCAACTAATTTACCCGTACGTGTCAAATCAAACCAGCGATGCATCTCTCCGGCTAACTCACGAGAGCGTTCATCAAGGATGTAATCAATATCTACATCAGCAGCAGTAATCGTCATTTCACCTTCGCGGCCATCACGACCAGCGCGTTCACGAACCGTGTTGATATAAGCAGCAGCAGCATCAGTATCTCCAGCTTTGAAAGCAGCCTCAGCAGCAATCAAATAAGCATCTGAGAGACGCATCAACATCCAATCGCGTGATCCTTGAGTCTGCTGACGGTCAGCACGTTTGTTGTCAAGAAACTTGGCGAGGGTAGGAAAACGACGATCAGAATACTCACTAGGAGTGAATATCAGATAGTTCTTGCTATTACGGAAGTCTTCTGTAACCTCAACGCCTGGTAGGAATACTGCAGAATCACCTAGTTGCATGCCAACACCACCAGTTTCAGGCTTGTTGGAAAAGAATACATGCTTAAATCCTTCTTGGTAACGTACATCAGCACGGGTACCTAAAGCCTGAGGATCACTGCCGGGCGTATCATTCCAAAGGTTGATCAGCCAGTCCGTCGGACGGAAACGCTTCCAAGGACGACCGTTTTCAATATCACGAGTCATACCAGCTAATACATCATACTCCATCAAGAAGTAAAGGTGCATACGGTTACCATTGCCACCATTGAGGATAGGATCTTGGATGTTTTGGATAGAGAATACAACCTCTGGGTGTAGCTCTGCATCGTGATCGAAGATATCTCCCCAGTTTTCTAGGAGTTCGAAATCATAATCATCGATGACATTGTCCATCAAATCACGAGCTTGAGTAAAATCTCCCTGAGTCCCAGTCAACCAGCCACGAGTCAATGCCACTTTCGCGAGCAAAAATTCAGCTGCCGCTTTGTGAGCACGTCCGTATTCAGAAGAACCACGCTCAGTAGGTAGGTTGGCAATTGCAAACTCTAAATCAGGAATGATACCCTGATCCATGATATCCAAACGCGCCGTTTTGTTAGCAGTAGTCTCTACTCCTTGAGTTTCTTCAAGAGAGAAGTGAACATCGCCATACATACGTACGAGTGTGAAGTAATACAATCCTCTCAAAAAG
This sequence comes from Bacteroidia bacterium, assembly GCA_045106675.1. GTDB lineage: Bacteria > Bacteroidota > Bacteroidia > J057 > J057 > JBCAWW01. The sequence goes on from JBGCFA010000307.1 coordinate 14,921, forward strand.
CGAGCTTCTGCAACTCTCTCATTACGGAGAGCTTCGTCAATTCCTTCAATCCCAGCGGCACGGCCAACAACAGCATTACACTGATTGACGGCACGGTATAGATTTCTCCAGCTATCACGAAAATAGCTTTCCTGAGAATTGAGCTGAGAATCATAAAAGTTGATGCCTTTATGACCGCCATCCGCTCCATTGGTATATTCATCGGTACCAAAGCAATTGAGGGTAGCCCCCATTTCAATGGACCAATAGTCCTTAAGTGAAGTATAGCAGGCCTTGACGGCATCTTCCAAACCTCCTTCTGTTGTGTAGTATGTACCAGCTGACACCTTGTGGTCCAGTGGCTCAGTTAGGAATTGTTCGCAGGACGAAAAAGTGCCTACTAACAAGCCTATACTCAGTATATATTTCAAATATTTCATTGGATACTAATAGTTAAGGTTTTGATTAAAATCCGACACTGACACCAACCATAAACAATTTAGCAGCAGGGATATCTCCTGAAGAGACCTGTCCGTTATCACCACCTGCTTCTGGATCGTATGTAGCATACTTGGCCCAGAACCATGGATTTTGTGCACTGGCATAAATCCGTAGGCTAGACATTTTCATCTTAGCAGCAATCTCAGGTGTAAAGCGGTAACCCACAGTAGCATTACGTAATTTGACGTAATCTCCTTCGAAATAGGTCATGGTAGAAGAATACTTAGCTCTTTCCTGATCCTGATTTGGTCTTGGGAAGGCATTGGTAGGATTCGATGGAGTCCAGTAATCAACATCTAGATTGTTATAACGACCAAATAAAGAGTTGTTGCTATCGTGGAAGCGGCTACGGATTGTATGGCCCCAACGAGAGAAGAAGAATACACTCAGGTCAAAACCTTTGTACTCAAATACATTAGTCATACCAGCACTCCAACTTGGTACGTCTGAACCTAAGATCACACGGTCATCTGTTGGATCATACTTACCATCGCCATTGACATCGTTTAGCTTGATTTCACCTGGAACGTCTCCGTATCCTAGAGCGGTTTCTTCTTCAGAAGTCTGCCAGATACCTATTTTTTCATAGTCATAGAATACGCGGATTGGCTCACCGATAAACCAGCCATTACCAATATCATCTTCTGCACCATTAAATAGTTCGACAATTTCTTCCTTATTGCGGAACCAGTTGAAGTTAGTACTCCAGCGGAAACCGCCATCAGTCTCAACGTTTACGGTACGTAAAGAGATCTCGACACCAGTATTACGAGTAGAACCAACATTTTCAAGCACCTGTGTATATCCAGAACTTGGTGGTAACTGACGAAGTAAGATTAGGTCAGTAGTATTGGCCTGATAAAAATCAATATTACCTTCTACTCGTCCTCTGATTAAAGCAAAGTCAATTCCGACGTCAATAGTAGCCGTTTTTTCCCAAGTCAGATCTGAATTTGGAATTTGATCCAAGCCATAACCAAAACCAGGGGTAGTACCAAAGACATAAGTAGTACGACGTAGGGCCCCTTGCGTCTGGTATGGATCAATCGAAGTATTACCTACGACACCATAACTAGCACGGAGTTTCAAGTCTTGCATCCAACTAACACCGCTCATGAAACCTTCGTCGATGATCCGCCATCCGACAGATACACCTGGGAAGAAAGCCCATTTGTTGGCGTCAGATAGACGTGAAGATCCATCAGCACGGCCACTCAATTGAATGAGATACTTACCAGCAATATCATAATTAAGACGTCCCATGAAGGAAGCCAACTGCCAGTTTTCAATATCAGAACCAAAGCTTGTCAGCTCCTGAGCAGTTCCAATCTGATCAAATCCCTGAGACTCATAAGGAAGCGTTTTACCTTGTAACCAAGATTCTTCCGCTTGACGTCCCTGGATAGACTGCAAGAAAGTTAAGCCGAGCTTACTATCACCAATATCAGTATTGTATGTCAATAGGTTTTCGAGCGTATACCCAAAAGAAGTTTCCTCCTCTTTACGAGCTTGAGCTGGACCACCACGGTTAGTATTAGTCAAACGGCCAGCAAACCAACCACGACGACGGAAACGAATATCGGGACCGAAAGTTGCACGATAATTCAAGCCTTTGGCGATATTGGCTTCAAGAAACACACTCGAGAAGAGCGTATGGAAGATTCTTTCATCTTCATAAGCTCCTTCTGCTAATTCACTCAAAGGATTCGTACGAATACCGTCATTTGTAGGTAAGAAACGTAGTTCTCCATCAGCATCGTAGGGTACCCCTAGTGGGTTATTGGCCAAGGCTTCGCCGAACGCTGGGCTTGATCCCCAGTTTTGTTCCGTACGATTGAGGTAGGTAGAAGTACCGATCTTGAGCCAATCATTGACTTTGTGATCTAGGTTGATACGTAAAGAGTAGCGAGTATAAGACATACCTTCGATGATACCTTGATCATCAAAGACATTACCTGATACCATAAATTGGGTTTTAGCATTACCACCACGCATACTTATCTGGTGATTTTGCTGTGTTCCTTGATTGAGGACGAGATCTTGCCAATCGGTAGAACGATTGCCCATAGCAATAGACTCTAGCTCAATAGGATCCAAAAACACATCAGCATCAGATGGAATAGTACCGCTCCAAGTAGAGCGATTGCTACCATCTACCCGACGACTTTCCCGCTTTAGGGCAGCAAACTCTTCGCCATTCATCATATCTACTTGGCGGATCGCACTGCTCACCCCGATATAACCATCATAGTTGATCGAAGTTTTACCAGATTCTCCACGACGAGTAGTAATCAAGATCACGCCATTCGCACCACGAGAACCATAAATTGCAGTTGCAGCAGCATCCTTCAATATTTCTACAGACTTGATATCCTGAGGATTGATATCAAAGGCTGTACCTCCATCTGTCAATGGAATACCATCTACCACATATAGCGGCTCGTTACTAGCATTAATAGAACGACGACCGCGAATCAAAATGGTAGGAGCAGCACCAGGTCGGCCACTGCTTTGCTGGATATCAACACCAGCGACTTGTCCCTGAAGTGCTTGGACAGTAGAAGCAACTGGAATGTTTCTAATGTCCTCTCCCTTAACAGAAGCGATAGCAGCAGTTACGTCCCTTTTAGCTTGGGTACCATAACCAATTACCACGACTTCATCGAGGCTAGCGACATCTTCTTTCATACTGATAGTCATGCTACTACCTCCACCTACTGTAACTTCTTGAGTAGAAAAACCAATGTAGGCTAAAATTAAGACGTCATCATCTCCATTAATAGCTAAAGAAAATTTACCGTCTTGACCGGTCAATGCACCACGGGTTGTACCCTTTAAGCGCACAGAAACACCTTCCAGCGGGGAATTATCAACCGCCGAAGTAACTGTACCTTCAACCGTCCGGCCTTGGCCGTAGGCTTCAGGCGGACTCATACCCAAACCCCAAATCAGAAGTAGTAGGGTGGGTAAAAGTAAGCGTACCAAAGATCTGTTCTTCATAGTAGTAGTTTTTGAATGTTCAGAGGCATAGTAAACCTCAATTTTTGCACAAAAAGATCCTGTTGCGTTTATTTCAAAACACAATAGTTAAGATATAAGTATCCCTTAATCGTATTTCTACGATCTATCTAAAATTTTTAATTTTCGATTTGTTCCCGAGGTGAGGGCAGCAGCTCTCAGTAAGTAGTTAGTTTGTTAAGTCCTTCTTTACTATTGCTTTTATAAAAACGTTTCCGTCTTCAATCTATAATAACAAATATTACCCACTCCTTAAACAAGCATCTTCGCTTTTTTCAGGTGGGAACGATTGCAAAAGACATGTCTAATACAAAGACTTAACGGAGCATTTCGCGCTCAGAATCGACCAAGGTAAGTACCGTTTCGTCCATTAAACGCGCTGCGAGCCCTTTTGTCTTGACCAACTCATAAGCATAGAAAAACCGCATCGTATGTAATTTGCTCTCAAGAAACAGCTTGTGCTCGGGCTCTGTGGCCTTATCTAGCTGCTTTTGTGCTTCTATGCCTTGCTTAAGCCACTGCCAAGCAACTACGACTAAACTAAACATCTCCATAAACAGATTAGCGTCTGAGAGGAAGCGTGCTGTCTCTCCTTTCATCGCGATCGCACTCAGATGTTGTATCACCTGGCCAACTCGCATACTTTCTTTTTCTAATGCAGTGACACTGCTAGCTAGACTTTCCCATTGCTTGGCTTGTTGCATATCGGTCTGTATCTCTTTCAGCAAAAGAGCTACCACTTTGCCTTCATTCATCATCACTTTGCGGCCAAGCAAATCTTGAGACTGGATTCCCGTCGTACCTTCATAGATAGGCATAATTCGGATATCGCGATAGTATTGTTCGAGTGCATAGTCTTTCAGAAAGCCATATCCTCCTAAGACTTGCAAACCATTACTCACGGCTTGGATTCCAGCCTCACAAGGATAAGTTTTCACCAAAGGAGTCAAGAGTTCTAGTAATTGGTAATAGCGCATTTTTTCCTCTCCTTCGGTGGTATGCATTTTATCCAGATAGTAGCCACACTGAAAAATAAGACTCAATGATCCTTCCACAATTGCCTTTTGGAGGAAAAGCATTCTGCGAACGTCAGGGTGGTTAGTGATCAGCGTTTGGGGTTTGGAGAGATCGCGTTTCCCGATGGGACGCCCCTGAGGACGCTCCAGCGCATAGCGATATGAAGCATAATAAGCTGCCGAAGCGACTCCTACCCCACTCACTCCTACGCTGATACGGGCTGCGTTCATCATCTGAAACATATACTTGAGCCCTTTATTCTCCTCACCGACCAGATACCCGCGACAATTGTCTTTTTCGCCCATCATAAGGTGTGCGGTAGCATAAGCCAGTTGGCCCATCTTATGAAAGATACCAGCAGTTTGGACATCATTGTCTTCTAAACCGCCATTCGCAGTGGGCCGTTTTTTAGGGACGACAAAGAGTGAAACTCCTTTAATTCCCGCAGGAGCGCCTTCTATCCTCGCCAACATCAAGTGCACCACATTGTCCACTTGATCGTGATCGCCCGATGAAATAAATATCTTTTGCCCTTCTATGAGATAATGTCCCTCAGGCGTTAGGCTAGCTTTGGTCGTAATATCTGTCAACGAACTACCTGCTTGTGGTTCAGTCAAAGCCATTGTCCCTTGCCACTTACCCGCAAACATTTGTGGCACGTAGGTATCAGAGAGTTCGGCCGAGCCGAACGAATAAATCAATCGCGCTGCTCCAGCCGTCAACATCGGATAACCCACTACAGCATTATTTGCCGCCTCAAATAAAAACTCAGCGGCAATCTGGACCATATGAGGCATATCTAATCCTCCGGCTTCGACGGGTGCACTAGAAGCGATCCATCCGCCTTCAGCCATCTGCTGCATAATCGCTTTGATCTCAACTGGCACATATATCTGCCCATCTTTATAGGTACAGCCTTCCCGATCCATCTTTTCGAGATAAGGAAACAAATAAGTATCAGACAATTGTTTGGCTGCCTGTATACTCATTTCGATGGTTTCTTTGTCAAAATCCTGAAAGCGAGGATGCTGACTGAGCATATCAGCCCCATGTACATCAAATAGCAGGAAAAATAAATTTTCCATGCTCGCATACTGAGGGAGGGTATTGATATCGATTGCTTGTGCTTGAGTAGACATATAGACGAGAATTAGGGATTTTGCTTAATAAAGGAAATGATCAGGGCAGCGATTTCGGGGCCTTTATCCTCTTGGAGGAAGTGCCCACCGCCTTCGATGATGGTATGGGCTTGGCCTTGAGCGCCGGGAATATTGGCTTGGAAGTATTTTTCCCCTCCTTTGGTAATAGGATCTAAATCACTAAAAGTGGTTAAAAATGGTTTTTTCCATTTACGTAGCTGTTCCCAAGCCGCAATATTTGCAGGGACAGCGGGATCATCTTCCGTAGTAGGTACTAAGGCAGGAAAGATCCTCGCACCAGCTTTATAAGTATCATCGGGAAAAGGAGCATCATAAGCAGCGACTTCTTCAGGACTCAGTTTGCGTGCACTCGCGCCATTGACAACTCGACCTACGTCAAACTTGGGACTAAGCTTGGCAAATTGTTGCCATTGGATGAAGGCTTCCGGTGATTTGCCTTTTCCGATTGGTAAAAAGGTATTCGCAGCTACTACCCGCTGAAACCGATCCCCGCGTTCGGCGACTAGCCGTAATCCAATCAAACCGCCCCAATCTTGACAAAATAGAGTGATCCCTTGTAGATCTACCGCCTCCAACCAAGCAGTCATCCAATCGACATGCTTTTGAAAAGTATAATCCGACTGTTCAGTAGGTTTATCAGATTTGCCAAATCCCACCAAATCAGGAGCGACAACCCTAAAACCCGCTGCCACCAAAGGCGGAATCATAAAACGATAGAGATAAGACCAACTCGGTTCTCCATGCAAAAGTAAGATGGTTTCTCCATCGCGGGGGCCTTCATCAACATAATGAATCCGGATGCCATCAAGCTCTATATAGTGAGGGGAATAGGCATAGTCTTTTAGCTCAATAAAGCGTTCGTCGGGGGTTCGCAATAACTTCATATAGACAAAATACTCGGCATGCATAACAAAATCAATAAAAATCCTGAACTTTAGCTGTTTACTTCTTCAAAATCTCCTGTTTTTTGTATGAGTTCTGGCTTGGTTTTTCCCCTTTTGCCAGATAACTTTGTCCGCAGTTAAATACTCCTCATTTACCCTCAAAATATGAGCATTCTCGTCAATAAGGATTCCAAAATCATTGTTCAAGGCTTTACTGGTAAGGAAGGTAGCTTCCATGCCCAACAAATGATCGAATATGGTTCTCAGGTCGTCGGTGGGGTAACCCCCAACAAAGGCGGCATGGTACACCTAGATCGCCCTGTTTACAACACTGCTTATGAAGCAGTTCAAGAAACTGGTGCAAATGTCTCGATCATTTTTGTTCCGCCAGCTTTTGCTGCTGATGCGATCATGGAAGCCGCTGATGCTGGGGTTGACCTCATCATCACGATCACTGAGGGGATTCCAGTACGAGATATGATTTATGCTAAGCAGTACATCGACGATCGCGGTATTCGCATGATCGGTCCTAACTGCCCCGGTGTAATCACTCCTGGCGAATGTAAATTGGGCATCATGCCTGGTTTTATTCACTCTCCTGGTAAGATTGGGATTGTCAGTCGTTCTGGTACTTTGACTTATGAAGCGGTTGATCAAGTAAGCAAGCAAGGTATGGGACAGTCCACTTGCGTAGGTATCGGTGGTGATCCGATCATTGGTTCACCTCACTTGGATATCATCAAGCTATTCAACGAAGATCCGGATACAGAAGGTATCGTGATGATCGGAGAGATTGGTGGCCAAAACGAGGAGATCGCCGCAGAGTGGATCAGAGACAATGTGAAGAAGCCTGTAGTTGGTTTCATCGCAGGTCAGACAGCGCCTCCCGGACGTCGTATGGGCCATGCTGGTGCGATCGTAGCTGGTGGCAAGGGTACTGCTGCAGAAAAGATGCGTGTGATGGCTGATTGTGGCATCCACGTGGTCGAGTCTCCAGGTGAGATCGGCATTACTATGGCAAAAGCTTTAGCCTAAGCTAAAGTGTTAACATATTTGAGCCGAGATTAGGACTAATTATAGTCTTAATCTCGGCTCTGTCTTTTACTAGTATTTAGAGTTGTTTATCGCGGCTCTCGTTTCTCTTCAACCTTTTCGTAGGCAGCGAGGATATCTTTTACGAGGCGGTGCCGAACGACATCAGAAGCGCTAAGGCGTACAAAAGCGATTCCTTTGATACCTTTGAGGATACGCATACCTTGTACCAAACCAGAACGCACGCGATAAGGTAAGTCAATCTGCGAATCATCTCCTGTGATGATCACGTTAGAGCGTTCGCCCATACGTGTCAAAAACATCTTGAGCTGCATCTCCGTAGCATTTTGAGCCTCATCCATGATCACGTAAGCATTATTGAGCGTACGTCCACGCATATAAGCCAGTGGCACCACTTCGATGATATTGTTGGCGAGATAATGTTTGAGCTTCTCACTATGAAGCATATCTTCCAGCGCATCATAAAGGGGGCGGAGATAAGGATCAACTTTGTCTTTGAGATCCCCGGGCAAAAAGCCAAGACTCTCTCCGGCATCTACCGCAGGACGACAAAGCACGATCTTTTTGACTCTTTTATCCTTTAGTGCACGCACCGCTAAGGCTACCGCAATATAGGTTTTACCCGTTCCGGCAGGGCCGACCGCAAAAATGATATCGTTTCTTTGCTCTGAGGCTACGATCTGACGCTGACCTTTGTTTTTGGGTTTGACGGTGACGCCACCACTCCCATGCACGAGGATAGTATCTTCACTAGCTAGCGCAGCTTTAGATTCATCTGTTTGGTTTTCGGGATCGCCTTGCGGAACGATTAGTTCAGTAAAACGATTTTCGGAGATACGCCCTTTGCGGCGAATTTCATCAAGGAGTGAAGTGAGAATTGATTTTAATGCATCAACTTTCTCGGCTTCTCCTTTAATTTTGAGTTCGTCACCTCGGGCAACGATTTTGATCTCAGGGAACCCTTCTTCGAGCCTTTGCAGACGCAAGTTATTTACGCCATAGACTTCGAGCGGGCTAATGTCATGTAGCTGAAAAGTATGCTCGGTCAATACGGGCTATTATTTAATTGGTAAAAACTTAGGATGAATAAAATACGTACTTTTGTACTTCGTTTCCAAGTGAAAGCATATGAAGAAACGGGGTATCAAAAGCAATTGAGGAGGGGAATTTACTTTACGACTATCTGCTAAAAAAGTTGGTTGAGCGACACAATTTATCGTTCAATTCATCAAGGAAGATATCCTCCTCTTATAGGTTGATTTGCGCCTTTATTACTCGTAATATGCCATAGACTTAGTAGAAGCCCAATTTTCAAACACACAATGTCTATCATCACTCTCACATCTGATCTGGGTGGCTCCGGCCACTATCCAGCCGTGATTAAAGGTGTGATATTGTCATTGTATCCAGCGGCTCAACTCGTTGACATCACTCATGAGATTCAAAATTTTGACTTGATACAAGCTGCGTTTGTAGTCAAAAACACCTTTCCTGCCTTCCCCGATGGCACGATCCATTTGATTGCGATTGATCCAGATACTACTCCTTCCACGACTGGTTTAGTCATGCAGTTCCAAAAGCAATATTTTATAGGACCTGACAATGGGGTTTTGAGCTTGATCTGTGAAGGCAAATCTGATCAAGTTGTCATGATTGACAATGAGGGTTTGATCCGGGATAGTTATCCAAAATCATTTCGGGCAGCTCGTTACTATGGTCCAACGGCTGCTTTTTTGGCTTCAGGTGGTACTTTGGAAGAGATCGGTCCTAGCCATCAAATGAAAGAATTGCTCTGGGGAGCACCTTCCTATGCCGGCAATTGCCTTAGAGGCAAAATTATTCACATAGACAAGTTTGGCAACGCCATCACTAATATTGATCGCTATGGCTTTTTGGAGATCAAGAAGAATCGTCGTTTTGAAATTTACATTCGCAACGTTCGCCTAAGGCGGATCGTCAATACCTACTCTGATGTAAGTAAAGCAGATGCGCTCGCCATTTTTGGGGAAAGCGATATGCTTGAGATTGCCATGCGCGAAGCCTCCGCAGCAGAACTACTGGGGCTCAAAGTCCATGACATGATTACAATTGAGTTTAATACTTAGTTGAGGCCGTCGTCGTCATCATACTCAGGATCTTCCTCCTCTGGTAAAATACGCTCTTCTTCAAACTCCAAGTCAGATTCATCATCTGCATCGTCCAGCATATCTTCATTGAATAGCCAATCTAGCTCAGCACCATTGTCCTGTAGTTCTTCGACTACTTGACCTGTGGCTACTCCTTTTAAAAATTCTTGATTAGTGGCTTCACTACCGAAATGCTTTATTCTCAAATTATCTAAATAAGTAACCATCCTCGGTGTGAGAAGCAGATCATTTTTCAGTCTTTGCTGAGAGGTAAACCAAGGAGTCTTATTACGGTATTTGATCACCTTTGCACAATATAGACTGATGACATAGGTATGAGATTCATACACTAACTTTATTTCTGGAATAAAGCATTCAGGACCAGCCAAAGGGGGTTCGTAATAACTAAAATCGTCTAGATTGTTGATAGAATCATCGACTGCATATTCGATTGAAGCGAACTTTTTATCATACTTTTTGGAGTATAAAAAAGTAACATCAATATCAGCCTCTAGATCCATAAGGACTAAATAGACCTTACTCGCTTCCTCGGTACCGCTATTTTGAGCGAGTATCGTATCAGGTCGAACGATCAATAATAGAAGGAGAATAAGGGGAAACGATAGTCTCTTAAGCATATAAAATGGAGATGAAGTTGATACCCAAATATCTTTACAATATACGTTCCAATCTCCAAATTGGTACGTTTGATTCAATACGAATTGTAAATTCGATCGCCAATCACACTCATGTTGTTGAAATTTCGGGTAATAAGCCTTAGATTTAATAGCCTTTGAGAGGGAAGTATTTTTTTCAACCACAATACCTTAAAGAAAAGCAAAATCCACAACAGCTTAATACCTTTCTAAAAACCACAAAACCACAAGCCGATGCTCGGTATTTGCCAAGTATCAAAGCAAGGTATAGCATTAAATGAGCTGTTCATGTGTCTTTGCGAACGGGTTTAAATCCGCTTGCCCATGACCAAAGAGGAACAAATTAAAACAGTACCGCTCGAATTCAACCTGCTCTTTCAAAACCTTCCAGAGGCGTGTATCATCAAAGATAGCTCGCTCCAATGGCTTATGCACAATGAGGAAGCAAAAGACCTCTTTGGCATTTCGCCCAACTTTTCTATTGCCAATGATTTCGATGTTTTTCCTGAAGACCTTGCGAAACACATACAAGCACATGATCGGCAAGTTTTAGACAATCAAAAAACTGGTCCTCAAATTGTCTCTTGGCCCTCCAGCAGTGGGCATCAAAAATTGTTAGAGATCAAGCGTTCCAAGATAGAATACAATGGGACGGAATTGCTTCTGTGCCAAGTACAACCATTTGAAGCCACTGAAAATCATCCAGAAATCTATCAAGTTCTCGAGTTAATTAAGCAAACACTTGCTTACCATACGCAGGACTCCTTTTTAGAACGAATAGTCAGAGGTATCGCGGATACTTTGGGCGTTGACTTTGTCATGATCTGCACCCTTGATAAAGAGAGAAAACGACTCTGCAGCAAGGCCTTTTGGAAAAAGGATCACTTTGACACCTATGAATATTCCATCAAAGATACACCTTGTGAAAAACTTGTCAAGACTACTCAAAGCCTTTGCATAATCGCTAATGCAGCAAAACTCTATCCGAATGATACTGATCTTGAAGACTTAGGAGTCGAAGGATATCTTGGCGTTCCTCTCTTTAGCTCAACCCAACAATTGATTGGACACTTGGTGATTATGGATACCAAGCCCCTCAGTCGAGTAGCTATCGCTCAGACCGTGATGCAGATATACTCCTCGCGCATTGCCGCTGAATTAGAACGCAATCAAAAGGAAGAAGAGTTACGCCTTGCGGAACAACAAAATCAATTTATCCTTGAAACCAAGGTTAAAGAGTTAGATGAAAAAAATCAGCAACTGCAACAATACATTGACTCAAATCTACAATTAGAAAACTTTGCCTATGTGGCCTCTCATGATCTAAAAGAGCCCTTACGCACCATTGGTAATTTTAGTCAATTGCTCAAAAGAAGGTATTCAGATAGTTTAGATGCTGATGGCCGAGATTTTCTCAATTTCATCATTTCCGGCGTCTCTGATATGAGTCAATTGATAGAGGGTTTGCTGGAGTTTGCTCGGGTTAATACAGAATCAGCAAACAAGGAAATGGTTGATCCAAATCTAATCATCCATTCTGTGGTAGAGTCTTTACAACAGATTATCAAAGAGAGTGGAACCATTGTCACTATTCAACCGATGCCAAGGCAAATATTTGCCAATCCCCTACAATTGAAGCAAGTTTTTCTCAATCTGATCAATAATGCGATCAAGTTTCGGAAACAGGATATTGCCCCGCGAATCTATATCCAAAGTCAAGAAACGGACTCTCATTGGCAATTTTGTGTGAGAGATAATGGAGAAGGCGTTCGGGAAGATTTTCATGAGACAATATTCATGTTATTTCGCAAACTGCACTCAAGACATGATCATCAAGGAAGCGGTATTGGTCTGGCAGTCTGTAAAGAGATCGTAACCCAACATGGAGGCAAAATCTGGTTAGAATCTCAAGAAGGGAATGGTGCCTCCTTCCATTTCACAATCGCAAAGTAAAGAGAGCTCTATCATAAGTGCGGGGAAAGCCGTAAATTTGCCTCCTATGCAAAGCGTCGCATTTCATACACTTGGCTGTAAATTGAATTTCACCGAGACTTCGGCTATTGGCCGTCAGTTTCTTGAAAATGGTTTTAGCAAAACGGATTTTTCCTCCGTAGCAGACGTATATGTTGTCAATACCTGCTCAGTAACGGAAAATGCCAATAAGAAGTGTCGTAATATCATTCGGCAAGCACTCAAGCTCAATCCAGAAGCTTATGTCATAGTGGTGGGTTGTTATGCCCAACTCAAGCCGACTGAAATCGCTCAGATTCCAGGAGTGGATATGGTATTGGGAGCAGGAGACAAATTCCGGATTATGGAGTTAGTCGAAGACTTTACCAAAGAACCGAACCCCTGTATATTCAATAGCGAGATCAAAAGCGTAGATGGCTTTGTCGATGCTTACTCACTGGGAGATCGCACCCGATCTTTTCTCAAAATCCAAGATGGCTGCGATTACAAATGTTCCTTTTGCACCATCCCTTTGGCGAGAGGCAAAAGTCGCAGTGATAGTCAGGAAAACATTCTACGCAATGCGACCACTTTAGCCAAAAAAGGGATCAAAGAAATCGTTCTGACAGGTGTCAATATCGGGGATTATGGCAAAGATCAGCCCGGTACCTTTTTTGATATTGTCCAAATGCTAGATAGCGCTCCAGAGCTAGCAGGGATAGAACGGATACGCATCAGCTCGATAGAACCCAATCTCCTCAATAACGAAATCATTCATTATGTAGCGGATGCGCAACGCTTCATGCCGCATTTTCACATTCCCTTGCAAAGTGGCAATAATGAACTATTAGCGACTATGCGTAGACGCTATAAAAGAGAGCTTTATGCAGAACGAGTATCTACCATCAAAGCTCTGATGCCAGATGCGTGTATCGGCGTAGATGTGATTGTAGGCTTTCCGGGTGAAACCGAAGCACATTTTGAGGACACCTACCAATTCCTCACCGATTTAGATATCTCTTATCTACACGTCTTTACTTACTCTGAGCGCGAGAACACCTCTGCGATCAGTATGGACGGTGTTATACCCTTGAAGGAGCGTCATGCACGTAGCAAGCGGCTGCGTATGCTTTCTACGAAGAAGAGACGCGTATTCTACGAACGCTTTGTCGGACAGGAACGCCCCATATTATTTGAAGGCGCAGCCAATGATTCCGGCATGATGCACGGTTTCACAGATAACTATATCAAGGTAGAAACTCCTTTTGATGCGGAATTGGTCAATTCAATCCATACTCATCAACTCAAAGAAGTCAATGCTAAAGGAGTGATGTGCCTTTCAGAAGGGAAGCTTGTATTGCAGTCCAAGTAGTTAGGGGAGACAAGAAGCAATATGGCAGACTTTGCACTTATTTGTTTTTTGGTTATGACTTTCTTAGGCCGCTGAGCGGAACGATTGGGTCTCTAGCTCTAGCTCCGACGCGAAATTATCTACTGCTTAGAGATTTATTGCTTGTTCAGCCTGTCCACTTTCCCCTAATTCACTACGCTTGAGCTGGTAATTGCGGTAAAGCCAAACACCTCCCACCACTGCAATCAAAATAAAAGGCAGGAAGAGTAAGTATAAAATCCCAAAATTGAGACCAGCACCTACATAAAAGTTTCCGGCTTCATCTTTGGCGGCAGCGGCACTTTTACACTGGGTACATTGAGCCCAAAGCGTGCTGGCGTTCCACAAGGTGGTCGTCCCAATCAAGAATACGCTCGCTATGATTTTTTTTAGATGCTTCATACGGGATGGCAGGGAGCCACAAAAAAGTAAACTAAAACTCCTGTTACAGATACATATAGCCAAAGCGGAAACGTGATCTTAGCGATCTTACGATGCTTATCATATCGTTCGCTTAGAGCGCGATAAATCGAGAAAGTCGATAATGGTACGATCGTAGCCGAAAGTACAATATGCGTAAACAGTATGACATAATAAACAGTGGCAGGTACTAGGCCTGCATCACAGTATTTTACATGTCCTACTGACAGATGATACAGTATATATGATACTAAAAAGGCTGCCGAAAGAATGTAGGCGCTAAGCATCATAGCTCGATGTTGCTTGATTTTGCCTTGCTTAATAAAGACAAAACCCAAAACGAGTAGCACACTCACTATTGAGTTGATACCCGCATTTAGGGCCGAAAGAATGAAAGGATCAAAGCCTAACTCGATTTTTGGCAGAAGATCAGGTGTCATTAAGATCGCGACTACTAGAGGTATTACGATCGAAAGCGTCCAAATTATGGGTACGTAGCGCTTATCGTTAAATTTCGAAACGGCAGAATTCATGCTTATTCAGGATCTGTTGTTAACAAAGGCGATGCATCAATATCGTCTTCATATTCTAACCGCCAAAGGGCCACTAAAGTTTCCTGCAATTTGCGTTCTTCTTGCAAATTAGTACCAACATAGTTTGCCCTCAGTTTACCTTCCTTATCGATCAAAGCCACATAGAAATCAGTGAAGGGTTCATAATCTCGACCTTCTCTCATCATGCGCTTATTTCCCAAGGCATCGGCCATCAGTTCATAGATAGCGGTTCTATCTGCGTATACGATTGGCCAAAACTGTGAATCGACATCTTCCATTTGAGGTTCGTATTCCTTAAGATCTGGCAAGCTGTCCCCAGTGCTAATAGAGAGGAAACGTAGATTGGGTTTGTTTTCCCATTGTACGTTATCATAAATCCGTTTCAGATTTCCGTGAAGAACGGTGCGTTTACTACCAGAATCATCCCGAGCGGAAAAGAAGTTGATCAGGAGCATTTTGCCCTTCATATTTTCGCTGGTCCATTCGTTACCGTCAAGATCATATAAGGTCAGTTGCTCTGGTAGAGAACGAATCACGCTATCACCATTGGCTTGCGTCTCGTAAACGTAGGGAACGGAGTGATAAACCGTATTAGAAAACAGATACAAAAATGCCACTAAGACTAGTGGCATTCCTAATACTATACTTAAGATAATTTTTGTCTGTGAAATTTTTGCCATTATTCGTGGATTAGACCATCGATCCCCAAGAGGTACCTTCCCAAATCATGCCGATGATCAGCCATACGATAAAGATAAATGGAACCAAAATCGCGAAGCCTAGACGCTTTACTTCATGACGTAAGTGCATAAACTCGGCCACGATATAAAATGCTTTGAAGATTGTCAACACAATGAAAGTGGAGACAACAATTGCTTTTACAGTTGCTTCAGAAATGCCAAACCATTCAGGATAATAAGCTTTAGTAAATGCAATCAAAAATTCAAAAGCTGTTAGACCTAATAGAATCCAAAAGGTTCGGAAAATCGATATACTTGTTTCAACGCCATCTGCTGTTGCCATAATCTATAGATATCTTTCTGAGTGTGTTCTTAAATGAGGTAGAAAAAAGTAAATACGAAAACCCATACGAGATCAACAAAGTGCCAGTAGAGACCGATCTTTTCGGTCATCTCATAGTGTCCTCTGCGGTCATAAGTACCTTTGACTACATTGAGAAAAAGCATCACGAGGAGCAGCACGCCAGACAATACGTGAGTACCGTGAAAACCAGTAACGAAGAAAAACAGATCGGCAAAACCAGCAGGTCCGTACTCATTGGCATGTAGATTCGCGCCACCATCAGTAAGGTTCCACTTTTCTTGTTCCTCACGAGTAGCTAATGCAGCACCGCTCAGTGCTTCGCGATCTTTACCGCTTATTACCGGAGCAGAAGAAGCAATCTTCTCGACAACAAAGCCTTCTTCAATTGGATGTCCATCAGCAAGTCTGAAGCCGATGATTTCTTTTTCCTTCGAATTGAAAATATCGTCATTGACTCTACGTACAGGATACGCGACTACTATATCACTACCTGTATTGAGTTGCGAGATATTGAGCAATCTTGCTTCATGCTTGGGTAGCATATAAGTACCTGCATGAGTATGCGAAGCTTCATCAAGGATCATCTCGATATGCTTCTCGTTGGTGATAGTCGCTCCATCGCGAACGCTCAATGCCGTAACATGATGGTGATCTTCACCTTCAAAGGTCGGCATCAACTGAACCATTGAAAGTTCATCAAGCACGTCCTTAGGTACGATACTGTTTTCGAAGTATGTTACTTCAGCAGCATAAGCACCATCAGAAGTACCAACAATGAAGTGATACCACTCATATGCCTGACAGCCAAGGAAGGTCGCACCACCTATAATGGTAAGCAAAACCCATTTGGCTACTTCATTCTTAGATTTACGATGTCCTGCTTCTACAGCAAGTACCATCGTCACACTACTAATAATGAGAATGAAGGTCATAATACCCACAAATACCAAAGGAGCTTCTATATGAAAAATCTCATAAAGAAAAGGTACGTGAGTAAAAACATTTTCCGGATTAGACCACGCAAAACCTTCTGTAGTGGCACTAACCCGTAGCGCTCCATAAGTAATTAATAGCGCAGAGAAAGTAAAGGCATCCGAAACTAGAAAGAACCACATCATCAGCTTGCCGTAGCTCGCGTTGAATATGGGCCGTTCGCCTTCTACTAGTGCTTTTTTATCGACAGCTGTATCCGCCATGAATAATAATTAGTGTGTTTCTAAGACTAGGCAAATTTAATATAAACTTCTAGAAAACCATATAGACAAGACATTCTTCCCAACAAGTAAATCGATGTCTTATAATTATCTTTGAAAGAACTTATCCCAAACAAATTTGGTTTCAGTTTTATCCTTGACTTACCCTTAAGTAAAGATCAGTTTTAGCAGCTGATCTCTTCGGGCAAGTTTACTCTCCTTTTGGGAGATTGCCTCCTATTAAGTTTGAGTATATTTCAAAAATAAGAAGAGGTATAACCAAAGGGCACCGAGAAAATGCCAAAAGGTCGCAGTCAATTCATATCCGATGGCCATACCTTCTTGAGTATATTTTTTCGCAAGCGTTTTGATCGAAGTAACCACTACAGCAATAATCGCTGCAACAAGGTGCAAAACGTGCAATCCAGTAAAAATATAAAAGAAGGATACCGTATTATCGACTCTACCAGGATTGATTGTATCAGTCCGCATCCGATCAACTAAAGGCAAACCACTAGCCGTCATCTCTTCCCATGCCTGAAATTGCCCCATAATAAACCACACCCCTAAAAAGAGCGTCATTCCTAAGGCTAAAAGCGCTTTTTTATGTTCTCCTCTCTTTCCAGCCCAAACTGCGTATTGCATTGGAATACTACTAAAGAGAATCACGAGTAGATTCGTAAACAAAACCGAAGGCAAATCATAGATCATCGGTTGGGCCAAAAATGATTTACTCACTAGGTAAGCACTCGTAAGGCTACCAAATATCATGATCACCGTCAGCAAGAACAGCCACATTGCAAATCGCAATGGGTGTACGATATAATTTTTCTTATCTAAACTCATCCCTACATCCATATCATTCACTCTTTAAGACAACCAAAAGACTAACTGCATCAAAGGCAGATAAAAAAATGAAGCAAATAGTAAGTAGCGTGCATTTTTCAAGTTTTCAGGCTGACGCAACAGCATTATTGCAGGTACTGAAAACAACAAACCCAGTACTGCCAAGCTTATCATTCCCCATAGCTCTACCATACCCATCCGCCAAGGGAATAAGGCCATAATAGCCAAACAAAGCGCATAAGCTAAAACAAGACGGGCACTCCGTTTAGAACGCCCACTTGCAGTAGGTAACATACGAAAACCGGCAAGTTTATAATCATCATCCATCAACCAAGCAATAGCCCAAAAGTGAGGAAACTGCCAGAAAAACTGAAATGCAAATAGCATCCAACCTCCAGTAGTCAATGCGCCAGTAAATGCGACCCAGCCGATCATGGGAGGTAATGCTCCGGGTATAGCTCCTACGAATACTGCAAAGGGGGTCATTTGCTTCATCGGGGTGTACACAAATGCATATGATAAATACCCAATGATGCCTAATAAAGCAGCAGCCAGATTAAAGAAATATCCTAATAATGCGACTCCACCTATCCCTAAGAGTAAAGCAAATATCAATGTTTCACTGGAGCTCAATCTTCCCTCAGGCATTGGCCGAGCGAGTGTGCGCTTCATTTTCGCATCAAGATCTTTTTCAAATAATTGATTCAATGCATTGGCACCACCCGTTATCATCATTCCAGCAAGGCCGACGATCAACAATTGTGTCCAAGTACTAAGCCCTCCAGCCGCCATTGCAAAACCAAAGACTGCCGAAAAAGCGACAAAGATTGTCAAGCGTAGCTTAGTCAATTCAACAAAAGCTTTGAGCTTCAGTCCTATTACTGATTTTCGATTCTCTACTATGGTTTTCGACTCCATTCCTATTCGATTGTTTATCCTTCAAGCACCAAGTCGTTCGACATTGTCTCAACTGGAGCGTTTTGGTTTATTTTTATTCGCCACAACACCATTAATATCGCAGCGATATCAGCAAACAGCATACTAGCTAACAGCAGATGCAAGGGTTGCAAAATCTTGGGGAGCCCTAAATGGTGCATACCCAGTCCCAGCAATATTTCCGTTCCCACCAGTGCTAATGCTAGCAAACCCATATTTTTAAGTAATGGAGCACTTTGCCAAACGGGCTTGAGCTGCCACCCAGCTAGTCCTATTGCCGCAACCACTGCGTAGTAAAAATATTTGTGGTAAGTATAACTTATTCCTAAATGAGAGAGCCACTTAGTTCTTTCGGCCTCGCCGAACGCTTTCGCTATTTCATCAACTCCTTCTCTCACTTGTGTTCCTAATAACAATTGTACCAGCACAATAAATAATGCAAATCCAGAGACTAAGATGATCTTATTATCGATCTTGGCTAAGCTTAGACTCATTTTCGTCCATCGAGATGGGTAAGACAATAATGCACCTCCCATAAAGACACCGAGGACTAACAAAGCCATAAACATATGCAAGGTGATCGTACCTACTTGTAGATCAGTTCTCACCACATATGCCCCTAATCCTCCTTGTAAAATCACGAGGATCAATCCGGCGAAGCTCCATCGCCATACGGCTGGTAGCGTTCTGCGAAGCGGAAAAGCAAAAAGAACTGTCAAAATCCCTAAGCCTCCAATAATGACTCCCAGAAGGCGATTGAGATATTCGATCCAAGTTTTGGTCGCTTCAAAGTCTGCTATTTCTTTTCCCGCTACCGCGAAACGAGTTTTATAATCTGCTGGCAATTGGGAAATGTCAGTCGGAGGCACCCATTGGCCAAAACATTGAGGCCAATCAGGGCAGCCCATACCAGATCCTGTCATCCTCACCAATCCACCTACAAGGATCAAAAAGAAAACGGCGCCAACCGTTGTCCAAGCGATTTTTTGGTATCGCCTAACGATTTGCGCCGTTCTACTGTCAGAATTTATCAATTATGTTTCTGTATTCTTATCGTCAACAATTTCAGACTCCGCAGGAATACTTGGTTGCTTGGGCTCTGGCATAGTCGCAGGGCGGGGGAAACCTTCTTCGTACTCTACTTCTTCATCTGGAATGTGTTGAGGTAGATAATCTTTTTTCACACCTGGCTTACTATAATCATATGGCCAACGGTAAACTTTAGGAATAGCTCCAGTCCAGTTTCCGTGTCCAGGATTGATAGGTGTAGTCCACTCTAGTGTATTTGATTCCCATGGATTGGCAGAAGCTTCCTTACCACGGAAGATGCTGTAGAAGAAGTTACCAAGGAAAATCACCTGACCTATACCCCCAACGAGAGCTGAGATTGTAATGAACTTACTGATATCTCCAAACTGTGCCATGAATTCAAAGGAAGTGTAAGCATAGTAGTGGCGAGAAACGCCGCCTAGTCCCATAAAGTGCATCGGAAAGAATACACAGAATAGTGCAACGAAAGTCAACCAGAAGTGTATATAGCCCAGTCTTGGATTCATCATCCGACCAAACATCTTAGGGAACCACTGGTACACACCAGCGAAGAAACCAAAGGCGGAGGCACTACCCATTACAAGGTGGAAGTGAGCCGTTACAAAATATGTATCGTGAAGTGGAATATCTAGTGCAGCATTACCGAGGAAGATACCTGTGATACCTCCAATGATAAAGAACGAAACCAGACCGATGGCAAAAAGCATCGGAGTCGTAAATCGAATATTCCCTTTCCAGAGTGTCGTGATATAATTAAAGGCCTTGATCGCCGAGGGTACCGCAATGACCAAAGTAAAGAACATGAATATCGTTCCGAGAAACGGATTCATACCAGTTACAAACATATGGTGCGCCCAGACAACAAAAGAGAGGATCGCAATCGCTACCATAGAGAGGATCATCGCTTTGTAACCAAAGATCGGCTTACGTGCATGAACTGAGATTACCTCAGATGAAATCCCTAGTGCTGGAAGGAGTACGATATATACTTCAGGGTGGCCAAGGAACCAGAATAAGTGCTGGAACAAAATGGGGCTACCTCCTTGGTAATGCAACAACTCTCCTTGAATATAGATGTCGGAAAGATAGAAACTAGTACCAAATGAACGGTCAAATATCAGCAACAAAGCAGCTGAGAATAATACTGGAAAAGAAAGGACACCAATAATTGCCGTTAAAAAGAAGGACCAAATGGTCAGCGGCATACGGTCTAGTGTCATTCCCTCAGTACGAAGATTCAATACTGTGGTGATATAGTTGATACCTCCTAATAGAGAAGATGCGATAAAGAGAGCCATCGCAACTAGCCAGAGTGTCATACCAGTACCAGAACCAGGAATTGCTTGTGGTAAAGCACTAAGAGGTGGATAGATTGTCCAGCCACCAGAGGCAGGTCCAGATTCTACAAAGAGAGATACGATCATGATCACACTGGACGTAAAGAAGAACCAGTATGAGAGCATATTCATGAAGCCTGAGGCCATATCCCTTGCTCCTAGTTGAAGCGGAATCAAGAAATTACTAAAGGTTCCACTCAAACCTGCTGTCAATACAAAGAATACCATGAAGGTACCATGCATCGTAACCAAGGCGAGGTAGAATTCTGGAGTAATTTGTCCTCCTGGTGCCCATTTGGAGCCAAGAATCGCCTCCAAGACAGCAAATTGCGTATCAGGGAAAGCTAACTGTAAACGGAACAGGAGTGACATTCCAATTCCGAGGATCGCCATAATAATACCTGTAATCAGGAATTGCTTGGCGATCACTTTGTGGTCTAGACTGAACACATAGTTCGTCCAGAAATTTCCATGATGATGATCATGCCCTTCAACGTGGGTTGCCATATCATCGTGAAAATCGCTAGTATTTGCGTCGGACATATTCTAAGTTTCCTTTGATCACTAATTATTGTTCATACTGATCTCTACATCATCTCCTTCAGCTTCGGAGGCAGTGCCTTCGATCTCTGGAGAGACTTCTTCAGTAGCAGCAGCGTCAGCCTTAGGCTGGGTAGACTTCCAAATCGCATAGAAAGGGCGTTGAGAAGAAAGCCATTCAGCATATTCATCCAGTTCTACGATGCGTACAATGCGACGCATATTGTAGTGGCTACCCCCACATATTTGTTGGCAAGACATTTCAAAATTGAATTTCTCGTTACCCGTTCTTTCACGCCATTCTTCAGTCGTAAAGAGAGGAGTGAAGGTAAAAGAAGTACGCATACCCGGCACTGCATCCATTTTTACACGGAAGTGGGCGAGGGTCATACTGTGCAATACATCTTTGGACTTAATCCAAACCTTGATGGGGAGTCCCTTAGGTAGAACGATATCACCAGCCGTACCATCGATAATCAAATCATCATGACCATCACGATCACGTAGATTCATACCATATTGGTTGACCCCGTTTATAAAGGCAACGTTGGCTTTGCCGAACTCTAAATCTGCTCCAGGATAGCGGGCCGTCCAACGGAACTGCTCTCCTTGCATCTCTATCTCGATAGCATCTTCAGGTAATTCAGACATCATTGTTTCATCCCAAACAAAGTATCCTTGTATAACCAGTACCGCCATTACTACTGCGGGTACTAATGTCCAGATAACTTCTAGTTTGTTATTGTGAGGATAAAACAAAGCTTTGGTTCCTTCACGATAGCGGTAACGCCAAGCAAAGTAAAAGAGCAATGTTCCTGTAACTACTACTACCAAGACCGAAACGATGGTGGTCGCCCACATCATCTGATCAATATCCTGACCATGTTTAGAGGCAGCTTCCTGCATAAACATCATGCGATCACCATAGTAGATAGAGGATCCAAAACCCAGCACCATTAAGGCGATCCAGAATAAGAGAAATAAATTTGCATTGACCTTATTAGCATCCCAATTCGCAAAAGGGTCTATTTCCTTCAGGCGAAATACCAAATAAAGGTTGATACTTACGAGGACAAAAATGGCCGCGAGGAGTATCTGTGCTATGCTTAAGACTAGTGATAAATCCATATGCTTTATCTATGGGTTGGCTGTGAAAGCCTAACGTTAGATATAACTGCTAAATTGATATATTGTTAAAAACAAATATATTTTTTTTACTATACCGGTCCGGTACTATGGTTCAAGCTTTCTTCTAAATAAGGATTGTTCGTTGGCACTAGATTAGAGCGGCTTAATGCTTTAAATACTACTGCAATAAATATCCCGGCAAAAAGGAGGAATGAACCTAGTTCTAGGAATCCGATCCCCGCAAATTGTCCAACTGCACCCGGCATAATCATGACGTAAAGATCGTGCCAGTGACCATATAGTATAATGATACCTACTGGGACATAAACCTCAGGACGACGCTTAGCATTACGTGTCATCAATGCGATAAACGGAATGGCAAAGTTCACCAGTACATTGAAGTAAAACATAGGTGCGTATCCCAAGTAAGTAGCGTCATGTACTCGGTAACGAGTTACATAGTAAGCGCCTTCTTCTGGAATATTAGCGTACCAGATCAATAGATACTGTGCTACCCAGATATATCCCCAGAACACTGAGAATCCAAAGGTGTACTTACCAAGATCGTGTAAGTGCGCATCATTTATATAAGACATATAACCATACTTCTTAGCCACAAGTACAATAAAGTACATGGTAACCAACGCAGATAGCATAGATCCAGCAAAGACATATACCATGAAGATGGTACTAAACCAATGTGGTTCTAGCGACTTGATCCAGTCAACGGCAAAGAAGCTATATGATAGCGCAAATAAGATGATGTAAATAGCGGCAATCGTAGTGCTGCGTCTAAATATCCAAGTAGGACGATTAGGATCCCAGTTGGTAAGATTATCTTCTTTTTGAGAGAGGCTACGTAACCAAAAGGCAGCGCCAATCCAGATACCAAAGAATGCGACATTTCGTAGGATAAAGAAACCTTGATTAAGGTATCCTTCCTTCTTAGCGATGATCGCATCTGTCCCGTAAGCCCAATCGTAAAGATCTGGTAGGAAAAAGCATAAGACAGCTAAGAAAAGCGCTCCTACTGGAAGGTAGGTAGATATCGCTTCTGGAATCCGTTTTATCGCCACAAACCAGCCAGCATTACCGACGGTATGTATTGTTAAGAAAAACATCGCCCCTAAAGTAAGGGTGATAAAGTACATAGAATTAAGCAAGACGTTAGCCAAAAGGCGTGTGCCCTTGGTGATAGGACGATCGTGAGCGGCTTTCTCATGTCCATGTCCATCGTCATGTGCTTCAGCTGGTTCGTCAGACACAGTGTGTACTTGGGCATCAACTGTCGTATGAGCAGGAGCTTCGATGACACTATGCTCGTCATGATGACCACCACCGTGATGAACACGTCCTGGAGGTTCAGGCATGACAAAAAAGCCGATTAGGGCCAGTACCAATCCTACTCCAATCAGGAGATAGGCAACGTTTGCTACTTTGCTAAAATCAAAGCGCTCGTTGATCTCGGTTGTATGATGTGAATTCGCCAATGGGATATCTGGTTAATCGGTTAAACTATTCGCTTTGTTTTTGGAACTCCTGCACGTAGCAGATTACCATCCAACGCTCCTGAGGAGTAAGTTGAGAGGCATATGATCCCATCACTCCTTTTCCGTAAGTGATAGAGTGATACATTTTTCCTTCGGGTAGGTTTTTGAGGCCAACTCCTTCGGCTGATTTGTATGAAGGCACTGAGGCAAACTTGCCTGAGGTAGCTAAGTAACCTTTGCCATCTCCATTTTCGCCGTGACATACTGAACAGAAAATTGTGTAAAGCTCTTTACCTTTTTGGTAAGTCGCCTCATTGCAATTGAATCCACTAGTAGAATCAGGGTCTTCCATCGGAGAGAAGACGCTAGTAGCTGCTAATTCGTACGCTTCAGAAGTATTTTCTAGCGCATAAGGCTCATAAGCTTCGCCACGGTACCAAGACTCTTCACGAGGAATCGTTCCCTCAGGGGGAAGAAAAGAAGAGAGTCCTTGAGCTGCATCTTGAGGCTGACCTTCGGGGCTATATTTTACCATCGCATCTGGATCTTCTTCAGACACAGTCTGAGAATATGGCTCCAGCGGGATGGAATAGAACATATTTGGCGCAAATTCTACATTGCGCTGCGATTTATCAGTCCAACAGCCAGTAAGACTCAGCGCGATCACTGAGACGACTAGCGCCAGGCTGAATGAGGTTTTTATGTTGGTTCCTTTCATGAGTCTACGTTAGATAGTGGCTTCTTTTTCAGAAACTTCATAAGCGCCAGTAGTATTGAAGACTTCACGGATAGCCGCTTCCTCTTCCCCTACTTTTTCTTTATCAATGACCACTACAAAGACGTCATCAGTCTGGCGTTCATCAAAGATGCGAGCCTTACGTCCTGGCCAGTGTCCTGCCACCGCAAAGAAAGTAAATACCATACCATGAGCCGCAAATAATACTGTCAACTCAAAAGTAATCGGCACAAAGTCAGGCCAAGCCAAAGAAGGCTTACCCCCGATATTCATGGGCCAAACAACTCCGTAAATGGCGCCCATCAATAAGAGTGCGTTAGCAAAGCCTAATAAGCCATAGATAAAGGAGGCGATAGTAAGGCGAGTACGCTTGATATTGAGATAAGGCTCAATACCATGTATAGGAAAGGGAGAGAATACGTCGACAACAGGCACACCTTGGTCCTTCAATTTGCCCAGACCATCTAGTAGTGCATCTGTATTCCAATATTTCCCTAGCAAATAATTCTTTTCCATTATTCTAATGCTTCAGTCTTCGAGTGTGGTTTCCTTAGGCGTTTACAACGGGGGCTTCTTCTACGCCCAGGTTCTCAGGTTTCTTGGGATGATGCAACAAGGTTTTCACCTCAAACATATTGACAACCGGCACATATTTAGAGAAGAGGAGGAACAAGAACATAAACAGTCCAAAGGTTCCGGCAAAGATGCCAACCTCAACCATAGTGGGTGTATAATCAGCCCAGCTTGAAGGCAAGAAATCGCGGTGAAGAGAAGTAACAATAATCACAAATCGCTCAAACCACATTCCGATGTTAACAAAGATCGAAATGATGAAAGTGATCGCCATATTGGTCCGAATTTTACGGAACCAGAAAAGCTGCGGTGTAACTACATTACAAGTAAACATGATCCAGTATGCCCAGGCGTAAGGCCCAAAAGCACGGTTGATGAAAATATAGCGTTCCCAAAGGTTACCAGAGTAATAGGCAATAAATAACTCTGTCGTATAAGCCAATCCAACCAAAGAGCCAGTAGCAATTACAATTTTTGCAATTGACTCCATATGATCCATCGTAATGTAGTTTTCTAGCTTATATACCTTGCGGGTAACAATCATCAAGGTCTGTACCATACCAAATCCGGAGAAAATCGCTCCAGCAACAAAGTAAGGGGGGAAGATTGTTGTATGCCATCCTGGAAGAATCGAGGTAGCAAAATCCATACTTACAATGGAGTGTACCGAAAGTACCAGTGGCGTCGCCAATCCAGAGAGGACTAAAGAGACAACCTCAAAACGAGACCAGTTACGAGAAGAGCCATCCCATCCAAAGGCTAATGAACCATAGATGTTAGAGGCGAGCATTTTACCCTTGCGAGCAAAACGATCTCTCAAAGTGGCAAAATCAGGGATCATCCCTAGATACCAGAACACAAGCGATACGGTCAAATAAGTCGTAATCGCAAATACGTCCCACATCAAAGGTGAGTTGAAGTTTACCCAAAGAGAACCGCGGGTATTGGGGATAGGTGCGAAGTAAAATGCGTTCCAAGGACGTCCCATGTGAATCAGAGGGAACAGGGCAGCACATAATACCGCAAAAATCGTCATCGCTTCCGATGCCCGGTTGATTGAGTTACGCCAAGGCTGACGAAACAGCAAAAGGACCGCAGAAATCAAGGTTCCGGCATGACCGATACCAACCCAAAATACAAAGTTGGTAATGTCAAAGGCCCATCCAACGGTAGTATTTAGGCCCCACTCACCGATACCAGACCAAAAGGTCAGGCCGATTAGTGCAAAACCTAAGAGCATCACCCCGCCAGCGAGAGCAGTCGCTCCCAACCAGAGAAGGTTGATCTTAGACTCAATCGGACGCGCAATGTCGTTGGTGATTTGAGCATAAGTGTCCGTATTGGTTACCCATTTTTGCCGTATGGGTGAAATAACGTGGCTCATATAATCTGAGATTGATGGATCAGTTTCTAATGCTAATTAGGCTTTCTTATATTCTTTAACGGCAGCCAATTCAGCCGCTTTTTGTTCTGTCTCAGCTTTGTCGCGGTTTTTCACGATTGCTTGATACTTGATAGAAGGGATCGTTTTGACCTCTTCCAGAGCAGAGTATGAGCGATCTTCGCGAAACAAACGAGAAACCTCGCTATTTGGATCATTGAAGTCTCCAAATACAATTGCTCCTGTTGGGCAAGACTGCTGACAAGCAGTTTGTACCATGCCATCTTTGGGCTTAGCAAATGTATCGTTAGCGTTGATTTTCGCTTTCAACTTAGCATCCTGCAAACGCTGGACACAGAAAGAACATTTTTCCATGACACCACGGAAACGTACCGTAACGTCAGGATTGAGGACCAACTTACCTAGTGTACTTTGAGATGGGTTGATATCCGTAACCTTCTCGTCGTTGGTATAGTTGAACCAGTTGAAGCGACGTACTTTATAGGGACAGTTGTTGGCACAATAACGAGTACCTACACAACGGTTATAAGTCATTTGATTGAGTCCTTCGTTACTGTGGATAGTAGCGAGAACTGGGCAGACCGTTTCACAAGGTGCATTATCACAATGCTGACAAAGCATCGGCTGGAAAGCCACATCTGGATTGTCAAAATCACCGCTATAATAGCGATCCATGCGCAACCAGTGCATATTACGACGGTTGCGAGATTCTGCTTTTCCTACCACAGGAACATTGTTTTCGGCATGACAACTCACGATACAAGCATTACAGCCCGTACACTTATTGAGGTCAATCGCCATCTTCCAGTGGATGTTACGGCTAGTCTCAGGATCTTCAAAGTAAGAATCCCAAAGCGTAACAAGGTGTTGCTTTAGTTCGTTACGTTCCGCAACGCGGCCGTCTTTATAAGCGCCGTTATTGTATTCGTATGAGGTAGTCGTTTCAACGATAGCCTCAGAACGGTCATAATCGTTACCAAAACGCTCACCTTTCTCAATATCGTAGAGATAGTTGTAGGTCTGCGTAAAGGCCAACTCATATTTCACAGAGGTTTTAGCGATAGTGGCACCAGGAGCAGAGTATTTGACTGCATTATTGTTGAGGCTGGCCATGCCGAACGCATTAACACCACCGACTTTGCGGCCGCTAATCGTTTCACCATTTCCAGCTTCAGCTACTTTGCCGGCTTCAGTACGACCGTAGCCCAGCTGAACACCCAGTGTTCCTAATGCTTGCCCAGCTTGCACGACAACTGGTAATGAAACGGTAACGCCATTGACGCTAACTTCCACAATGTCGTTGTTTTTTAAGCCTAACTCATTGGCATTTGAAAAGGGTACGGTAAGTACCTGATCCCAACATACCTTAGTGATGCTATCTGGAAGCTCTTGCAGCCAAGGGTTGTTGGCTTGCTTACCATCCATCATCTGAGTGGTTGGATAAAGGACCAACTCAAAACTACCTTCTGCACCAGTCTGTGGACGGAGACTAGTAGCCATGCTAGCAAGCGCGCTACCATCCATTTGATAGGTAGGAGTCACTGTGTTACCAGCAGTTTCTACGACACCGCTACGAAGACTTTGGTTCCAGAAGTTGGTGAATGTTCCTTCACCAGTATATAGGTTATCATTCCAATAAGCCTTCAAATAATCCCCCCAAGCAGTTGAGCTTCCCATCCAACTAAGGAGAGAATCTTGTCCTTGACGTGTATTGAAGATAGGATAGATTGTTGGCTGAACGATAGAGTATTGCTGACCGTTTTGCTGCGAATCACTCCAAGACTCTAGATAATTGCTATCTGGGCAGATATACTGACAAAGCTTTGCAGTTTCATCCGCCTTACTAGCCATAGAGATCGAAAGTCCTACTTTAGAGATATTATCCTCGATCGCCTTGGCGAACGGTGAGTCATATACAGGATTGGCACCATAAAAGATTACGGCATCAATCTCACCAGCACCCATTTGACGAACCACATTAGCCATGGCTGCGTCATCTCCTTGCTTATAATAAGCAGGATTGGTGATGTCTAGAGTAGTGCCATAAGCACCGATCATTTGGTTGATCCCAGCGACTAGTGCTTGCATCGCGACATCATTGGTACCGCAGACCAATAGGCCTTTGCTACCAGCAGCGATCAATTCACTGGCTGCTTTGTCGAGGCCGTTACCAGCAACATTGAATTTAATAACCCCAGGAATCTGAGGAGAACCAAGTTGCCCCGCTACCTTATTATATAAGTTCAACAATGCAGCTCCTTCTTGTGAAGGCTTGATTGGAAAGCGCATATCTGCTTTAGCCCCAGTAGTGGTGAGGACACTTTCAAACTGCAAATGGCGAGACATTTTCTTGTCTGGGTCGCGCTTAACGACATACTGAGAGGCAAATGTAACCGGTGCGATCCAAGTACCGAGGAAGTCAGCGCTAAAGCTGATGATCACCTCAGCTAGATCGAAACGATAACGTGGTAGCATCGCTTGACCAAAGCCTAATTCGTGAGCTTCACGAATCGCTGATGCTGATAAAGCATCAAAGCTGACGTGTTCGCCGTCGGCGAACTCTCCCACAAACTCTCCAATCAACTGACGAGTAGAAGGACTCATTACAGAATCTGTAACCACTCTTACACTACCGCCATTTTCTTTGATAGAGTTAAGCTTTTGGCGAATCTCGCTATCAACGTCGCTCCAATCAGAAGCATTACCGCCTTTATAAGGAGCGCGAGTACGCTCTGAATCATATAAATCTAATACAGAAGCGTGATCAGCGGCAGAAAGACCTCCACCGGTAACACGCGCGTCCGGATTCCCTTCTAATTTGATCGGACGACCTTCACGGGTCTTGACCAAGATAGGGTTTCCTGAAGGAGTGGTAGAAGAATACCAGTTTGCTACTCCGGGTACCAAATCATCAGGCTTCTCTACGTAAGGGATAGCTTTTTTGACGGGCCCACGGGTACAAGCTGCTAGCGTAGCCGCTGTCATACCAAAGCCCATGACTTTGAGGAAGTCACGGCGATTGGTTTCGATATTGAGGGCTTTCTCAGTCTTTAGTTCCGACGGAGTCGGTAGAGGTTGAGAAAATTCTTTGCTCGCTTTAGCCATGAATTCCTGGTCGTTATCCAGTTCCTCGGTGGCCATCCAATATTTGGGAGTACTCATTAGTTTTTTAATTCTTGAAGAGTTGAGTGCTTGAAGGGTTGATTCAATCCCGATTCCTATCGGGACAACAATTCAGTTATTCAACAATTAATATTAATAGTGGCAGCGAGCACAATCAAGGCCGCCCATATCTTCTACTGTAAGGCCAAGGTCATTGTCTTTACCGAGGCTTTTAACTTTTTCCTGACGGTGGCAATCAATACACCATCCCATACCGAGAGAAGAATATTGATAAACAACTTCCATCTCTTCGACTGGTCCGTGGCAGGTCTGACATTCTTGTCCACCTACTACTACGTGCTGAGCATGATTGAAATATGCGTGGTCAGGGAGATTATGAATGCGGTTCCATTTGATAGGCTGCTGTTCATAACCTGGGATATATTGTCCTTTTTCAGGATCAAAGCCGATGGCTTTATAAATTTTCGAGATTTCTTCTGTACCGTACTCAGGGCCTTCCTGAACGTACTTGTGACAGTTCATACAGACGTTAGCCGAAGGAATCCAAGCAGACTTAGACTTCATCGTACCTGTATGACAATACTGACAAGCGATCTGATTTTCACCAGCGTGGAGCTTGTGAGAAAATTTGATGGGCTGCTCAGGCATATAACCTTCGTGAAGTGATACTTGACGTGCTTCGACGATAAGCTTGGCACCACCAGCCACTAAGATGAAGGTAGCAAGCGCAGTGGCTACAAATTTGTTTTGCAGGATGCTACGAGTGCGGGCCATCACATCTTTCGCCGTGAAAGGCTCTTCACCATCCTTGGCACGAACTGCCGTGATGAGTGTAGCCGTAATCACCACCAATAGGAGTGCAATCAATACTAAGACACCAATCAAACCAAGAAGGGCGTAATAGACGGTAGGGTCTAGCTTACCATCACCTTCGCCAGGATCTTCAGGAGGAACCATGGTAACCTTTGGCTTAGCCTCTTCTTGGGCATAAGCAAGGATATTGTCAATCTGCGCATCCGCCAAAGTGGGGAAAGGCAACATTGCACCGGGGTAGGTAGCAGAAAGTGCTACTGCCTTGGCATCTCCGCTAGCGGTTAACTCGGGAGCATTTTTGACCCAGCTATACAACCATTCCTTATCGTCGGCGTATTTAGCTAGTGCAGCACCAAGTGCGGGGCCAGTAAGATTTTTCTTAGGATGATGGCAAGAGGAGCAATTTGCTTTAAACAGCTCTTCACCTTGGGCCAAGTCATATTCCTGAGCCTGGGCAGACGAAAATATCGTCAGCAAACAAAACAGACTGAGGAAGCGAAATAGTGTGCGACCGTACATGAATTTTATCATAAAAGTTCCTGCTCTGAAAAAGGTCGAGATAGGGTATTTAAATACAGGGTTCTCTATATCGACGCGCAAATTAATATCCTCACATATCCTATCAAAGTCCTGAGTGGAAAGAAATCATACGCCCAATACATTTAGAATCATTCTAAATTAGACAACTGCGCAGACAAGTCGTATAGAGCATTTATATCCATTTTGGCGTCTAATTTGCTCTAATTAGCGATTTACTTATTTCAATCATAGGTAATAATTCAAGCCAAAAAATATCCATATACTTAAGTCAAAAATGGCAGAGTGACCAAAGTCATTCTTAAACACAATGGCCGCAGCTCGGATAGAGCTGCGGCCATCATTTTTATCCAAAAACTAGTTTTCTATGAGCAACTGTTTACTAAACTGCTGGCCATTTTTGAGCCTCACAACTACTAAGTAGATCCCCGAGCTAAAGCTAGTCAAGCCTAAACGGCTTTGTACATCAGGATCGATCCAGTCAGAAGTACGGAGAACCTGCCCTTGCAAATTGAGGAGCTGCCAACGATAGGGTTGTTCATTCTCCTTACCAAAGTTGATCTTTACTTCTGAATTGGCCGGATTGGGGCTCAATTGTAAGAAACTGCCATCAGGCTTAAGTCCAGGTTGCTGCGTTTTGAGCCATGTGGCATAGCGTTCCCCAGAGGGGGCCTCCTCACTACCGTAGATAGTTTGTAAAAAGGACTCATCGGCCTCAAACCAAAAGAGATAAGGCTCTTGCAAAAAATCTCTTTCGATCCATATGGCTACTAATTGGCTACGAACCTTACCTAAATAAGCAGGAGAAAGTTTTTCTTTCGTTTCAGAGTCAAAACTCCAACGAAAACTTTGAAAGCCATTGGTATCAGAGACAAATTGTGTATAAGGCTGATAAAACACTCCATCCCAATCGGGATTCATAACTTGGGTAATACATTGCATTTCTGGGCCAAAATCGAAGACTAAGCGTTCCCCAGAAGGGACTACGGCTTCATAGTGCAAATTGGCATCAACAAAATAAAAGCCTAAACGATTGAGCGCCTCATCATCCAAGCGCAAAGCATCAACGGAGCTAAAAGGACGGTGTACAAAAGGATCAGCGCCCTGTCCAGCTAACAATTGCGCTGCATATTGACGGTATAAACTTGCTTGCTCCTCAGACAATACTTCCCACAAAGCTTCACGCGGACTAAACCAAAAAGTGAGACTATCCTCAGACGAAACAGGCATGGCGATCTTCAGGGGTACATAAGCGGTAAATAGATGAACAGGATTCCGATCATTGCGAACAAACATCAATTCTCCATCCTCTTTGGTAACTGATTGCAAATGGAAGTCTGTCTCGGGCCAATCTGCCGCACGCTCCAAAAGGTGATCCTTGCGCCAAGTAGTAGCATTTAGTTCTAAAGATTGGTCAACTGTCAATTCAACGGTCCCGATATAGGGTACTTTAGCGGCATAGTAGATTTCGGTATCGTCGATTTGAATACCAAGCTTAGCTAACTGAGATTGGTTGAGCTGCAAGGGCGGAAAAGCCTTGACCTTTTCGACGGGACTAGGCGATAAATTGACAAAAACACTAAATGCGATTATACTGATCAATGTAGCGATCATAATGATAAATGTGGTTGTAGTCCCTTTTGAAGGAGTTTGAGTCATCGGCGCGTCCGCCAACAAACTTTCGACTTCCGGCAAAGTCATCAAAGGCGCTCCCTCACGGGCCCGGGCCAAAAGCGCGTCTAAATTTGATGTTTGCTCATTCATAGCGACTGGTGAGTTAGATGGTCTTTCAATAAGGTAGCGAGTGCTTTGCGGCCTCGCAGCAAGCGGGCTTTGACGGCGGATTTCCCAGCGCCTTGGATATCTTCGATTTCCTTGATAGAGAAGCCTGATATCTCAAATAAAATCAGCGCTTCTCTTTGATTATCAGGAAGTTGCTGTAGGGCTTTGTATAAGAGATATCTTTCGGCGGCCCCCTCCGGGGAACGCTCTGTCCCAGGGATTTGCAAAGCAGCGGCTTCGTCAAATGGTCCCTGAAACTTTTGTTTTCTCAAGTGGTTGAGCATCACACGATGCGCAATACCAAAGAGAAAATGTAAAAAAGCAGCAGCTTCTTTGAGCTTGCCAAAGCTTTCGTAAGCACGCAATAAGCTTTCACTCATCAACTCTTTCGCCTCCATCTTACCATAGGCTTTTGCTTCGCAATAACGACTAAATCGTTCGTGCAACGGCCTATAAAGGTCCATGAAATCGCTTTGCGCTGAGGGAGTTGAAGCCATAATATCAGGTGCTTACAAAGGTAGGTAACCGCAAGCACCACAAAAGTTACATTGACTATCTTTGTAAATAAGGATTACAGTCTATCTACTCAGTAATTTAATCTTTGTACTCAATCAATATGATACACCAACAGATCTTAGATGTCTTTATCGTGGGAGCGGGTCCGATCGGTTTGGCCTGTGGCATTGAGTCTCAAGCCAAAGGGCTAGACTATTTGATCGTAGAGAAAGGCTGTCTCGTCAACTCGATCTACCACTACCCTAGCAATATGACTTTCTTCTCGACCTCTCAAAAGATCGAGATCGGCGG
>JBGCFA010000308.1:0-19162 GCA_045106675.1 Bacteroidia bacterium
TTCGTGGATGATGATGAAGTCAAAGTTGAAGGCATTATTTTTATAGTTGTTGCCATAAGCGATGCCACTTTGATGTTCCATGCCCCAGTAGCTAGTTTCGACTAATGCATAACCGTCTGACCAGAAGGGATATTCACCAAAATACTTTTCGAAGCAAGCCAGCATCCCTTTGACTTGCTTGAAGTGCTCTACTGCGGCTTCTTTATTATCGCGAAGTACATAGTATTTGAGTTCGTGGTAGCCGCTGGCGTTTTGGTAGAGCTCAGTAAATTTGACATAGTCACCGATTTGTAAGCTGAGGTTGTAGCTATTTATTGGATTGCCGATGAAATAGGTCCATTTCGTAAACTGGCCTGGTAGGTCTTCGGTAGCTCTAAGATTGCCGTTGGATACGACATAGCTGCCTTTGGGATAGATGACCGAAAATTGGAGTGAATCGGGCTCATCTGATAAGTGATCTTTAAGTGGCCACCAAGAACTGGCGCCGAAGCCTTCGCAAGCAACATTGATCCAATCATTTCCATTAGGATCTTTTTCCCAAACAAAGCCACCATCCCAAGGCGGACGTTTCGCTACTTCTGGGGCACCTGCATAAAGAACTTCGATCATTTGACGACTGCCTTTGAGGATGCGTTCTGGGAAGCGGACAAAAACTGCATTATGCTCTCTACGAAACTCAAGTGTTTTACCCTTCCAAGTAATAGAGGCTATATCCATATTGGCAAAGAGATCGAGCTGTAGCTCTATGAAGTTCTCTACTGTAACGAAATGGATTTTATTGCTGCCAGCGATCCTACGCAGTTTCGCATCGACCTTGATTTCGAGCTCGTAATAATTTACATCAAAGCAAGTACGTTCGGGCCGCAGCATACCGCGCAAGGTATCAGCACGGGTGAAAGTATGCTGAGTTTGCGCGTTGAGGGCGCCCAAAGAAAAAATCAATAATAGGAGTAGAAAACTGCGATTCATTTGATTTGGGGTTTGAAACAGCAAATTACACAATATTGAAGAGAGTAGAATTCTGCTTATTGATGTCTATACGATTTTGCTTCTTTTTATTCTGCCGCAAAAAACTGAGTTTTCGATATGGAAAAGCAAGACCCTAATATCAAGCGCAGACAGGCGATAAAGACACTTTCGATGGGAGCATTGGGTTTGGCTACTATGCCGCAAATGATGGCTTCTTGTGCACAGCCCAACGCCAAAAAGCTTGGAGTAGCCTTGGTGGGTCTAGGCAACTATAGCAATATCATGCTAGGGCCAGCGCTGCGCGAAACGCAAAATTGTCAACTTACGGGCTTGGTTACAGGAAGTCCTGCTAAAGCCGAAAAATGGTCCAAGGATTTTGACGTTCCCCAAGGGAATATCTACAACTATGAAAACTTCGATGAGATCGCCAATAATCCTGCGATTGACATTATCTATATCGTACTGCCCAACTTTATGCATGCCGAGTATACAATCAGGGCCCTCAATGCTGGTAAACATGTGATCTGCGAAAAGCCGATGGCCATGAATCCAGAAGAATGTCGGCAGATGATCAAGGCGAGTGAAGAAAACGAGAGATTATTGTCAGTCGGCTATCGTCTGCACTATGAGCGACATCATCAGCGAGTTATGGAGTTGACAGAAGAAAAGCCTTTTGGTCCGGTTAATTTTGTGGAGGCTGGCCTCGGTTATCATATGCCTGATCCACATATCTGGCGCTTGCAAAAAGAGCTTGGCGGTGGTGGCGCGATCATGGATTTAGGCGTTTATTTGATCCAAGGCTGTCTCTATGCAGTAGGGGAGGAGCCAATCGCAGTTACGGCTCGTGGCTTCGTCAATGATACTACTCGCTTCAAGGATATCTATGAGACGATGACTTGGCAATTTGAGTTCCCTTCGGGAGCGATCAGCAATTGTACGACGACTTATTCGTCCTATGTAGATCGCCTGCATGTGAGTTGTTACAAAGGTTGGTATGGACTCAGTCCTAGTTACGGTGGGCGAGGTACCCAAGGCTACTATCGCAACGATCCGATGGGCCTTGAAAAAGTCAATCAACAAGCTCTTCATATGGACGATTTTGCCAACAGTATCCTCCACAATGAAGCCGTCAAAGTCGGCGGTGAATTAGGCTTGAGGGATATGATTTTGGTCGATGCGATTAAGCGTTCCGCGGATAGCGGTGGGGAAAGAATAAAACTCTAAGGCTTGATCTCTCCAAAGCGCCAGATGTATCCCATTGAAAGTTGGCTCACAACATTTTTGTTGAAGACACCTCCACCATAAGACATGGCAAACCTATGCTTATTGCCTGTCTGGAAATTGATCGAATTGAAAAAAGCGGCATTCGAGTTCGTGAAAATCTTTTGCGAGGTCAACATAAGTGCCGGGGCATAGGTGAAGGAAAATTTTTCTCCCTTATAAAAAGATATGAGCAGAGGAATCCTTGAAAAGTAAATAAGTTCGCCTTGACCGGCAAAGGCACCTACTTTGGGATAAATCGCAAGGCCAAATTTGGGTGTTTTTTTACCAATGAGACCAATCTTAGCACCAAAGCTAAGGCCATCACTAGTCGATAGGCTGATACTATAATTGGTATTGTAACGGGTGCCCCATGAGTATTCTAAGGAGGGATAAATCGCTAGGTGGGGAATCAATTTATTGGTGAAAGAAGTCTGAGGATCACTCAGCTCTACTACTTGAGAATCCGTACCGACTGTGAGCGATTTTTCGCCCTTTTTCAAGGGTCTGGCATCATAGAGATTGGTCATTTGGCAGGCATTGAGCGATAATCCTATCCAAAGGGTGAGTAATGCAATAGATCGATTTTTCATAGTTTTATTTATGGGCTAAGACATATCCCTTTGGGCAAACCCCTATTGGGGTCAAATAAATTCGTCAATTTGATTGAGCTGCAAAAGACAAAAGCATCACAACTCCTTCACTGTATTTGAGCGAGTTAGAGGAAATATGGGAGGCAGTTTGTTAGTGGGATTTTGACGGATTGAGCTAAGCGTTCCGCGAATAGCGGTATAAATAAATCGTACCCAATATCCGAGAGTTTAGCTGCCGTTGAATAGCGGGACTTATGTCTTGGTCAATCTTCAATGATAGCTAGGAAATGAAGTGATCCTTAATGTAAATTTGATTTTGCATTGATTGATCATTGAACAATTCCAAACTCATCCAGATGCTGCGCTCGCTCAAAAAAACTGAGCGCAATCGCTTTGTGCGTTATCTCAATTCTCCCTACCATAATACGGACGAAAAACTGGTCGAATTGACGGAGCTGCTTTTGCAAGAAGAAGGAGAGCTAAGCCGTGAACTCTTAGACGCAAAACTCTTTCCGGGAGAAGCCTTTGAATACCCTCGTATCAGCAACCTTTTGTCTTATATCACGGGACATTTGGAGGATTTTTGGGTTTGGGAGCGATTACAACACGACTCCGTCGAACGCAAGAAGTATTTGCTACAGACGATCAAGGAACGAGAACTGTACGATTTATTTCAAAAGGAGAGCGATCGTTTGTTGCGCCGCTTTTCGCGGAACGCTCATCTCGATGAAAACGACTACTTTCATTTGCATTGGTTGGAGCTAGAAAGGGATGATTATTTTCTCCGGGAGGGAAAGCGCAAGGACAATCAAAGTCTGGTCAATCAGATAGAAGCTTTGGATCGATTTTATGTGATCTCAATGCTCAAAAACATCTGTCAACTGGTCAATCGGCAGAACATATTACAGACAGAGGGGATTCCTTATTTACAGCGAGCCTTCATTGAGTATATGCAGGTGCATCATCAGCAATATGCCGATTCGCCCGTAATTCAGGCTTATTTTTATGTATTGCTTTGCTTAACGGAAGAAGAAGAACCTACGCATTATGCCAATCTCAAAGCTTGCTTGCAAGGGGAAAGTGATCAACTCGCTTTAGAGGAGCGTGAGACCCTTTATCAGTATGCGCGCAACTATTGTATCAAGCAAGGTAATCAAGGCCGGACGCAGTACCTGAACGAGTTATTTGGGCTTTATCAGCAGATGTTGGCCAAGGAGTTGATCTTTACTGATGGCTATCTCGGGCATGCGGACCTTAAAAACATCGTGGCCTTAGGAGTACGCTTGGGACAATTTGATTGGACGGAGCGTTTTTTGTCCAGCATCAAAGAGCGGATTCAACCTGACAAGCGAGAAAATGCATTGGCATATAATCAAGCGCAGATATTTTTTGCGAGAGGGTCTTATCGTTCCGCGATGCGGCTCTTGACTCAAGTCGAATTTGAAGATGTCTTTTACTATCCTGGCGCGAAGACTCTTTTGCTCAAGATCTACTATGAGTTGGACGATCCGGATGCCTTAGCTTCAATACTGCACACTTTTGGTACATGGCTCCAGCGCAATCGTCTTTTATCTCCCTATCAAAAAGAAGTGCATATCCAGCTGATCAGATTGATGCGTAAGCTACAAGCTTTGCGTTCGCGTAAGCAGGCTACAGGAGCAAAGGCAATCGTAGCGGATAAAGCGCGACTTTTGGCCGAAATCTCACATACTCAAAAAATCAGTCAAAAGGCTTGGCTAGAGGAGAAAGTGGGAGAATTATAGATGGACCTGTCAAAATGGTAGCTGTTTATGACAAGCTTTCTGCCAATCTGACAAGCTGACGCTTCAAATCGCACACACAATCAGGATTTGGCAGAGAATCCTCCTTTGGCACATTTTTCGTTCCCCTCACGACATAAATTAGCATCAAAATAAACTCATATTTCAGAGACTATTGCTATGGCAGTAAACATCAAACCTCTTGCAGATCGTGTGTTGGTAAAGCCAGCTCCCGCCGAAGAAAAAACAGCTTCC
The DNA here is from genome assembly GCA_045106675.1 of Bacteroidia bacterium. GTDB lineage: Bacteria > Bacteroidota > Bacteroidia > J057 > J057 > JBCAWW01. The sequence continues at coordinate 4,838 of JBGCFA010000308.1, forward strand.
GGACTTTATATTCCTGACACAGCCAAAGAAAAGCCACAGCGTGGTGAAGTAGTAGCTGTCGGACCAGGTAAAAAAGACGAGCCTACAACCGTAAACGTTGGAGATACCGTCTTGTACGGCAAGTATTCAGGAACCGAGATCGCTCTCGAAGGAGCTGATTATTTGATCATGCGCGAATCAGACATTCTCGCTATTATCTAAATTCAGCTCGCATTATTTATTATTTAACAAACGCTAGAAAAAAGACTAAGAAATATCATGGCAAAAAAAATCGAATTTAACGTTGACGCCCGCGATCGCCTCAAACGTGGCGTAGATGCCTTGGCCAACGCCGTTAAGGTTACTCTCGGTCCTAAAGGCCGTAATGTAGTAATCGATAAGAAATTCGGTGCTCCTAATATCACCAAAGATGGTGTTACAGTAGCAAAAGAAATCGAGCTAGCTGATCCTATCGAAAACATGGGCGCTCAGATGGTAAAGGAAGTAGCTTCCAAAACAGCAGACATTGCTGGTGATGGTACTACTACTGCCACTGTACTTGCTCAGGCAATGGTGCGTGAAGGACTTAAGAACGTTACTGCTGGAGCTAATCCAATGGAGCTTAAGGCTGGTATCGACGAAGCGACTAAAATAGTCGTTGCTGAACTACAAAAAGTGTCTAAGCCGATCGGTGATTCAAAAGAAATCGCTCAGGTTGCGACTATCTCTTCTAACAATGATGTAGAAGTAGGTAAATTCATCGCTGATGCGATGGAAAAAGTTGGTAAGGACGGTGTGATCACTGTTGAAGAAGCTAAAGGCCTTGATACTTACCTAGAGGTAGTAGAAGGTATGCAGTTTGATCGCGGATATCTTTCGCCTTACTTCGTAACTGATCCTGACAATATGCAGGTTGATATGGAAAACCCATTCATCCTCTTGTTTGATAAGAAGATCTCTCAAATGAAGGACCTTCTTCCTATCCTAGAACAAACAGTTCAGACAGGACGTCCTCTTTTGATCATCTCTGAAGACGTAGACGGAGAAGCACTTGCTACTTTAGTAGTAAACAAAATCCGTGGTGCACTGAAAGTAGCAGCTGTAAAAGCTCCTGGTTTTGGTGATCGTCGTAAGGCAATGTTGGAAGACATCGCTATCCTTACTGGTGGTACTGTAATCTCTGAAGAGCGTGGTTTCAAATTGGAAAACGCTACGATAGATATGTTGGGACAAGCCAACAAAGTTACTATCGACAAAGACAATACAACTGTAGTTAATGGTGGTGGAGACAAAGCGAACATTAGTGCTCGTGTAAACCAGATCAAAACTCAGATTGAAAATACTACTTCTGACTACGACCGTGAAAAGCTACAAGAGCGTCTTGCTAAGCTTTCTGGTGGTGTTGCTGTCCTATACGTAGGTGCTGCTACAGAAGTAGCGATGAAAGAGAAGAAAGACCGCGTTGATGATGCCTTACACGCTACGAAAGCAGCTGTAGAAGAAGGAATCATCCCAGGTGGTGGTGTTGCTTTGGTACGTACGATCAGCGCTCTCGAGCCTGGACGTGGCGGTATCAACGACAAATTCTTGAAAGGTGATATGGGTATCGGTGTTGCTATCGTACGCCGTGCACTTGAAGAACCTCTCCGTCTGATCGTAGAGAACGCTGGTCTTGAGTCTGGTGTAATTCTTAATGAAGTACGCAACTCTGATCAAGCTGATTATGGTTTCAACGCTCGTGATGAAGTTTACGAAAACTTCTTCGAGACAGGAATCATCGATCCTACGAAAGTTACTCGTAGTGCATTAGAAAACGCCGCTTCTATCGCTGGCCTTCTCTTGACTACTGAGTGTGTTATTACTGACGAACCTGAGCCAGAAGGTGCTCATGACCACGGACATAGCCACGGCGCTCCCGGTATGGGCATGATGTAATCTGCGACCAGTAGATAGATTATAGGGCTGGTCTGCCATTGGCAGGTCAGCCCTTTTACTTTGCCGGATCATTGCGTGATATTTTGTATATTCTAAAAGGAATTACTAAAAACTCTCGTTATGAATATCTTCGGTACGATTATTTTAATTGCTGTTTTAGCTGCTGTTGGTTATTTCGTCTATTGGGCGATCAAGCGTACAATGCAGGATCAAGGGTCTAGTGTACAGGACCGGCAACGGCGGGCGAGGCGATAGTGGTAGATTTTTACTACTTTTGCTAGCCGAAAAAAGCGCATTACTATGCCAGACGTTCCCCCGCTCAAACAGAAAGAGCGGATAGAAGAAGTAAAGACGATTTTTGCCGGCTATCTTGACCGCAAAGGGCAACGCAAGACTCCAGAACGTTTTGCGATCTTGGAAGAGATATATAGCCGTTCGGATCACTTCGATGTAGAATCACTCTACATCCATATGAAAAACAAAAATTATCGGGTGAGCCGGGCAACGGTTTATAACACCCTAGATCTGCTTGTGGAATGTGATCTCGTCAAACGTCATCAGTTTGGCACTACCCAAGCCCTCTACGAAAAATCATACGGATACAAACAACATGACCATGTCATTTGCTCTGAATGTGGCAAGGTGATGGAATTTTGTGATCCCCGTCTCGGTGCTATTGAAAAAATGGTCGGCGATATGTTGGACTTTGATGTCTCGCATCACGCCCTTACGATATATGGCCAATGCCGAAATGCGGATTGCGAAGGAAAAAAATAAACAATTATGGAGTTCTCTTTTGAAAGACAGGAAGATATTGGGGTTTTTAAATTAAATGGCAATCTGATCGGCGAAACCGATGGGGTGCCCATTACTGAAGCCTTTTCTGAGCACTTAGGCAATGATGTCAAACAGTTTGTAATTGATTTGAGTGATTTGCAGCATATCAATAGTACCGGCTTAGGCGTATTGATCACCTTGCTGACCAAAGCGCGCAAAATTGGCGGCGAAGTCAACTTGGCTAACCCTTCGCAATACATCAAAAATCTCTTATTGATCACTAAGCTCAATACCATCTTCAAGATTCACGATACTACCGAAGAAGCGGTGGCCGAACACGCCGCCTGATCTATAAATTTTTATTAACCAATTTTCATACAACACTAATGGCAGTAGACGTACTACTCGGACTACAATGGGGAGACGAGGGTAAAGGAAAAGTTGTGGATGTCTTCACACCCGACTACGAAATCGTTGCTCGTTTTCAAGGCGGCCCAAATGCTGGTCATACACTGGTTATCGACGGCAAAAAGCATGTACTTCACCTGATCCCGTCTGGTATCTTTCATGCCGATACGCAATGTGTCATCGGCAATGGCGTAGTATTGGATCCTGTAACCCTTCGCCGTGAAATCGAAGCACTAATCGAGCGTGGCGTCAATGTCAGCGAAAAACTCTATATCTCTCGCCGTGCTCACCTTATTTTGCCTACTCACAAACTGCTAGATGCAGCTTCTGAAAAAGCCAAAGGTGATAAGAAGATTGGTTCAACCCTGCGCGGTATCGGCCCTACCTATATGGATAAGACGGGGCGTAATGGCCTCCGTGTGGGTGATGTCTTGTCAGATAATTTTGCTGAACGTTACCAAAGCTTGGTCAATAAGCACCATGATCTACTCAAGCATCTCTATGACTTTGATTATGATCTGAGCGAGTCTGAGCCTGAATTCATGTCTGCCATTGAGTTTCTCCGTGGCCTAAAACTTGTCAATACTGAGTATTTACTCAATAACGCCTTGGCTGAAGGTAAAAAAATCCTTGCCGAAGGTGCTCAAGGTACACTGCTCGATATAGAGTTTGGTAGCTATCCATTTGTTACCAGTTCTAATACAACTGCTTCCGGCGCTAGCTTTGGTTTAGGCGTTCCACCGACTAAGGTGGACAAAGTATATGGCATTTTCAAAGCCTATTGTACGCGTGTCGGTAGCGGGCCTTTCCCGACAGAGCTTACTGGTGCAGATGGTGAGGAAATACGTCAAGCTGGTGGTGAATTTGGTGCCACTACTGGACGGCCTCGCCGAACGGGTTGGATTGACCTCCCTTTGCTAAACTATGCAATCCAAATCAATGGCGTAACGGATCTCATCATGACCAAAGCGGATGTGCTGTCTATTTGCACGGAGATCAAAGCATGCGTTGCCTACGAAACTTCCGAAGGACGTACCGAAGAGGTACCATTTGATCTGGCGGATGCGCAACCCATTTATGAAACTTTGCCATGCTGGCAAGAAGACGTGACTGGAGTACGCGACAAAGCCAATCTTCCGGCTAAACTCCAAGACTATGTCGATTATCTCGAAAATAAATTAGGCGTACCGATAACCTATGTTTCAGTAGGACCCGATCGTGAGCAGATTATGCACATGGGGACGGTTTCGGCCTAAGCGAATATTCAATAAAGAATTTCAATGTCCAATGCAGAATCTGTTTTCTGCATTGGGCATGTTTTTTTAGTCTTAGTAAGCAATGGGAGTTTGAGTCTTTTTTCCAATAAGTTTGTGCATTCTCCTTTTCTTTACTGCTGCACAGAACGCTCTATTAAGGCCATATTCGTTAGGTATTAGGCTAGGTGCGGAGAGATCGTGGAGCTTGAAAGCTATCGACTCAATAAAGCGTTCCACGAAGTGGCTGCGATAAAAAGACAGCTGGACTGCATCATCAATCTACTCTCATCTACCAACTACTCACAATCTTCTACACAGTTTCCCCTTTGGTCGATATAAGACCACTTCCCATCCTTCAATACACGGGCTTTTCCCATGAAAAATGGCCAAGCATCATCGTATTGGAGAGGAATAATGGTTTTTCCTGCGAGATCAAAAAAACCAACTTTGCCTTGATGTTTGATGAGCATCATTCCTTCGGAGGCAGACTGTACTTGAGCAAAGCGTGGTGGCATAATGACACCTGCTTTATTGTCGATCCAACCAAACACACCCGCTAGTTCGACGACGGCGACTCCTTCACTAAAAGCCAAGACTCTATCATACATCAGAGGTACTACCGTCGATCCCTCTGGCTCAATGAAGCCATATTTACCATCTATGGCCACCTTGGCGAGGCCATCCTTAAAGGCCGAAGCTTTGTCATAGACCGCTTCAATTACTATTGTTCCAGCTTCATTTTTGAAGCCATATTTACCATCGGCTTCAAATTTTTGGAGTGCCGCTACTCGCGGAACGCTAGCATCAATCAAGATCAATGTGGTATCTAGCTGCAAACTATCTCCTACTTGTGCATAAATATTTATTCCTGAAAAGAAGCTTAACAAGATCGAGAGGAGTATTTTATTGGACAGGGCCATATAATTTTTGTTTGTGGCAAAATACCAATTTGCCTTCCTCCTACCAAAGTGAGATTTTTGTCGTTCTCTAATCAAACCCAATCTTATGCGCAAAGCGATTTTTACTCTTTTTTTAGCGGTCGTCTGTGGCCTGAGCCTGAACGCTCAAATTCAAGTCAAGGTGATGCATTATAATGTGTTGATGTTTGGCAATTCTTGTGGGGGCGTGACTGCTAGTCAGAAGTATAATTGGCTTGCTACGATTTTAGATGACTACCGGCCAGATATATTTACTGTAAATGAGTTTAATCCCAATCAAGCCTATGCCAACGGGATCAAACAACTGTCTTTTTCCTATACCAATGCTGTAGCCAATGCAGATTTTACAAATCTTGCCAACTCAAATATTACCAATCAACTCTTCTATAATACCGACAAGTTTGGTTATGCTGGCGTGGAGGTGATTGGGGGTTCTCTACGTGATGTCAATGTCTATAAGCTTTATCTCAAACCCGAGATCACTCAAGTAGGGGAGGACACTACCTTTTTGTATTGTATCGTTGCTCACCTAAAAGCCGGAACAGGTGGCAATAATGAGAGTCAGCGTTCGGTAGCAGCGACCAGCATCATGAACTGGGTTGCCAGCAATGGGGTGGACAAAAACGTCCTTTTGATGGGAGATATGAATATTTACTTCCCTGCGGAGCCTGCTTTCCAAAAGTTTGTTGCCAATACCAATACGGCCATTAGTTTTGATGACCCTATCAATAAAGTCAATGGTTGGAGTGGGGCTAGTAATGCTTTATTCCATACTCAGTCCACCCGTACCAGTTCTCCTGACTGTGGCTCTGCCGGAGGGATGGATGATCGTTTTGATATGATATTGATAAGTCCTGCTATCAGCAATGAGTCTGCGGGCATAGGCTATGTAGAAGACTCCTATAAAGCTTTTGGCAATGATGGCACCAACTACAATACTTCGCTAGTGTGTGATGGCTCTCCTGTGTCTACAACGATCTGCGCTGCCCTCAAGCAGATGTCTGACCACTTACCAGTAGTTCTTGAACTCAATCTGAGTCGTGCAGTGAGTATCGATCAAGCGATGATTTCAGGTTTGAGCATAGAATTAGCGCCAAACCCATTTGCGGATCTTGTAAACGTTAAAATCGATTATGCAGCTGCTCAAAAAGAAAACTGGACATTGAAATTAATCAATGCCCAGGGACAAACTGTCTTTGTGCGTTCGCTTAGAGCGAATTCTCAAGAACTCTCGATCACTACTACTGATTTACCATCGGGCATTTACCTCTTGAGTTTGCAAAATGCCGAAGGAAAAACACTGAATAAGAAATTATTGAAGCAGTAATCAGTTTTGTAGCGTTTTGATGATCGCATTCATGCGTTCTTGAGTATTGTATTGTTTCAAGATATTCTTGGCCTCACTATCAGCAGTAAAGGGACCGATTCTCACTCGATAGAGGTTTCGTCCATTAATGTTTAGCTGATCTATGTGGACATTGTCCGTATAATCTTGTTGTAAACGAGTTTTTTCTTTTTGTGCGTTTATTTTATCCGCATATACGCCCGTTTGCACGATAAGATTGCTCGTGGGCAGGACTGGGATCTTAATCTCAGGAGTTGGAGTCGATACATTATTGTTTGCGGGCTTCTCGTCCAATATTGAAATCTCAGTTGCCTCTGCAGTGGGACGTATGTCTTCTATTTGCGTGAGTTCATCGCTTTGATGTTTCAATACTTTTGTATTGTCCAAATCATTGAGCTCCGTAATCTGGAACTCTTCCATTTCACTTTGGATGATTGGAGGCTCATTTTCAGCGTTTAAGTCTTGAAAAATGAGCGCTGTAGATTCTGGCTTTGTCTCTGCTGGCCCACTCAAAGGCTTCGTAAGACTGGGAGGAGTGGAGATTTTATAAGACTCCGGTGGAAAGGTCATACTCATATCAGTTTGAAGCTGATTGCGATAGGTCTGTAACATTTGTATGAACGCTTGATCTCCAGTAAAACCAGTAAAGCGATACAGCATTTTTCCTTCGGCGGAGAATAATACAATCGTTGGAAACAGAATCACTTGATAACGATCAACCAATTGTGTAGTCAAGTCATTTGAATTGTCAAAGGAAAGCTGCATCGCCAAGTAGTTGTTGGCGACATAATTTGCCAGCTGAGGACTTGAGTAAGTGAATCTTTCGAGATTCCGTGAAGGAATCCCATCATCATGAAAACTGAGTAAATAGGGTTTTTGTTCTTCGTGAGCTTTGGTTTTCATTTGCTCAAAAGAACCATTAAAGAAGGCTACGACCCCAGGGCCGGATTCGGGGGTAGCTAGCGTAAGCAGGAAGCTGAGGGAGAAAATCATTAAAGAGAAAAAATTCCTCATTACAGGTGTTAGGTTAGGTGCAAATAATGATAAACCACAAAGGGGCTTAATCAAGTTTGGGTGAAAATTCAGGGTATTCTTTTAGCAACACCCAAATAAAAGGGATTAACTCTTTGACATCAAATCAAGAGTCTCCAAAATCAGTAGAGTGGTGTAAGGTTTATTCTTCATACGTGTTATATCTCATCAGAGTTAATTTTTGCGATTATTCCTTACCTTTGACAGGTAAAAATTATTTATGCGCTCCTTATTTGCCCTGAATCCTTATATCTGGAAGTACAAGAAACATTTGTTGCTTGGAATTTTATTTGTAGCGCTTTCCAACGTTTTTTCCATCTATCCGGCTCAAATTGTGCGAAATGCCATCAACATGGTAGGCGAAGTTTTGAGCTTTTATAAAATATTCTCCGGCTTCGATATAGCCCATGATGTGGAATATGTTCTGGTTAAAAATTTGTTGCTTTTTGGTGGCCTCGTAGTTTTGATGGCTTTGATCAGAGGGGTTTTTCTCTTTTTCACTCGGCAAACCATCATTGTAATGTCACGGCTTATCGAGTACGATTTGCACAATGACCTTTATGACCATTTACAAGAACTCTCCTTCTCTTTCTATCGGCGCAACCGAACGGGAGATTTGATGGCACGAATTACGGAGGATGTGAGTAAAGTCCGGATGTATCTCGGACCAGGGATCATGTATACCCTCAATACCATCACGCTATTCGTAGCGGTAGTCTCCACAATGGTATGGGTTAATCTTGAACTTACGCTCTATGCACTCATACCCTTACCGCTGCTTAGCTATTTGATCTATCGAGTAGAGTCTATCATCCAAAAGCGTAGCGAACGTATTCAAGCTCAACTGTCGACCTTGCAGACCTTCGCGCAAGAATTGTATTCTGGCATCAGGGTCGTTAAGGCTTATGTCAAAGAAAGAGCGAATATTTTGCGCTTTGCTAAAGAGTCTGAAGAGTACAAAGATCGTTCCATGAACCTCGCTCGAATTGACGCTTTATTTTTTCCTTTGGTAGTATTATTGGTGGGCTTTAGCGTCGTCTTGACTGTTTGGGTTGGGGGCGAAAAAGTGATAGCAGGTACCCTTACTGTTGGCAACATTGCCGAGTTCATTATCTATATCAATCTTCTCGCTTGGCCTATCATTGCTGTTGGCTGGGTCACTACATTGATTCAACGAGCTGCGGCGAGTCAAGACCGGCTTAACGAATTGCTTGGGCAAAGGTCTGAGATTCGCTTTAGTCCCTCAGATGCAAAGATCAAACAGGCAGATATACAATTTAAGGAGGTGAGTTTTACCTATCCTGATACTGGGATCAATGCACTCAAAGAGGTCTCATTTGCACTTAAGCCAGGTCAGAAATTGGGTATTGTTGGGCCTACTGGTTCTGGCAAATCTACCCTCTGTACGCTCATCCCACGTTTGTTTGAAGCCGATTTTGGTACGATAGAATTAGATGGCAGACTAATACAAGCCTACGATAAACAAGGCTTGAGAGAAGGGATTGGCTATGCTCCCCAAGATGTATTTCTCTTTTCTGACACCATCCATGACAATATTGCCTTTGGTAGTCCAGAAGCTAGCCGAGAGGAGGTAGAGCAAGCAGCTAAAGATGCGTCTATCTATCAAAGCATTGCTGATTTCCCTCAAGGCTTCGATACCCTAGTCGGGGAACGCGGTACTACCTTGTCCGGCGGACAAAAGCAACGGACTGCCATTGCAAGAGCATGGATACGGAAACCCAAAGTACTTATCCTCGATGATGTGTTGTCAGCTGTCGATACTACCACTGAAGAGACAATCCTGAGCAATCTCCGCAGCTATCGGCAAGAACAGCCTGAAACGGCAGTCATTATGGTTGCACACCGGATTACTTGTGTGCAAGATGCTGATTTGATTCTCGTGCTTGAAGATGGCCGTATTACGGAACGCGGAACTCATGACGATTTGATCGAAAGTGATGGCTATTATGCCCGTATTTATGAGAAGCAGTTACTCGAAGAGGTGAAGTAGTATCCCAATACTTTATAGTACCCCATTTTTGCTGATGAAAGATGATTGCAGTCTATAAAGACTTGTTAATCAGGTACTTTTTGATTTGATTTCCCAAATCAGAATAGTGACCTATGTCCATGGTTTTCATCTAATCATTACAAAAAGGACTTATGAAAAGAACACACTTTTATCAATTACTACTGGGACTAGGGATCATGGGTATGCTGTTTTTATCAGCATGCGGAGGTGATTCTTCTCAGGATGAAGCTGCCATTAAAGCTGAAGTTGAGCAACTAGAAGCTGCTACTAACAATATGGAAAAAATCACCGATGAGGTCGAAGCGAGTAAGGCCGAAGTCGAAGAGGCAATGAAAGAGATCGATGCCATTTTAGACGATAACAAATAAACACTGATATTTATGAAAAGGACTAACCTATTCGCCAGCCTAATGCTGATGATTGGACTCTTGCTGAGCCCACAATCAATGATTGCCCAAGGACAAGGCAAAGGACGCGAAAAGAAAGAAGCGGCTGCCGAAAATGCTCAAAATGGTCGCGAACAAGCCAAGGAGAAAGGCAAAAAAGCAAAAGAAGAGCATTCTTTAGAAGAGGAGCATGTTGAAGATGCAAGAGAAAGAGCTCAAGAGCATAAAGAGAAAGGCAAAGAGCGAAGAGAAGATGAGCTAGAAGACGAAATGGAAGGTAATGGGCAAGGCCGTAACAAGGAAAAATCTAATAATGGTAATGCGTATGGACGCAATAAAGAAGCTGAAGGCAAAGAATTTGGACAGGCCAGAGCTGCTGCTGCTAGAGCTGCCGCTGAAGAGAGACGTCTTCAAGCAGAAGAAAGTTTAGAGGAAGGCGAAAGGACTGTAAAAGAAAGCAAAGAAAAAATCCGTAAGGCAAAAGAAAAACTCCAAAAAGATGAGGAAGAGGGAGAGATGTCCAGTACAGAAGTCGAGCGTCGCCGTGACGTAATAGAACAGGCCGAAGAAAAAGTGAAAGTGCTAGAAGAAAAAATTTCTCGAAACAAAGAAGAGGTTGGCAAGGTACTAAAGCCCGCCACTACTGAAGGAGGCAACTAGATACTAGCCTGAAAATAGTTTCCCGTATTCAACGCCAATAGATCATTTGGCGTTGAATACGGGAATTCTCTATATACCAATACGGCATTTCAATCGTATATTAGATTGTGAGATACTTCATCCTCCTTTCACTTTACTTTTTTTTGAGCCCTTCCATGAAGGTCCATGCGCAGCTACGTCAAGTTGAAAATACTGCTTTTCAAAAAGGAGAGTTCCTGAAATATCGAATTCATTATGGCATCATCACGGCGGGTTATGCTACGCTCAGTGTCAAACCCAAAACTTACTTTATCCAAGATAGGGCTTGTCACCACATCGTGATGCAAGGCTTTACCCATTCTGGTTTTGATTGGTTTTTCAAGGTGAGAGATGTATATGAGACTTACTTTGACGAAAGTGCTTTAGTCCCTTGGCGCTTCAATCGACATATAGTAGAAGGAGGCTTTGAAAGCTATACCGAGACGCATTTCAATCACTATCAGCATTCTGCCACTTATATCAATCAGAAAAAGGAAAAGATTCAACATGAGGTCCCCGTGAATATCCAAGATGTGATCTCATCCTATTATTTTGCACGCACCTATTATGATCATAGCGTGCTAAATGCGGGCGATAAAATTTCCTTACGCAATTTTCTAGATCAAAAGACTTTTGGTTTGGAGGCAGTAATGCTGAAAAGAGAAGAAATAGAAGTAGAAGGGACGAAATTTAAGGCGATTAAGTTTGAGTTGTTGATAGATGAGTCAGGCATGGTAACGGACGGGAGTACCATTGTATTTTGGATTTCTGATGACTTCAACAAAGTGCCCTTACGGATTGAATCAAACTTGATGATCGGCTCTCTCAGGGCCGATTTGATCGAATGGAAGCAACTTCTCCATCCTCTGGGTATTGCGGAAGAGTAAAATTTACTGTAACATATAGCTCTGTTACATCTTCTTTTCCCTGAGAAAATATGCAAAAGAGTATCTTAATTACCGGAGCTACCTCTGGTATTGGCAAAGCGGCGGCGCTACAACTCGCCTTACAAGGACATAATATCTTGTTCAATAGCCGTAATCCTATGCGAGGGGAAAAAGTTCGAGAGGAACTCATCAGTGCCTCTGGTAATAGTCAAATCACTACTCTACCTGCTAATTTGGCATCTTTTCAACAGATAAAAGCGTTCGCCAAAGGCGTACAGAAAAAAATGCCCGTCATTGATGTACTCATCAATAATGCTGGTATGTTTGCTAGCGAACAAAGACTCACCGAAGATGACTATGAGGAAACCTTAGCCGTTAATCACTTAGCTCCTTTTTTGCTAACTGGCTTGCTCCTTGATAATCTCAAAAAAAGCCCCGCCGCTAGAATAATCAACGTTTCTTCTGGGGCCCATAAAAATGGTAAGGTGTATTTTGATGATATGAATGGGGAGAAAGAGTTCAAACCATTCAAGCGTTATGGCGATACGAAGTTGATGAACGTCCTCTTTAGCCGGCATTTGGCTCAAAAACTAGCTGATACTGATATTACAGTCAATAGCCTACACCCTGGAGTAGTGGGCACCAATGTTGCGCGTGAATTTCCAGCCTGGGCCCGTATGCTTTTTGATTGGCTCTCGCTTAGTCCCGAAAAAGGCGCACAAACTACTGTTTACCTAGCCACAAAGCCTGAAGGCGGCAAAGTATCAGGGGAATACTTCTATAAGTCTAAAATTGCCAAAACCTCAGCCCTTGCAAAAGATGATGAGCTTGCTGCAAAACTCTGGCAATGGAGTGAAGAGGCGACGGGTATTAGTTACTAGCTCTTTACAAAAAAGGACGAGCCTGTTTGATATAAATTTTACGTGGACTCACTTCTGAGTCTACTTTAAATTCAATGTCCAAGGCAAAATCATTAAAAGAGCAAGCACAAGTATGCGGCACATTGTTGTAGTAGTAGGTTTTGATCATCATACTGTATTCCCCCAATTCTTGTAACTCCGCGTCAGTCATCACTCGCTCTCCATTTAGCTCAGGGACATTTGAAAAGGTCAAATATTCGGGAGTGAAGTTTTGGTCTGGATTGATAGACCAAGCAAAAAGCATAATCTGATCATGTAATATGCCCGGCTCCGGAAAAACGATACTATACTCTTTAAACTGGACATTGATGATAAAACCGGGATTCTCATTATAGAGATTACGGGTGATCAGTACTCCATTGGCATCTTCGTCCGGAAAAGAACGGTGCGCCAATATGCCCATCGCACATGATCGGTGATCGATCTTAAAGTAGGCGCGTTCGTCGAAGGCGCGCCAATTCCAAAGACTAGCCCAGACCTTGCGGATGGCATTTTCGATTGTTTTCTTGTCATGATCCTTTTTGGCCGAATAGGAATCGTATAAACCTGCCCCAGAGAAAAAATCCAAATCTTCAGCATTGGTAGAAGAGCGAAACCTGAACGAACTGAAATTGGCAAAATCCTTGATCTGATTGCGTACGACCCCTAGCAGTACTGGGTTGACGGGAGTATTACGGATACTATCGCGCAATGTCTCTAGGACTTGTCGCCGCACCGCCTGATCATTGAGGAAGAGCGAATCTTGCAGCATCTGATCGATATAGGACTCCAGCCCGGCAGACTTGATATGCTGTTCATAATAATGAAAGGGTATTGCAAAGGATTCTTCCGGCACCGGAACGCTCAGTCCGTTATCATTGATTTTGAGTAATTCTGCAAAGTTTGCTGCCTTACCTCCAATGCGATCTACCCAACGATGATTGGCTTGATTGAGATCGACTAGTCCACTGAGCTGGGTGTTTTTGTCGAGTACACTGACTGTTTGGGGTTCTTTCTGGAGCCAGAACGCTTCTGCTTCTGCCAGCGAGGCTCGGCGTAAAATAAATGAATCCGATTCTACTTTGAGATAAACCAAGTCTCCCAACAAACTATCTAACTGAGGACTCTCCCAAGCGTCACGCAAGGCCATATTGGGCGTTCCACGACTGTGACTCAGAACATTGATATGACTCAAAGGAGTCTGGAACTCAGTGGTGATAATACCCGCTACGACTGATACCTCATTGGGAATCCCATCAAGTAAGACGATATCTCTGCGGCTCAGATAGGTCGTTTCCAAGTCTTCTAGTTTGACTTTGTTGAGGTAGCCATAGTTTTCTTCGAGATTCAAGGCTTGATAGTTTTGACCTTGGTAGAGCTCTTCTGAAGTAATTTTAGGTACTCCGTCGCAGTCGTCCCATACTGCCTTATTGGAAAAGAAAACCAGTTTGTCGCCAAAAAAGGAAGTGGCAATCAGTTTGTCATAAAGAATTTTGAGGTTCTCACAACTCATCTCGTTGATTGCGACAAGTTGCAGGACATATTTATCAAGTTTTGGGTAGTAATTGAGATTGGCAGGGTAGAGGTAGCGTTGGGGATTGTCACGATATTGGGTCTGATTGAAGATCGCATTGCCTTGGCGAAAGCCTAATTGCACTGCGGCAAACTGTGAATGGTATTTATAGGCTTTGGTATTCATATAGTACACCAAGCCATCTTCGCTATTATAAATCACTTTTACGGCCTTGATACCTCCGATATTACTCCTAGCCG
>JBGCFA010000309.1:0-8511 GCA_045106675.1 Bacteroidia bacterium
GTGGATTGAGAGAACTATAGGGATCTTGGAAAATGATCTGCATTTTTTTTTTTTTTTTTCTTAGCTACGATTGATCCAAACTTCCTTCATCTTGTCCTTCAAAATAAACCTTACCCTCAGTTGGTTCTAAAAGTCTTAAGATCGAACGGCCCAAGGTAGTTTTACCACAACCAGATTCTCCCACCAAGCCCAATGTCTCGCCTTTGAAGACATCGAAACTAACTTCATCTACGGCCTTGACATAGCTAGCCTCTTTTCTCGAAAAAAGGCCGGTTTCAGTTTTAAACCAAGTTTTCAGCTTCTCTACTTTCAATAGTACTTCTTGCTCTGCTCGCGGCTCAACATCCACCTCTTCGATTTGAGGGATAGAATCCGGGTCCATGAAATCACTTATCGTAGGCAAGCGCCTGAGTCGTTGAGATAGTTGAGGTCGACAAGCAAGCAGGCCTTGGGTATAAGGATGTTGCGGATTGCTAAATATGTCTACGATACTTCCATGTTCTACAATTTCCCCCTTATACATTACCAAAATATCGTCAGCGATCTCTGCGACAACGCCAAGATCGTGCGTTATGAAAATCATCGCCATACCATGCTCTCTTTGCAGGCTTTGGAGCAGTTCTAAAATTTCCCGTTGCACGGTAACGTCAAGTGCTGTCGTGGGCTCATCCGCAATCAAAAGTGAAGGACCACAACTGATCGCCATCGCGATCATCACTCTCTGCTTTTGTCCTCCTGAGATCTGGTGAGGATAAGCATCATAGATATGTTCTACTCTTGGGAGATGTACCTGTTCAAAAAGTCTAAGCGTTTCCGCTTTCGCAGCTGCTTTATTTAAGCCTTTATGCAATCTTAAAGCTTCTGCAACTTGATATCCACAACTCAATACGGGATTCAGCGAACTCATCGGTTCCTGAAATATCATTGACATCTCATTGCCTCTCAGTTTTCGTTTCTCTTTTTCGGGAAGCTGATCTAATGCATACACTTGATCTTCCTTGGGAGAAAAGACAATTTCGTCTGCTTCAAAACGTCCATTCGCAGCCAATAGTCCCATGATTGATAAGGAACTGACCGACTTCCCACTACCAGATTCACCGACAATCCCAAGCGTTCGGCCTGCCGATAAGGAATACGATATCCCCTTAACGGCCTCGATCTCTCCAGTTTCAGTTTTGAAGAAAGTGCGAAGGTTTTTGACGGAAAGTAATGAAGACTCAGACATATTGGCAGATTCAGACCCGAAAATAGTCCTTTTTCACTAGCTGGCACAAATTTTCCTTACCCAATGTATGGAGTCTCCCCAACAAGATCGTCAACGCATCAAACAAGCTATCTCTATTGCTCTGTTTGCTTTGCTTAGTATCTGGCTAATCGAAGGTTTATTTTGGCTTAGCGGAGCCGAGCGCGCCTACTGGGGAGTCTTACCACGAACCACAGAGGGACTCATCGGTTTACTCACGATGCCTTTCGTACATGGAGACTTGAAACATATCTCGGCCAATTCGATTCCTTTGGTAGTACTCCTAGCAGGACTTTGGTATCTCTACCGTGAAATCGCCTTGCCAGTAACTTTGTTTAGTTTTTTCACGCCTTCTCTTTGGGTTTGGGCGATGGCGGGACAAAATTGGCATATCGGGGCAAGCGGGATGATATTCGCCTTAGCATTCTTTCTATTTATGAGCGGCATCCTACGAAAGGAAATTCGCACGCTATCCTTATCCTTGATAATTGCCTTTTTATATGGGGGAATGATTTGGGGCTTATTTCCCGGTGAGCCTGGCATCTCATGGGAAGGTCATTTGTTTGGCGCACTCACTGGGGTATTATTAGCCTTAGCGTTCCGCAAACGCGGGCCCCAAAAGCCTGATCGCTGGGCTTACGAAACGGATCGACCAGAAGACCAATATGGTGCGTGGAATTATAAAGTGTTGATCCCACCACCAGAAGGATTTCAATATCCGGAGGAGGAATAAAGGTCTATCAAAAAGGGCTTGTCAAAAGACAAACCCTATATAGATGATTCTCACTGTATAAACGTTTTATCCAGCTTCCTTACGAAAGGCAAGAAGCGGTACTTCTAATTCACGCGTCATCTTTTGAGTAAGACTCTTAGAAGAAAACCATCCCCCCCAACTCATCTTTTTGCGATTGGTCATAGCAATCAGATTGGCGTTGTTTTGGCTGACAAACTTGCGAATGCCACCGAGTGGATCTGCGTGATCAAAAAATTTATAATAAATCTTAGGATAGTCAAGGGTCGCAGAAATCATACTTTCCAGTACGTTGCGATATATTTCCTTTTCAGTATCCTCTTCTGATTCGTTGATATGAACAATAGTAAGCTTGGCATCAAATAGACCAGCAATTTCCTTAACAGTCTGTACGATCTTAGGATCATAATCTGTCAGATCGACAGCATAACTGATATGCTCTATGCGCAGAAAAGGTTTACGAGCCGGAGCTACTATTACAGGGGTCTGAATATCAGACATCACTCGATTGGCGAGCGAACTACGAAGGTTTCCAAACCAACCGGAAGATGAATGCGAACCCATCAATAACAAATCATACAAACCAGTATTGGTTTCTCTGATGATGCTATAGGTCGGACTTCCTGTGATCAGTTTGAAGCGAAAGTCTAATCCAGCCTCTTCAGCTTTTAAGATTACTTGGGCAATGTTATTGCGTACAGAGGCAGATCGGATGCGTTGCTCGGCTTGTTCCCAAGCATCATTTTGATGAAGCACAAAAGTATTCACCCCTTTGAGTGCCCTACGCGGCACAACATAAAAAAAAGTCAATTTGGCTTTGGCACGGTCTGCTAAAGAGCAAGCATAGTCTAATACATTTACAAAATCTGAGCGGAGATTTAGGGGGACAAGTAGGTGTTTCATGGGTTTATTATCGCCTTCTATTTGTTGGGTTTTGTGATGGTTTGCGACCTTCCTTTCTCTATTAACGAATATTCGCTAGAATAGATGCTAGTGTAGCACGATTTATTTGGGCGTTTATTGTGCCAAATCTTACATCTCCCATAACAATCTTAAGTCACTAGCGTATAGGGGTGTTTTTTGCTAAATGTTGGACAAATCGGTTCTCCCACTGAGTGAGCATCTCAGCATGCAACTTGTGAGGCCCTTCTATCGCCAAAACTTCCGTTTTCGGGTAGGTATTCGCTAATAATTCCGCATGCGCTTTGGCTTTTCCAACAGGGATAAATTCGTCATTTAGGGCGTAAATATTACATAGCGCTATGCCCTTGAGCTTAGTCTCAAGCTCGTAGTTGCTCTCCTCTGGTAATATTCCACAACAAATCGTGAGACTAGACGGATTGATACTGCCCTTCAATAGCCATCTCCATACCGTCGCCACTCCTTGAGAAAAACCAAATAAATGCCAGCGGACATTGCTGGGTAGTTGCTCGCGAAGATGTGCGTAAAGATTTTCCAGGTACTGCAGTTGGTCTTCTATTTCATGTTCTCGATCTTCTCGGGTCATCCAACTCGCTCCGACATGAGGACGTTGATCGGCGAGATAAAATCGAGACAAGCCTTCGGGTGCCACGATCACTCTTTGAGGCGTTGAGAAGGCCGAAAATTGACGAATAAATCGACTGGCTAATTGCCGATATCCGTGCATTACTATCCAGCATTCTTGTACCTCATCATCAAATTTTCCCAAAACCGAGATTCTTGCCGTACGAGTAGTCTTTAAAAAGAGGGTAGTAGTTGCCTCCATTTTTCTTATTTTTAAAATTACATAACCATGTTTTAACTCAACTTAGCCTACTTTATGTTTCGATTCATTAGTATTATCTGCGCATTTTTTTGTCTTGGAGGGTTGTTTGCTCAAAATCCACTCTTATCGATTGCTAGCCCTGATGGGGCTGAGGGATGGTATAAGATGCTGCCAAACACCCAGCTTTCAACCCAAGAACTAATTTCCCAATCTACTCAATTACTCGGCTTTAGCAGCGATGATGAGTTGGTGTTTTGGCAGCAAAACTATGATGAGATTGGCTATGAGCATACTTACTTTAGACTCTATCACCAAGGTCAATTAGTCGAGCATGCTATTTTAGCAACTCATAGTAGACAAGGCAGGGTCGAATCCTTTAATTATTTCTTACCGCGCTTTAGCGCGAGCAATAAAAGCGTTCGCATAAGCGAAAAACAAGCGATAGAAGCCGCGAGACAATCTATCGCAGCACAAGAATATCTATGGGAGGTGGCGTTCTTCGAAGAAATGATCAAAGACATCAAAAAAGACCCACAAGGTAGTTTCTTCCCTGAAGCCGAATTGATGTGGGTGGATACTGATTTTAAATGGGAGACGCATGAGTACGTTTTGGCTTATAAAATGGAAGTCTTCACGGCTCAGCCTCATGGCTCTTGGCAGATATATATTGATGCAAGCAGCGGCAAAGTCATCAAAAAGCTCAATACCCTGCATACGATTGATAGCCAAGGTACGGCAGAGACCCGCTATAGCGGAACGCGAGACATCATCACCGACTCTACGGCTACAGAATTTAGACTGCGCGATTATAGCCGTGCCGCTGGAGGAATAGAAACTTACGACCTCAACAATAGTTCCAACCTCAATAATGCGGTGGACTTTACCGATGATGACAATTACTGGAATAATGTCAATACAGATTGGGATGAGGTTGCTACGGATGTACACTGGGGAACTGAACAAACCTACGATTACTTTTTTGAGCGCTATGGACGCGATGGTTATGACGGCCAAGGAACCTTGATCCCAAGTTTTGTGCACTATGGTCCTAAAAACGGACAAAATGCCTTCTGGAACGTCTATTATGCAGCTTATTCAGATGTGAGTGGCAATCCTTATGTTGGCTCTGATGTGGTCGGACATGAATTTACTCATGGGGTGGTGCGCAACTCGATTGGCAATTTGATCTATATCGACGAATCCGCTTCTCTCAATGAAGGCTATGCCGATATCTTTGGCAATTGTGTCCAGCACTTTGCAGACTCCACCCAATTTACGTGGGAAGTAGGTGAAGATGCCACCGCCTTTCGCTCCATGTCCAATCCGGGTTCTCTATTTGGTTTAGGAGCTGCCTTTCCTGACACTTATAAAGGTAGCGGTTGGTATAGCGGTGATCTTGATAATGGAGGCGCTCATCAAAATAGTACGGCCTTTAGTCACTGTTTTTACTTATTGGCCGAAGGCGGCGCAGGCACCAACGACAATGGCGACCCTTATCAGGTCAATGGTATTGGTATCGACAAAGCAGGTGCGATTTTTTATCGCATGTTGACGACTTATTTGTTGCCTACTGCTCAATTTGAGGATGCTTGGCGAGCGGCCATTATTTCTTCAGAGGATATCTATGGTCCTTGTTCTCCCGAAGCCATTGCCACCCATAATGCTTGGCATGCTGTCGGCTTTGGCATCCCTATTCAAGACAATGATTTTAGTGTTGTCGCGGTTCAATCATTAGGCAATTGTGGCTTAGGCGATGCTGAGCAGGTAAGTATTGACATTAAGTTTTTTGGTTGCAATGGCATCCCTGCGGGAACGCAATTTCAAGTCGCCCTCTTTTTGCAGGAGCCCTTTACCTCCTTTGTAGAGACTCATACTTTGACGGATAGCCTCAGCGGAGGTGAAATCTTTACCCACATATTTGGAGGCACAGTTGATCTCAGCGGTTTGCAAGACAACAAACTCTTTGCCCGAGTCCTCTTTCCCAACGATCCACAAATTGACAATAACCTCTCCCCTACCCTCGAAATCAAACAAGCGTTTTCTGTGGAAGAACAATTGATCGATTTTGAGCAGTCAGGCTGGGCTGATAGTGTATTACTCCTAGCCGGAGAACGCTCTGCTATGGTTGTAGACAGCAACTTTGGCAATGACGATAGTTATGGTTTGATGATAGAGGGCAGTGGCTCTGTAAACTATCGTTTGGTAGATGCTTTTCCGCTTTGGGGAGGGCCAGTAGTAGATGCATTTGAATATAATCCAGACTACTCTAGCCTAGCTTGTATCTGTGTGGATGCGAGTGCCATGCAAACGCTCAACTTGAGTTTTGATCGTAGGCAGATATTCTCCACCCAATTGGCTGGTGCCCTTAATGCCCAAAACCCAAATCCTAGCGATAGTCTCATCTCCAGCAAAGTCAATAACTTACGCCTACTGATCAATGGCGCAGAGATTGAGCGTTATAATGCAGTAACACCCGATAGCGATGCATGGGAAACGCATATTTACAATCTCGATAGCCTGGCGGGAACTCATTTTCAATTATGCTTTGAAGGCAAAACGGTTTACAGCCAAGCTTTTGATCCGCAAGGTAGAGGCGATCGGATCTTTTTGGACAATATTAATTTACAAGGGATTTTCACCGGCTTAGCGTCTGATTTCAGGTCTTTAGCGCTTCAAGTGTTTCCTAACCCTAGTCGGGGAACGCTGCATTTTGAAGCTCAGTTTGAGCAAGCAGAGCAGTTAAACGTCAGACTTTACGATCTACAAGGCAAGCTCGTATGGCAACAATCTGCGCAAGTCAGTGCAGGTGCCAATCGCTGGGAAGCGGATTTATCTCAGCTTAGTACTGGCTTATACATGATCGACATCCAAGGCGAAAGCGGTGCTTATCGTGAAAAAATATTGATTGAGCGTTGATCAGTGCTACAACAGCTATCACTTCGATTCAAGGCCACTATTTTGTATGCAAAAAGAGTTTCAAGCCTAAATAGAAATTGCGAGGCGCCCCAGGATAGTAATAACGTGGGGCGTTATTTCCAAAACTACCTGCATTGATCAAAAGCATCGAGGCATAGCGAGTATCGAAGATATTTTGCACTCCTCCATATATAGCCCAGTCGGTGCGTTCTCCGAAGGGGGCCTCCCAATCAAGTCGCAAATTCCAGAGAGAATATGCTTCTGAGTAGGCGACATTGTCGTCCCTTAAAGGCATCGCATCGACAAAGCGATAATTGAGATTGACTTTGAAATCACCAAAAAGGGCATCAAGACCAGCATTGAGATGATGCGGGGGGATGCCGGGTAAAGCATTCCCGCTATAGTCTGCTTCGAGATCAACAAAGTCGCTGAAACGGTAGCGAGCAAAGGTATAGCTGGCAAATAGCCGAATTTCTGTTTGTGCTACTTTATACAATCGTTGATCGGCACTCAACTCAAAACCGATGTGGTCCGCTTTACCGGCATTGAGACCGATAAATTGATCATTGTCAGTGCGTCGAGCGACCAATAGGTTTTGTACGGGTAGATAAAAGACGGTAGTCTCTAAATAAGTTGCTTGATTTCCGGTACGATAACGCTGTCCTAACTCAAAATTCCAGCCGGATTCTGGTAGTATGTCTGGATTGATCTGGCCGTCAGGAGTCAAAGTTTCACTGAGCGTTGGCGGCGAAAAACCATGACTAACATTGCCGTATAGGTGCCAATATGGCTTTAATTGATAGTTGAAAGCGAGTCGTGGTGATATGGTAAACGGATATTGGTATTGGCCACTGAGGTCAATGCTGTCAGCTGCAAAGACATCTTGATAGACATAACTGGTATGATTGAAATTCAGCCCACCTGTTAGATTTAAGCGTTCGCCAAGGGCTACATCTAACTGTGCAAATAGATTGATATACTGTCTCGTTTCGAGATTGTTGCTGAGGATATCGCCTAAGGTTCCGGCCCCGTCTGCATTGTCAGTGGTGAGCCATTGGTACGCTTCGCGGAACGCCTCCACCCCTACTTGCCAATTGAGTGATGTCTTAGCTAGCTCTTTTTGTCCAGCCATTCGAGTTCGCAAACCAAGATTTTGGCTTTGTTCCTGCAAGAGATTGAAAGGCCGCAGTTCGTAATTGCTGCGAAAACCGCCATAGACGCTACTGACCAATTGTAGATCGTCATTGAATTGATGCTGGTAGGAAAGCCCCATGAGGAGTTTTTGATAGTCTTCAAATCCTTGAGAGCGATTCCAGGTGAAAGCTGCCTGGCTGGGATCTTCGACAAAGTCAGTACTATCGATAGAGCTAGGGATAAAACCGAGGACATCTGCATAATTGGCGATGAAGCTAATTTGCCCTTTCTCTCCACTTTGCCATTTACCACTGAGCCCTAAGCTTTGACGTTCGTAACGATTATTTTCACGAAAGCCTTCTTGACGGGTATCGGTATAGTGAATGCGCATGCCGCCTTGCTCTTGCTGCCAATTGCCCGAGGCTTGATAGCGCTGTAAACCAAAACTGCCTATCTGTGCCTGTAAACCTACTCCTGTTGTCTGTTGCCCAAAGTCCCGAAAGCGGAGATTGATCGTTCCGGCGAGGCCGGCCCCATAAAGACTAGCAGCAGGACCACGGATCACTTCCACTCTCTCGATCATGCCCATATCGATATCTTCGATCGTAGTCTCCCCATCACCGGTGCTAAGGGGGATATCATCTAGATAAGCTCTGACTTTGGTGGTAGAAAAGAGAGAACGTGATCCGATCCCTCTGATAGTGATACGATTGGTACCAA
>JBGCFA010000031.1:0-4289 GCA_045106675.1 Bacteroidia bacterium
GATGGAAAGAATGATGCTATTGCAAAAAGCGGCAATGGATTTTCAAGCTCAACTCAATAGCAAAGCCGGTGATCTTAGGCAGCTTTTGCAAGCGGACGCCAATACAATCGCGCAATCTATCGGTAAAAAGCATGATCAAGTAATTGATAGTATTAAGGTGATTGATGGAGGTACTAGTTGGGACTTCATGCTTGATCTTGGTGATGTGAATAAAAAATGGCCAGGATTGGCGAAAGGGGAGAAAAAGGATGTGGCAGAAAATGATGCTGACCTAGATAAGAATAAGGATATTCCGAAGGAAGAGAAGGCGAAAATGATCAAAGAAGGGCTAAAGGATCTTCATGCTTTCGAGAAGCAACATGCTAATCAAGGAGCTATTACTTATGAAGAAGCTCAAAAGGTTAGAAATGAAGTAAGGAAGAAACATTCAGTTTTCACTTCTTTCAAAGTAGAGCTTGTTGGTAAAAACTGGAATTATATTTATACCGCAAGTCCCCCATCAAACGAAGTCGGGGCAGCAGTTGATCGGCCGGTTTTGAATGAGAATACGGTATTGGAATACGGTAGTGGCTCGGGAACAGGTTTTCCTATTACGCAAAACAAATCGGGTTCTAAATCAACTGTTCCTATTCCTGGGTGGGAACATGCAGAGAAACTCAATCATGCAAAAGGACCAGATAAAAAAGGTGTGCATGGCCGAAAAGGAGATTGGGTAAAAGGCCATATTATTAGCCATAGATTAGGAGGAAAAGGCTCTGAAACTCAAAATCTTTTTATTATTGATCGATCTGCCAATGGACAAATGGTTAATGCCGAATCAAAAGCAGAGGGTTTGTTACAAACTCTAATAAATCTTGAAGATGAGCAACATGATAATTTCAATAAAGTCCTTTATTATAATGTTCTGTTTGATAATCATGGAGTTGAGGCACCACTTTATGGAAACTTTGCAAGAGAAATTAGTATTGAATGGGGGCTAAAAGATTTAGACGGAAATGGAGTAAGAGAAAAAAATGAAATATCATTTGAGATAGCTCCACCCCCTAGAGAGGCTGACGACATTACTTATAATATTAATAGGATTGGATGGGAAACTTTCTATAAAATAAGTAACGAACGAAACTGGGGAATTAAAGCAGCTTTTGCTCAAAATTTAACGCGTATTCGTAAAGGAAAAAATTATGTTTCAATGGAAGATATTGAAGAGCGCCTAATCGAAAATCATAATAAATCCATTGCGATTTCAACGGTAGAGTCCCAATTAGAGTTGTTAAATGGCATCTTAGATGGACAATTAAATTTAAAATAAGAAGATGAAAAATTTTGTTAATACTCTTTACGAATTTTGCCAAAATATTCAATTTAAGGCCGAAGGTATAGAGATAGCCGATAAACAAATTGATAAACTTCAAATTTTTGTAAAAGAAGGAGAACAATCCTCTTTTATGCGGTTCGTAAATAAGAGAAGGAAAAAACTTTCAGAACTTTATGGATTAGATACTACGCCAGATCATATTCCAATGTTTTTTACTTCAGGAGCTCATTTTGAATGGGTAAGAGGTGAACAAAAGCCTAACGAAGGATTACTAAAGGGAGGATTCTCTATCAATGGGATTACTGATATATTTAAAGATGTTGTGCCATTTTGGGAGAGTCCACTTAACAGGTTTGAGAATGTTGGAGATCAAAGAAAACCATCTGCAGATTCTTTTTCTGGTTTAAGATGGTTCGATAGCCCAAGTTTTTTTAACGATTCTAGATATACTCCTCAGTATGGATGTATAGTTCTTGAAGATTCAAAATGGCCATCTTCCTTTGTGTTTTTTGATAGTGGTTTGCAATTTGAAATGGCCACGTTCTCTTTTGAGCAATATTTTGGACAACTAATTGCATCTGCAGCGGTTGTATGTTGGCAATACTTTTTTGTTGATCCTGACCAAATCATTTCTAAAAACAAGGGGCTTCATTATCGTACTTGGGAACGGCATAAAATCACACTCGTTGATAAAGAATTGCGTAAACTCAACCTAAACAAAGATACTCACCATGATCGATTAGACTTAATCATGGAATATCTAGAGCGTTGTATTCGTCTCCTTCCAAGCTCTTTTCCTTTTATTGATTTTAGCTATCATATAGATTTCTATGAACGACTCAATCAGAAGTATCTAGCTCAAAAATAACCCCCCATGCAAACCCTCTCCATAGCAATCCAAAAAGGTGGTTCTGGCAAGACCACTTCTGCTGTCAATCTGGCGGCAGCGCTCAAGGCTCGTGGCAAACGGGTTTTGCTACTTGATCTCGATCCTCAGGCCAACCTTAGCCAAGCCCTTGGTGTGGAGGAGGAAACTGAAGCCAATATCTATCAATTGCTCAAGCAAGAAGCGGCTGGGCAAGAAGCTGACCCTATGGCGGCGGTAATAGAGACTAAGTCGGGTTTGTCTTTGATACCGGCTACGCTTGATTTGGCGATGGCAGAGATGGAGTTAGTGAGTGTGTATGGGAGAGAAAGCTTGCTCGAACGCATCGTGGAACCGCTAGAGGCGCACTTTGATTATCTCTTTATTGACTGTCCGCCTGCGATTGGGATGCTGACCGTCAATGCCTTGGTCGCTAGTGATTGGGTCTTGATGCCGCTACAAGCTGAGTTTTTGCCGCTTAAAGGGGTGCAGAGTTTTATGAAAACCTTTGAGCGGATCAAAAAGCAACTCAATAATGAATTACAAATCCTTGGTTTTGTATTGACTCGCTATGATCAACGCAAAACCATGAACCGCGAGGTACTGAAAAAACTCCATGAGGAATACGGAGACAAAGTCTTTGAAACTCGCATTCGCACCAATATTTCCCTTGCCGGATCCCAAGAGGCTGGGGTGGATATTTTCTCTTTCGCCCGTCGTTCTAATGGAGCCTTCGACTATGCCGCCCTCGCCGATGAACTCCTAACGAAATTGCCATGAAAAATAAATGTTCATGAGTCCTGGGACTCAATAGATTTTTGTACGAATAACATCTCCTTTTTGCTTCCTTCGGTTCCAATGAATTAGCAGGCGAGATCCCGTCTTCCGATATCTATCGGAATTGGAAGGGTTCTATCGGGCGGAAGGGATGTCAAAATTGCCCTAAAAATAGCTGTCAGCCCTCTCAGTACTTACTACCCAGTACTATCTACTAAAAAAACAGTCATGCAAAGCCTACAAAAAACCCATTTTCACCTTCGTGATGAGCCCGCCTTCTCTAAACTCTTCCCCGAGTTGCCAGCCCTATATTTGCCTGAGCAAAAGTTGCAAAAATTGGCCGCCCGTATGGTGGAGTATAGTCGTTGCTTGGATAGCACGCACATCTCTAATGGACAGGCGATCTTTAGTCAGTTTTTGGCACATGATATGACCTTTGAGAGCTCTTCTAAATTGCGGAGTTTTCATGACCCAAGCGTTCCTTTGCAAAATGACCGCTCCTTCAATCTCGATCTAGACTGTGTTTATGGGCAATGGACGCAAGACTTTTTGTATGACGCCAAGGATCGTTCTAAGCTTCTTTTGGGCGAAGATTATAGCGATTTGAAATGCGGCTACTTTTGGACCGATCTCCAACGTAATGCTCAAAACAAAGCGATCATTCCCGATGCTCGGAACGATGAAAATCTGATCGTTTCGCGTATGCAGGTGCTATTTATCGACTTTCATAACAAAGTGGTGGACCTCGTTCGCAAAGAAACTGGAGCCCACAATGTATTTCAAGAAGCGCGGAAGCGAGTGATTTGGCATTACCAATGGCTGATCCTGCATGAGTTTTTGCAGGAGGTGATGGAAAAAGAAATCTATGAGGACATTTACCAAAACGGCGGCACTTATTTCTGCCATCCTTCCGGTTTACCTTTAGAGTTTACGGGGGCTGCTTTTAGAGTTGGGCATAGCCAAACGCGAGAAGACAACCGCATTAATGCTGAAACAGTGTCCGGACTATTTGAACTAGGCGCTTTTGAAGTGATGGATCAATATCTTGATTGGCGTTATATGTTTGATTTTGGCGATGGTTGTGTGCAGATGGCAAAAAAGATAGACAGTAAGATTGCCAAAGCCTTCCACAATATCCCTTTTATCCGCACTGATCGCCCCATCGAAAAGTCTCTTCCATACCGCAATCTCAAGCGAGCTGTCGTCTATGGCTTGCCGAGTGGGGAAGATATTGCTCAACGGATGAGTATCGTCCCGATCGAAATTCCCGAAAAAGCAGACCTCGATTTAAACGGAACGCCTCTTTGGTATTATATCCTCAAAGAAGCTGAG
>JBGCFA010000310.1:0-19960 GCA_045106675.1 Bacteroidia bacterium
CACCGCAAAATATGTAACGAATAAGTAAGCTGACTTGGGACTAAGAGCGATAGCTTGCCCTTTGGCTGCGGATAGCTTTAGGTTTTGCTGCTTCGCAGAACGCTCATCCTGCTCAGACTGTTTGAGCGTTCCGCGAAGCGGTAGGACCTAAATTGTTGAAAGCGCAAGCAGGGCTTATCCCAGTATCAATCGTTGTACCTCTTCCTTATATCTACTGGCCAAGGGAATCTGTTCCTTGCCTACGGTCAGTTGATGCCTTTCAATCTTGCTGATTGCATTCACCGCGACAATGTATGACTTATGTACCCGGACAAAAGCTCCATTGGGTAGCATATCGAGTGCTTTTGAGATAGTCATCCGAGTGCTAACAGTTTTTTCTGTCTGATGGAAAAACAAGAGGTTGGTGTCAGAACGGATGTACAAAACCTTGTCTAAATCCACTCTGACCCAATCATAGCCATCCTTAATAAAAAGGCTGGGCGATTGATTCATCCGGATTTGCTGACCTTGCAAGGCCCGGTTGCAGGCTTCGAGAAAACGTGGCAAGGAGACGGGTTTGAGTAAATAATCCAGTGCCCGAAGTTGAAATCCTTGGACTGCATATTCTGGAAAGGCTGTAACAAAGATCAATTGCACATTCACATCTCTGAGCAAGTCTGCCAGTTCCGTACCCAGCAAATGTGGCATTTGCACATCTAGAAATACCAAATCAAGAGGGTGACTTTGGAGGTAGGCTAAGCCTTCTGTTGGATTAAGAAAGCTTGCTTGTAGGTTGAGAAAAGGGATCTTTTCTGCATGAGCTTCAAGAACCTTGAGGGCAGAAGGTTCATCGTCTATTGCTATGGCTTGCAAGATCATGATCATTTTGTATTGAATGGACAGACTGACGGTCAAGCTCCAGCCGCAGATGCAGCTTGAATTGTCCGTCCTTTTGTTCGATAGACAATTGGTGGCGGTTAGGATAGCCCAAGGCAAGGCGTCTTTTTACCTGCTCAATGCCTTTGCCTGTCCCTTGGTGCTTCGTTGAAGAAATGGGATTGACGGTGGAAAAATGCAATTCTCCTTCCTCTATGTGCAAAATAAGGCTCGCCTGTGTTTCTTTTTGAGGCGAAATGCCGTATTTGAAAAAATTTTCTACAAATGGGAGCAAAAGCAGGGGAGGAATACTTGCTTCACTTTGGTCCCATTGGATATCAATCTGTACACCATCAGGTTCAGCCATTCGAGCTTGTTGCAGCCCAATATATCTATTCAAAAAGCTAAGTTCTTCCTCGATGCTTACGAACTCTTTTTGCGCTTGTTGGAGGGTAAAACGCAAGATCCCCGATAGTTCCTGAATGCGTTCGGCTAGACTTTCATCCTCTAAGGGAACGGCATGGCTATAGATGGTATTCAGGGCATTGAACAGAAAATGTGGATTGAGTTGGGAACGTAGGGCTTGTAGTTCTGCCGCAGTTTGTTGCTGTAGGCGTTTTGCTTGTTGATTATTACTCCTGACCAATCCTGCCACAAAGGTAAAGCCCATTACAAAGGCAAAGGCTAGGATGGCTACCAAGAGATTTTCTTCGACTAGATCCACTTCTAAACCTGTGATCCATTGCAGGAAGAGATAGAGGAAAAAAAACAATAGCAAGGCCCAGCTTCGGTAGATCCATTTTGTTTGTGAACGGTTGCCCCACCATTGATAAGGACCTTTGAAATTGAGCCAGCTCAGCAAAATCAATCCAAGGAGAATTACGACAAAACCCATTAACCAGCGTAAAAAGCCTCCTAGTCGATCCCATTCACCTGCATATTGAAGGTTGAGGCTTTTGTGAAGCCCCAACCCCAAGAAGATCGATATACCAAGAGCAAGGATTGCAAATCCCAATGGAGACCATTTACTCAATTTTTTGAAGGTCATTTTTTCTCTGCTTCAATCGTTTCATTTCTGTTTCAGCTCGCTTTTGCTCCCGTAAGACCAAATACATGGTGTTGGCCCAAAATTCATAGTCTAAAACAGCTTCTAAGTAATATAGTTTTCCTGCTTCTACCTTCATGGAAAATGATTTCCCTGCATTGGTAGGATAGCGAACTTCAGGAACCGTCTCTAAAGTCAATGTGCCTACGGGTACCTCTAATTCCATCCAAGACCTATTCTTCAAGCTTTTGACCACCATTTGGTCATTGATTTTAATTCCAAAACCGGAGCGTGAGTATCCTTTGTTGTAAATTCTCAATGTAGCATACTCTGTTTGTACCAAGGGTGAGCTAGCTCCCATTAATAGGATTGTGGTCATGATAAACAGGATGCCACAACATGATGATATAGTTGGTGTTATCAGTCGTTTCATATCCTATTTAGATTTGGGTAGAACGGTGTATCCTAAATGAAAACAGATATTTAAATAAAATTCACCCATTCGATCTAGGGGAGCATTAAGTGGGGTAGTATTGATGGCTTCCCAAGCGGTCTCATTTATGCCCCTCCTATATCCGATCTTAACTGCTTCCCCAAAACTTGTTCGATTTTTGGCCCGACCTTTCCAGAATTCTGCACTAATGTCCAAGAATGTATTTTCATGGTAAATGAGAGTAGAAGGATTAGGGGGTATCTCAGTAAGCAGATCATCAAAATCCAGTGGACTGACATTTTGTAATGAACGAATATCGTATGAAGATCCCAGCTGACCTATGCCCAAACGTAACAATAGGGCTGAATTCCTGTTTTGCCAAACGGAATAACCAAGGTCCACATATCCCATCATAGACGATGCATTGATGGAAAAACGTTCATTTGAAAATGGAGGAATGGGAGAACTGATGAAATTGCTTGCGCCCCCTATTTCCGCATAGAATCTTTTATACCTCATGCCTAGTTCAAAGATATTCACCTGTCGAACCCTGGGGATATCAAAGCCTCCATCTCGGAGAATCTGATCCATGTTTTGATAGCCGCTTTGATAGGCAAATGATCCTGCTGGAAGGCCAAGTTTAAAGAAAACCTCAAAAGGATACTGATCTGGATCAGGAAGACCTCTCGGTTCTGGAGCGATTTCTTGCAGGACCTGCCCCATGAATAAGGTCGGGAGTACGAATAAAAAGCTGAAGAGAAATGTTTTATGTTGCATAGTGAATGATTTGATTTCTCCTCAAGAAGAAATTTTGTCTTCACTTCATCAACTAGATGTGGGGAAAGGCCACAACTTTGAAGGGAAAGGGCGGGACTTTGTGGTTTGATGTTAAGCGTTTTTGGAAAACGCTCTTTTGGAATTGGAACTTTAAGGTCTACAAAAGGGCATACAGCTCAAGCGTTCCGCGAAGCGGTAGTATGAGAGCTAAAGAATCAGTAAACTAATAGCTCAGTTCATCACTCCCCATTAAATCTTTGCTCATAGAGATAATCATCCATCCAAATCCGCAACTTGCCAAAGGCGGGCTGCTGACGGATAAAGTAATGTGAAGCAGTATTATTGGGAATTCGAAAGCCTTGATAGGACTTTAAATATTGCTCAGGTCGTTCAAAATGATAATAGAGCATACGACCATATGGAAAACGAAGGGTATCCTTTTGCATATAGAGTGTATCGAAATCAAGCCATACCGTATCTCTTGCCAATCTAATTTGAAATAGACTATCAGCCACTGGGATACTATCGGTCAATAGTCGACCCATATCAGGCACTCCATAGCCAAGATCATAGTCATAGTAGGGATAAAAGTGCCCTGAGCGTTCTAGGCGAGCTATCAGTTCCGCTGGTTTGAGTTGAGGGTGCTGCTGTCGCAGAACGCCTGCAATCCCAGCTACCAAAGGAGTTGAAAAGGAGGTGCCTACACTTTCGCCATAGAGGTTTTTGTGCATGGCCGCTAAGACAAAAGCCGGAGCGGCTACATTGGGTTTGAGTTTGCGACGAGAATTGGGCCCTTTGGAGGCCATGGGTAAGTGCAAGGGCACCATAGGGTAAGTCCCACCTACGGAAAGCACTTCTATCGCATCGGCAGGTGCGCCCATGATACGCCATCGCTTATCGCCTTCATTGCCCATAGCACAAACGACCAAAACTCCTTTCTTGACTGCCACCTGAGCGGCTTTTGTAACTGGACTCGAAAGTCCGTCCATTTCTCCCGGAGTGAGATAGTTTTCAACATAGGTGATCGAGGAGTTGATGATCTCGGCACCATTGGCTTCGGCCCATTCTGCGGCTGCGATCCATAGGTCTTCATCATTGCCAAAGGCAAAAAACTGCTTTACGATCCGTGCTAGTAAATACTCCGCTTCTGTCGCGGCTCCTAAAGGTCGATCTCCATAATATCCAGCCAAGCAACTCAAGACTTGGAGGCCATGAGAAGAATTGCTATAAACGTTTTCACGATCCTTGTAAAAATCATAGGTCCCCACTACTCTATCGCTTTTCATCAGAGTGGCAAGTGCGGGGTGTCTATCGGCGCCTTTGAATCCGGCGTCTAATATGGCAATCCTTACTCCTTGGGCCTTTAAGTCCAATTGAAATAGGGTATCCAATCCCATGAGACCTTGGCTAAGGGATAAAAGGGTATCTAAACGTGGATTGTCTTCTCCTACTTCGGAAACGGGACTTTGGGTGAGGACTGCTTCTGAACGAAAGGGTCGAATGCGTTCGACGAAGTCTAAGTCGTAAAGGGCATTGATCTGAGAGATATCGGCTCTCACGCTGACAGCATTGAGCCAGCGAGAACGTATTCTCAGGCTATCGACTAGCTGATCAATCTGATCTATATAGGGTTGATATACAATTTGATCATAAAAGTCTTTAGCCGCTAAGGCCTGTAGATCACGGCGTTCCGCAACGCGGGGATCAAAATCTGCGTAAGCCCCCAGCAATGGACCCTTGTCTTTGAAAAAGACATAATAATGGGCAAGATCGTCGGGAATGGATTCAGCCCGAACTGACTGAGCGTTCTGCGAAGCAGGGATCGGAACAGGAGGCAAAAAGAGATAATAAAGTATCGAAGCCAAACTACTAAGAAGTAGGAAGATCCCGATGCGCTGCATACTTTTGGGCATAGACATTAAATGTATAACGAATAAGGAGCGCTAATGGACCAAAAACAAATCGATTTTATGCGAGAAGCTATCAGGCTAGCTTGTGAAAATGTGCGTACTGGTCAAGGAGGGCCTTTTGCGGCCGTGGTAGTGAAGGATGGAAAAATCGTCGCCAGTGGAGTAAATAGAGTTACTACGGATCTGGATCCAACAGCTCATGCGGAGGTAAATGCCATCCGTAACGCTTGTAAAAAGCTCAATAGTTTTCAGTTGACGGATTGCGATATATATACTACTTGTGAACCTTGTCCAATGTGTTTGGGAGCAATTTATTGGGCCAGACCTACCAAAGTTTACTACGCCAATACGAAAAACGATGCATCCGTAATTGGCTTTGATGACAGCTTTATCTATGACGAAATTGAGGTCCAACCCATGAATCGACAGATTCCGATGGAGCCTTTGTTGCGGGAGGAAGGATTGGTGATTTTTAGGCTCTGGGAGGAATTTGGTGAAAAAACGGAATATTGAGTGTGGCCTAAATGTAAGTGCTTCAAAAGCTTATTGCAAAAAGGCCAACAAGACTTTCACCTTGCTGGCCATAATATGATAATACTGCTACTTTCTAATCAGTCCCATCGATGCGCATGAGAATGTCAACATGGTGGTTTTTAAAAACAGCTTCCATTTTGGCAGCAAATTTATCCAAGTCCATGTCTGGATAAACTTTGGCAAAATATTCTTGATAAAAGGGAGCCATCCATTGCGCCATATCTTCATAGAAGTCAACCGTTATCGATTGGTGCGCCATTTCAGAATCCATCGGCAAGACCATATCCCAGCTACTCCAAGCTTTCATCTTACCATCGTCGATACGAGCTTGGTGTATTTTAGACCAAATTTCCTCTAACTCAGTATGATCCGCTAAGCTTGCATCTCCCTGTAATTGCATATAATTGGTTACAATGAAATTAGCCCCTGGCTTACCGTCTGTAACTCGTAAAGTACGATAGTAGACTTCCTCTTTTACCAAATCGCGCAGTTCCGTGGTCTTTTGCATGATTTCTAGCTCTTCTTCAGTGTAAAGTTTCAGCATCCCTTCTGACATTTCCCCTTCGTAGTGGGCAGCGAGCGCTTCTTCTCCCTCATATAGATTGACAGTGGTGAAATTGTACTCTGCATTGGTTCCAGTTGGAGAAACCACCTGATGTAAGCCCCAGTATAAGAGTTCGCCTGCATCAACACGTGCTTGGTGCATCTTTTTCCAGAGATTTTCTAGTTCTAAATAAGCATCGATATTGCCCGGCTTTACTTTCATGTACTGCATGGTCACATATACTGTTTTGCTTTCCTCTTGTTGGGCTGAAAGAGGATTGAGGCCAAACATTAATAAACAGGCAATAAGGATTGCGTAAGGTAGTTTTGGACTACCCAAGTAGGTCGTTTTCATAAAAATATATTTAGACTGTTACAAAAAAATGACTGTTTTGAAGCTTAATTTTTTTTGGGAAAAGCCATTTAATTATTTAGTAGAGCGGTTAAGCTTATTTCCGATTATATGAAAATTCAAAGCATCTTAACTTTTCAAGTTTGCTAGAATCGATAATCAAAATTTGACATAATTAGATGCTTAAACAAGAGTATTTATACTTATTAAATATTGGCAGATAGGGGGAAAATGCGGTAAGAATTATAGGATTTGATGATAGAAGAAAATTTCCATACTTGTCCTCTAATCACAAACTTGTATATAGATCACCAAGAACCTCACTAGAACAGAAATCATGAAACACATTCTTTTATTGACCTTCGGTCTAACGCTTAGTCTTTTGTGCCATGGACAGGCCGGTATTAAGACTATCACTACAGCAGTCCCTTTTCTCAATATCAATAATGATCCCGTAGGAGCCGGTATGGGTGAATTGGGGGTTGTAGCCGCGCCTCATTATTATGGCGGTGCCGCTCAAATGAATCCTGCATTATTAGCTAGAGATCAGAATTTGATCGGTGGCAACATCGCTTATGCACCTTGGCTAAGAGCTTTAGGGATATCTGATATTCATCTATTTGACATGAACTTTTATGCCAATTTTGATCGAATTGGCTTCGGTATTAATACCCGAAGATTTGATTTAGGACAAATCGACTTTACAGATCCTATTGGACAACCTATTGGCACCGCTAATCCTGTCGAAAGTCAAATCAGTGGCAGTGTTGCCTTAAGAATCACCGATCATCTCTCTGCGGGAGTGGGACTACAGTATTTTGAGTCTGATTTGATAAGTAATGGCACTAATATTACTGAGGCCAGAAAAGTTCGTTCTATCGCGTCTAACGTTGGTCTCTATTACCAGAATAGAATTAAACTAAAGGAAAATATATCGCTAAGAAATAGTTGGGGATTATCTGTATTGGACCTTGGGCCCAAGATCTCTTATTCACCCGCTACTGCTCAGTCAGATTTTATCCCTATCAACCTTGCTTTTGGGATCATGGAAGGCATCGAATATAGATATGATCCAGAGCATACTTTAGCATTTGACTTCGGCTTTCAAGGGCAAAAACTTATGGTGCCTGGCGAAGGAGGACGTAGTGATTTACCTCTACTTAGCGGTATGTTTGGCTCGTTTAGTGATGCTCCGCTAGGAGAAGAATTTAGGTCGATCAACTGGCAGTTGGGGACTGAAGTCCGAATTACCGGCCCAAATCAATCTATTGCCGCTTTAAGAGGAGGTATCTTCTTAGAAGACCCTGAATTTGGCAACCGTAATTATACGACTTTCGGTGCTAGCCTAGGAATCATTGGTTTGCAACTAGATGCGTCATATTTGTTGAGTGGACAGCAAAACCACCCTTTGCAAAATACGGTGAGGTTAAACCTTGCTTATACCTTTTTGATTAAGTAAGGTATAAACCATATTTTTGGCTCGTTTGGAAATAACATTTGTTACGTCCAAGCATAAGTATTCAATCTGTTGTTATATCTAGTTTCTTACTTTTTTTGCATAGTGCTTAGCAGGACTTTCTACTGAAAGTATATATGTTGCTTTGGGTAAATAACTTAGATTGAATAGTGTAATTTTGGTATTGATGTTTAGCGTGGAGTATTCAATGTGCTTTCTGCCTAGAAGGTCATATAGGGAAACAGTTACTCGCTCATCTACTGGTAATCCTGCAATACTAATTTGGTCAATGAATGGGTTTGGATATATCGTAATACTATCAAATATAGTATCAAGGGGTGGGATGAATTTAACTGTATCAAGATCGACAAATTTACCTACTAATAAATCAGTGGTAAAAAAGGAAGAGTTTCTTAATGTAAAAGTATCAAGCTGAGTGAGTGTATTATTAAAAGCACCACAAAAATATAATTGACAACTCTCATTACTAGTTAGTCTTGCCCCATATTCACTAACCGGCCCTGGTAAATGGCTTAATCCCTTAAGCTTTCCTGTTTCTAGGTCGTGTTGAAGAATTAAAATGTCGGAATCAGATTGTGGGCTTGGATGAGCAGTCAAAATCGTATCACTAATTGAGTAACTACGATCAAACCCGCCTATCGAATACACTCCTAATGCATTCACCATTAAGTCTTGGGAATTATATAGCCCTTGAAAGCCACTATTTTGGAAAAGCCAATCCGGTTCAAGCTTCGAGGATAGTTTCCCAACGAAATAACTAAGTGTACTGTCGCTAATAATGTTTACTTGCCCCCAACTGATCTTGCTAGCTCGAAGAGTCCCCGAAACATATAAGCTATTCACATTATCTACTTTGAGATTAGCAGGCATTAGTTCGCGACCATTAAATAAATTCATCTTAACTAAATTCCCATCAGGGGTTACTTTAGCAATATAATTATGCCAATCTAAGCCTTGGCTAAACCCTTCTTCATTAAAATATAGAGTATCATTATAGGTACCTGAAAAGTATAAATTACCTACAGAGTCGCTGACAGCATCAAAGCGGCGTAATGAGGGGAAAACGTCATTTTTACTGTATAATTGAGCAAAAGAAAATGGCTTTAAATCAGGGTTCAGAGCTAATGCAAATACATCATTATAAGGACCCTTTCTTCTTATTATTATCCCATTACCAAAATCCAATGAATCTGACTCAATAAAACCAACTAACCATAACTGTCCATCCTTGTTGACTGTGACATGTTCGAAAATGTCCACTAAATTCCCCCAGGTTTGTAAATGGTTTAATATTACTCCATCAGAACTCATTTTAACTAAATACCCAGCGCGATAGTAATTGGGAGTTAGTTGAAGAGAGTCAAATTTAGCTGGTCCAGTAAAAAATCCTGTAATATATATTTCTCCTTCTGGCGATAGGGCCATATCAAATACCCAGTCTTCTTTATTCCCACCGAAAGTTTTGGCCCATCTGATAGCCCCTAGAGAATCATACTGAACGACAAATATATCCCAATCACCTAGTCCTGATGTATAAAAACATAGCGAATCATTGATACATAGATTATTCTCAAATACGCCCGCAATTGTAACGTTGCCCAAAGCATCAACCTCAAAGCCCGATATTACTTCATCCTCAGTACCACCTAAACTTTTAAGCCATTCCAATTGAAAGTCCTGTCCATATGACAAGGACCAGCAACTCAAAATAAAAAAGAGTGAAAACATTGTGATTTTCATGGGTGCTTAATTCTTTTATTAAAATGAGTCTTTTTGAAAGAAATAAAAATTAGCACTACAGATAAATATTGGTTACAGCGTCCCCAATCACTTGTTTAAAGCTTTGCCAGACATTATGTTGTAGCAAATCTAAGTTGAAATGAGCAAGCAGCTACGCAATTTTATCCTGGTAGGCGTTTTGGCAGAAGTAGTCATTTTCCTGACCTGCTATCTTTTGCATCCCTCCTTGGAGGAGGTTTTTAGACACGCTGCTCGGTATTCTGGCCGTCTGTCTGCTGGGATATTCATAGCGACATTTTATGTGTTTGCTACATCTTATCCCAAACCTATCGCTGACAATCCCCTACTGCGAAATCTGCTGATTCTTTTTGCGGTCTTGCATCTGATCCATTTTGGTTTTCTGGCAACGAACGTTTATCTCAATTCCATTCCACTTGAAGCGGTAAAGCTTGCCGGAGGAGCGTTGGCTTATCTCATGATCGTCATCGCACCTCTGAGGCTACATAAATTGAAGCTCGCTTTTCAGTTGGTGTACTTTTATTATGTCAGTCTGGTGATGATTTTGACCTATTTGGCCCGAATCAAAGGCGATTTTGAAGGCGCAGAGCCTTTTTGGTTTCACTATTTAGCTCTGGGAGTTTTGCTAGTTGGAGGGCTCTTTTTTGGAGGTTTGATTTATCGCTCATCTAGACGAGTAGCTGCCTAGCTAGGAGGACTTTTTGGCGTTCCGCGACGCGGAACGCTTATCCTGATCTTTGGGAAAGTGCTAATCGTTCTGTGAAGCAGGAAAAAATGCACTGGTCCTTCGAGAGCCTCAGTATACCAGGAGAAGTACGAGCGTTCCGCAAAGCGGTAAGAAAATAGAACCTACTGCATCAAAGCAGCAAATGGATCTGGGCCTGGCGCAATATCAGCGAGTTTGCCTCCTTTGATATTTTGAATCGGACTTCCCATCTCTCCAAATTTATGCAAGCGTGATACTTTAGCACCTGTGGATAGCGTAATCCAATCCTCCCAAGAGGTTTCCATTCCACCTATTGGGATCACTTTTACCCACATTTTCCATTTATAAGGCAGAGCGTTCTCGTCGAGAAACCACAGATAGGAATCCCCCGGTGTGGCTCCTCCAGAACTATAAGAAATCATCAGGGCTTCTTCTCCGGATTCGGTCGTTACAATCGATCTGCTAGTACCCGGATCAAAAGCTTTAACCACTGGATTGAGCCAGAAAGCGTCATTGACCCAATATTCCCAAGCGGATTGGACCAACTTCTCGCCTTCCTTGCCGTCTATTTTACCACCCATAGTATAGGCGACACCTGTCTTTTTATTGATGTCTACTAAGACTTCATTATTTGACCATGATACTTTGGCAAAATGTCTTTTTCGATCCCACAGATGTTCATGAGGTTCCAATGCTTGGAACGTCCATATAACTGCTTCTGTCGTATCCCAGGCTTCGTGATCAACGGCATCCATCATGCGTTCTGCCAAGGCATCTGCTGCGGGACCAGCTACTCCTTCGGGTTTGGGGTCGCTAGATATCCAAATCCCGACAATCCCCAATAAGACTAAACCACCAATGATTCCTAACAACCATTTCCACCAACGTCCTTTTCCTTTCGCCATTATTTAAAAAATTCTTCAACTTTGTGTACCGCTCCAGGTAATGTAAAGACCACTACCCGATCGCCTTCTTCGATAAAAGTGTCTCCACCTGCGATAAAACTCTCCTCTCCTCTAATCACCCCTGCTATGATTGCTTCCCTCGGGAACGATAGCTTTTTGATGGGTACATTGGCCACTCGACAATTATTATGGACCTCAAATTCGAGTACTTCGGAATCAACTCCGTGTAAACTCGTCAATGAAACCACTTGACCTTGTCTTACGTGGCGGAAGATGTTGTTAATCGCAATCATCTTCTTATTAATCAAAGTATCGATGCCAATGTTTTGAGAAAGGCTGATATAATCAATATTTTCTACTAGAGCGATCGCACTTTTGACGCCATGGTTTTTGGCGACAAGGCAAGAAATAATATTGGTTTCAGAGTCATTGGTTAGAGCGATAAAGGCATCCATTTCGGTAATACCTTCTTCTTCCAACATATCAACTTGACTACCGTCGCCACAAACCACCAATGCTTCAGGCAGTTCTTCTGCCAATAAAAAGCACTTTTCTTTGTCCTTGTCGATCAAACGAATGTTGAACTTTGACTGCATTTGCTTGGTAAACAATCTCGCAATCAAACTTCCGCCGAGGATCATGATATTTTTAATCTTTTCATGGGCTTTACCTGCCATACTCATCATCTCATCCACACATTCAGGACGACTGATAAAGTAAATATGATCTCCGGCATTGAATACAGTATCCCCTCTAGGAATGATCGTTTTTCCTGCCCGTTGGATCGCAACGACAGTAAACTTGACTCTTGGATTGATCTGTACCGCCTCGATCATATTGACACGATCAAGTTGCGCTCCTGCTTCAAGGATCATACCGGTCAATAGCAACCTTCCTCCGCCAAATTCAAAGGCATCGGTCAATCCTGTCCGTTTTACTAGACGAATGATTTCTGATGCTGCCAAATCTTCTGGAAAAACCATATTGTCAATCCCGAGATTGGCCATATCGATTTTTTCCTTCTCTATCTGAAATTCTGGGTTAGAGATACGTACGATGGTGCGTTTGGCGCCCAGATGCTTGCCAATAATGGCAGTAGTTATATTGGTTTCTTCCGATGAGGTCGCAGCAATCAAGAGGTCTGCATTGGCGACTCCAGCGTCTTCTAAAAGTTTGATAGAAACGGAATTACCTCTGATGGTCCCAACATCAATGTGGGATTCAACATAGTTGAGGCGCTCTTGTTCTTTGTCTATGAGGATGATATCGTGCTCTTCTTGTGCAAGAATTTTTGCCACGTGGAAACCTACTTCACCAGCTCCAGCAATAAGTATTTTCATAGATGATTATCGTATATCGAGTTGTAAGTTAATCATTTGACCTCAAATACTATCAAAAGTCATCCTCCCGCACATGCTTTATACCGTGAAATATCCAGTTCGCCAGTCAATCCCAAAATCGTGCCATTCGATACCTTAAATAGACCGTTTCCTCTGCAAGCATACCGTTGTGTCGGGCATTTTTGCACCTTGCATACAGATTATCTCCCTTAGCTAAGTTTAATTATGACTTGGAAGAACAAAACGCTCCTTGCTGCTTACGAAAACCTTGATCCAAAACTCCAAAAGGAGGTTTTACACTTTTTGGAGTACATGAAACTCCGTCAAGATGACAAACTCAACTTGATTAATGAAACTCGTTATCTCGCCAAATTTGAGGCTCAAAATGAGGGCTTACTATTGATTGAGGACGAGCCTAATTAGCCCAAGTAGAAACCCCATAATCCTTTACTTCTATCTCAAATTTGCCGCTAGGTGTCTCTTCGCAGAGCCAAGTAGTCAATTTGTCGACATAGTTGTCCAGATGAGTAATTTGCTGTACCCCATGCTCCACAATAGGATCTAAGGTGGTCGCAAATAGGCTGCCTCCATACTGTTGGGTTTCCCAACTGATGATCTCGCCATCAGCATTAGTCTGTACGATGCGAGCTTCAGAAGGTGCTGAGGTATAGGCTCCGTGCGTATGCCAGCAACTATGACGAGGACTCAATCCTTCATAGATAGGATGAGTAAAATCTGTTTCCGCAACAGGAGGATTATGGGGATCTTTTACCCACCAATAATTGTTGACTGGACGATCTTCCCACTGTGCATCTAGCCAGTCGGGAGAACTATCGCCTTCGACAAACACTTTTTTACCCTGTTGTAAAAATCTATAAATCAAGGCTTTATGCTTACTCAATTCAAGTTGATTGGATTGAAATGGTATCACCAATGCCTGCAAATGAGCGATGCGTTCCTCAGAGAGCTCGTATATATAAACCAGTTCGTAGAGGTCTTTATACTTTGTCGCCTTAGCGAACGCATAATGAGACCATACGCCATTGAAAATGAGGCCAATTTTTTTCATAATATTGATTTTCTCTACCCTTGAGTTGGCGCTTTATGCAACGAAGGCTAATAGGTTGGAATAAAGTCGTGCGATATCTGATTCACTGGCATCGTCATCTGTTGTGCCATAGGTTTTGTCCGAAAGCGGGCCGCTAGCGGTCATGATCATTTTGCCGGGAGTAGTTTTATCGTCCATGACCATGATAGGTCGTTGCCAGGTGTCTTCTAATAAAATTGTAGCTGCTGGGGCGGGTTCAATATAACCACAAGCCCACCAACCACTAATGCCATTCGAATAGATCAGGGAATTGATGTCCACTCCATTAAATAACCCATATGGGTCATCTTTGAGGTGGTAACGAATATCAATCGTCTTTTTGCTGTTGTCCAAAATCCAACGATTTTGGGGTAGCCAATCTGTGAACCAACCATCAAAGCAAAAGACTGTTTTACCCGCTTCGAGGAACGCTTTCACTTTGTCTTTGATTTTGAGCATCGCCACTTGATCTGTCCCACATGGCACTACCAACAAATCGTAGGGAGTGAGATCTGGATTAAAATCTTGTTCAACATAGGCGAAATCATATTGAATACGCTCACTGGATTGATAAGTCTCAGTCAATCCTTCTATGTGATTGTGTACTAGCAATGCTTTAATCATAAGAGTATTGATTGATTTTTCGAATTATTGATATTCTTTCCAAAAGGCGATTTCATTTTGCGCTTCGGTGCGTGAATCCGCAACGAAAGCTGCCTTGGAATCATAGATTTCTAATTGCCCCTCACGCATATAGCCTACTCTATCTCCCATCAGTAGGGCTTCTTTGAGATCGTGGGTCACAAAGATTGCTGTGATTTGGTAGGTTTGGCTTACCTCCTTGAGGAACGCTTGCATAGAGGATCGGGTCTCAACATCCAATGCACCAAAAGGCTCATCTAACAATAAAACGCGCGGATTGATAATCAAAGCTCGTCCAAAGGACACTCTTTGTTTTTGGCCACCTGAAAGCTGCTGAGGCATCTTCTTTTGTTGGTCTTCTAATTCTAATCGCTCTAGCATCTCCCCTACTCTAGCTTTGATCTCGGAGCCTGGCGTTCGGCGTAGCCGCAATCCAAAAGCTATGTTGTCAAAGACATTGAGGTGCGGAAATAATAATGCCTCTTGATAGAGATAAACAATCCCTCGATCCTTGGCGGGTGTTTCATTAATGCGCTGACCTTTGAGCAAAATTTCGCCTTCGTTAGCAGATTCTAAGCCCGCTAGAATTCGCAGCAAAGTCGTTTTGCCACTACCAGAGCGTCCTAAGACACTGAGCGTTTTGCGTTCAGCAAGGCTGAACGACACATTTTGCAATACTTTTTCTGCTCCGTAAAACTTATTTAGGCCCTCGCAATGAATCATACTGAAAGTCTGAACTTTTAAGGATAAAAACCTACCTAACAAAGTTAGGTTTTCTAACATATATACTAAACTTCTAAATTTGAAGCTTCTCTGAATACAAATCGTTTGTTGAACCACAAGAGGATCGCTGGTGGTAAAAACAATAACCAACTACTAAGTGCTGCTAAATAGATGTCTGCTTCGTTGATGTATTGAAATACTTTAAGCGTCATGGTTTGCACCTTCCCTACCCCAATCAAGGTGGTAAGTCCATATTCAAACCATGAAATCAGGAATGTTTGAAAGAAACAGACCAAGAGTATTCCCTTTGAGATCGGTAAAATGACCCTTCTGAAGGCTGCTCCCCTACTTCCGCCTAATGTAGCGACCAATTGCTCCATTGATCGCAAGCGTTCGTTCCAATGTGCATGGCAGATAATCACTGCAAAAGGGTATGCAATGATCAATTGCCCCAGCAAAACCCCTCCTACTTGCCCAGAAAGACCCATTTTGATAAAAAAGTAGTGGATGCATGCGGCGTAAACCACTGGAGAAAGCACGAAGGGACAGTAAGCCAATAAGAGATAGCGTTCGCGCAGCGGTGAATAAGCAATGTATCGACTAGTCAAAAACCCACTGCTAGTAGCTAGCGTAGCAACAAAGAGGGAAATTCCGATTGAAAGCAAAAGACTGCTGCCAAGCTCTGCATCTAGGGCAAATAATTGTTGCCAATGCGCCAAAGTCCATGCCTCAGGTAATACATCCGGAAAACGCCAAGCTTCGGCCAGCGACAAACCCAATAGTAGCACAAAGGGCAGCAATATGAGGGCTGAAAGCAAATATGTAATCAGTCTTTGCATCAGCTCCTTTTTAAGGAATTAGACCTACGCAGGCTCAGAACCATCGCTCCCAACACCAATACACAATAAATGATCGCAATGATATAGGCCTCAGGCTTCTCCATGAGGTCATATCGTTGTAACTTCCTGATAGTGAGCACGGAAACCATCTGCGGGCTTTCTCTTCCCAGCAATAATGGAATCTCATAAGAACCCAGCACAAAGATGAAGTATAATAGCAACGAAGGGAGATTTCGCTGCAGCAATACCGGCGCGATTACCTTACGCACAATGGCCCACTCCCCTGCCCCAAGGGTACTTGAGAGTTGCTTGAGAGATTCTAATCGCTCTCCTTGATAAGTGCCAATAAACAGCAATAACAAAAAGGGAAAAGCCATCAAACTATGCGAGAAAATGATCCCAATTCCCGCTACATCATTGACCAAGTCAGGAAAGGC
This sequence comes from Bacteroidia bacterium, assembly GCA_045106675.1. Classification (GTDB taxonomy): domain Bacteria; phylum Bacteroidota; class Bacteroidia; order J057; family J057; genus JBCAWW01. The sequence continues at coordinate 16,364 of JBGCFA010000310.1, forward strand.
CTGCAAGCTTTCGGTAAAGCCTAAATTAGCGCTGAGACGAGACAGAAAACCTGCCTTGCCTAGTAACTGAAAGCTAATAAAGGCCGCTACCATAGCTGGAATCGCGAGCGGAAAATAGATGACATAAGACAGCAGCCCTCGATTAAAAGAATGTCTCATCCGTATCACCAAGACCAAAGCCAAGCAAGTCGCAATGCTCATTGAGGCAGCAGCAATGTAAAAGCTAAAAGCCAGTGAGCGCCAAATTTCTCCCTCAGTAAATACGCTTAGCCAATAAGTTAAGCTGAAACCCTCAGCCAAGATACCCGCCAATCCTACACTGTACAAAAAGGCATAGATCAGGCCCGCCACCAAGGGCAAGACTGTAAGGGTCAAAAACAAAGCTATGCCGAGGGTTTTGTACATATCTATCCTTCAATCACGTATTTGCGGAAGTCTTTAGAAATCCGAATCATATATTCTGGATCAGGCTCTAATAAAGCCCGAGGAAGCATATCTTCTCGCTTTGGCGCTAGTTTACGAGTGGGAAGATTTTCAAAAGCAGCCTTCATCTCAGCCGGAAGCTTTTCTAGATTAAGTACTGTACCATCGCCCCAGACCGAAGGGTCTTGCTTGCGTAATTGTGCCTCTGGCGAACTCAAAAAATCGATCACCAGCATCGCTCCTGCTTTGTTCGCGGCGATCTTACTAATGCCCATATAATGTGAGTTTCGAATACTGCCAAAATCAGGCACATAAGCTCGCGAACTAGCCGGAAATAGGCCCTGCAAGACTTTATTATCCACCTCACTATCATTCATACTCATCGTAAAAGCGATCTCTCCACTCGCAAACATCTGGTGCATCGCGGAGAGTTGGGCGGGAAAAGTCTCGCCATTTTTCCAAAAATGTATTTTAATCTCGTTGAGATAGGCCCATAGTTGAGGGGCATATTTGTTATAGACGCCTTCGTCGAACGCTCCCGAGAATGCCTCTGCCCCACCAGCTAAGTCCATCATCATTGCTTTGAGCAAACTCATGCCAGTAAACTCATTGGGAATCGTAAATAAGCCAGGGTGGGACTCGACCCAAATGGCGAGCTCATCCATCGTCCGAGGCGGCTCTTCGATCAACTCGCTATTATAAATAATCGCTTGCTGCACACTGCCCCAAGGTGCCTCCATACCATTGATTTCTTGCTGAAAATCAACCCCAATAAATGGATCTTCATGATTGACAAATTGTGTATTGGGCAGTTTATCAGTAAATGGGCCGTACAAGGCTTTGATCTGCTTCAGTTGATAGAATGTCTCACCATTAATCCACATCATATCTATCTCACTCGTCTCTTTTCCAGCTTCTAACTCGGCCGCTAGAATCGACACCACAACATTGCCTTGTCCATTGGCGATATTTAGTTCTATATCATAACGGCTTTTTAGCTCCGGCACGACATAATCCTTCATATAAGCATTGATAAAAGGATCTCCCTGCCACATCATCAACTGTACGCTACTGCCTCTCCCCTGCCCTTCGATCTCTGTCCAACTCATATTACTCGGATCGCTAGAAGACGTGGCGTTTGGCGAAGCACAACCCCATAACAGTGTCATAATAAATAACTTAATATAATTCGGGCTCATGAATTCAGATTTTATGGCTATGGTTTTTTTGCTCCTGCGGAGAACGCTTGGTTTTATCTCGATTGTGCTTTTTTTCCTCCCCCTGCCCCCTCCAAAGGGGGAGGAATATATTATCCTAAAAAGCTAGACTCATTTTCTCAGAGTCCATTTCGTCCTCAAAAAAGGCGGGTTCCGCCAAAGACGGAACCCTGAATAAACTAACTACACGTATTAAAACAAATATTGGAGGGTAAACTGGAACTGACGCGGTGCCGAAGCATTACGACGAACCAATAAACCGGAAGCTGCACTTCCTACCTGAATTTGGTTGGATTGAGTGGCATTGTTGGAATATCCACTCAAATTGGCAGCGTTGAACAGATTAAACACATCTGCGCGAAAACGCAAATTATTTTCACCAATTGGCACATCATATTGCAAAGCAAGGTCAAAAGTATTAGACCAAGGTAGGCGATCGCTGTTACGGCTCTCCCCTGGATGGCGGTCACTATTTCCGACATATGCATCCCCAAATGAACGCCCATCGCCATTAAGGTCAGTAGTCCCGTAGATTAATGCATCAGGAATGCGATTGATCGGCTGACCACTTTGTAGCAACATCGCCCCTGACACTGTTAGATTTTCTAGTGGGTAAAAATATACGATGCCATTGATAACATGAGTACGGTCATTGATTGAAGGCCCCCACTCTGCTTCAAAATCGTTGGCATCCATCGCCCGGAAATTAATACCTTCAGTATTGTTCATCAATCGAGACAATGTATAGATCAATCGATAACCATAATTATCATCTCCCTTTTCCTTTTGTAAATTGACACTTGCTGCAGAGTAAGTTGAGCGTCCCGCTGTTTCTGAAATCACCACATTACGTGCTACTCCCCTCACCTTCTGGCCATCTATCATCGCATAAGGACCATCAGCATCTGTCAAAATTGGAATAGGACGACTGGCATCGGCTTCAGCAGCAGTGCGGACTACAACATTGTCAGGATCATTTTGCACATAGGCAGCAGCTGAGTTTAGGCGTTGCAAACGAAATAGATTGTAAGACTCATTATGCATCACATCTACAAAAAAGAGCGTGTTTTCATTTACTTGAAACTGATATCCCAAAGTTGCCTGTAAAGCCATCGGGTTGTCATATCCAAAAGGACTCAAAAGACGACGTTCATTGAAAAACACATTAGCTCTTTGTTCCTGTAATTGGTCAAAAGTAGGACCTTGGAGATAATCAGCAGCAGCTGTTGTCGTAAGATTACCTTCAAAAGTAACCGCATCAAGGTCTGTATCCTCTGGCAAAATGCCCAGTCTTACTAGTTCCGTGATCTGCAAACGATAATCAGCAGAAGTAGTATTTTGCTGTAATGCATCACTATAGATCGCATAGTTGATTTTGTCATAAAACAGCCCTACTCCACCTCTAATACTAGAGCGTGAAGAAGTTTTGTAATTGAAGCTAAAACGAGGAGCGATATTGTCCAGATCTCCTTGCGATGCGCCACCTTTAGAGAGATTGTCATAATCATAACGCACGCCTAGCGTAAGGTTTAGTCGGCTACTCGCTGAGTATTGATCTTCGATATAGACGCTGGTGATAGTCTGACGTGCCCCAAACTGCGCAGGGCGCAACTCTACCCCATAGTTCAATACTTCCGCATCAGAAGGGATATCGTTTACATTGAGTGCACTACCTACAGAACTTATACCATTTATCTGCTCATCAGTGAGTTTAACAGTATAGTTACCGTTTACATTTCCCCCACCAAATAATTGATGATCAGCAGAAATTACATCAACACCCGTTTTGAGGGTGTGCTTACCAAGGTTGAAGGTGAATTTCTGTTGTAACTGCAAAGTGTTTTCATGGCTATCAAAGATATAACCAGGATGTCCTAAAACAGCTATTGTACTTTCGCTAGGATCTTGAACCACTACCCGTGGGCTAGTAGGATTGGCTGCTCGGCCATAATTCCAG
>JBGCFA010000311.1:0-2831 GCA_045106675.1 Bacteroidia bacterium
TAAAGAATGAGCAAGGGTTAGGGTGGCTCTTCTACATGTTAGAATCGCAGCCCCCTAATTTTTTTTTAAAAGACCAGATGAGCAATCGTCTGGTCTTTTTTTGTCACGGCTGGGCCGAACGCTAGAGTTAATGTCGCTAAATCCAGAAAACAACAATTCAACTCTTGAATCTTTCTACTCATATATCAAAACTCCCCATTCACCGCAAAACAGCCCTATCAGAGCCTTTCTTTGCTACCTTTATCACAGGTTAAAGTAAAGAATGAGCAAGGGTTAGGGTGGCTCTTCTACATGTTAGAATCGCAGCCCCCTAATTTTTTCAAAAAAAGACCAGATGAGTGATTCATCTGGTCTTTTTTTGTCACAGCCGAGCCGAACGCTAAAGAACCCTGACTGCTTTAGAGCGGCTAATAGCCACGTGGAAGCGTTCCGCGAATAGCGGTAATACCAAATGTAGGGCGCAATCCGCGAAAGCTTTCGGGATGCGACTCTACAGATGCTTGTTCTGACTTTTAATTTTCCTTAACCTTCAAATCCATACCCACAGCAATTTCGCCCTCTCCTTCATGGATCAAATTCATGCCAAACATGATTTTGTTATCTGTCTGGCGATATTTAGCCAAGGTTCGGTTCGGTTCCTTTTTCATTTCACCAGTGAGCTGATCAATATTGGGCACCTGACAGCGCACACAGGGCTTGACACAATCAAATTTTATTCCTCCTACTTCAAAACTATCCCAATCATCTTCAGCATGAGGACGACCACCCGTAAATACTAGATTAGGACGAAAACGGTCCACAGGCACAGCTTCCTCCAAGCGAGCATTGAGCTCATCCATACTAGACTGCCCAATGATCAGATGTGGATAGCCATCCGCAAAGCTTACCAAATGCCCTGTTTTCTTAGCCCGATGATCGGTTTCACCCATATAAACTAAGTGACAAGGCGTTCCGAGAATCGACGAAAACCACTCATCAGCGTCTGAGTTTAGTAGATGGGCTTCGAATTCGTCTTTCCAAACTGATACAGACTTCGCCTCTCCTAGCACCGGATTAAGACTCAGCACCAGAGGCTCAGTCAATTTTTGTCGATGTCGTACGAGCATATTTTCGCCATCCAAGCGTACTTCAAGCAGCGCCATAGCCTTATTACTCCTTTGGCTCATAAATTTCCCTGCCGGATCAACCAACATCCAGCGACGGTCATATTGTAAGCCACGGTCTGTCAACTGGGCTTGAGAAACAGAAATCCCGCCAAGGGATTTAATCGGATAGAGATAGATTTCACTGAGTTGCATTAGATTTCTAGCTTTTATGCTAAGTTAGAATAGAATTTCAAATCACCCTAGATTGAACAACTTTCCTAATATACTTGCCACCAACCGCCTTATACTAGAAGGCTTCAAAGCTTATCGGTCAGAATTCAACCGCATCACTCAAAGAGCAGTTGTCCGTTTTGAGAATCAGGATTGGGCTGGCATACAAGACGACAGCAAAGAACGGCTTCGAGTTTATAAAAAAGAGGCGATGAAAATCGCCATGCAGGCCCGCAGGCTTTTACAAGAAAACTTCAATAATCGCGGTCTTTGGGAGATTCTCAAACAGGCATATGCCTATGATGTTGCCCACCTAGCAGATACCGAAATAGCCGAATCCTTTTTCAACTCGGTCTGCCGTAAAGTATTTGGCGGCATGGGCGCGGAGCAAGATTTCATGTTTGTCGATGGGGCCATCATGCGATTAGATTCAGAGTCTTCTGCGCCAATTTTCAAGGTTTATCCCCTGCGCGGAACGCCAGAAGAAAGCATTAAGGAATTGATGTATGACTTTCGATTTCAATCACCATTTGAGGATTTAGAAAGAGACATCAAGCTTATCAGCAGGCGGCTTGAGCAAGACCTCCTTGAGGAACGCCAGAACACCTCCAATGCTCAATTAGAAGTTATTAGGACTGTTTTTTTTCGTAACAAAGCAGCCTATATAGTCGGCAGAGTGAAGTTAGGCAATCAACTTCACCCTTTTGTGATACCCTTATTGCATCGAGAGCAAGGGATTTTTGCAGACAGTCTGATTTTGGATACAGACTCGACCAGTATCATATTTAGTTTTACCCGCTCTTATTTTCATGTCAAGGTCGAGATACCATCTGAGATGGTTCGCTTTCTCAAAAGCATTATGCCACTCAAGTCAAAGAGTGAGTTATACAACTCCATCGGTTTTGGTAAACATGGTAAGACTGAGCTATACCGAGACTTCTTGCGTCACTTATCCCAGTCGAAAGATCAATTTGATTTTGCACCGGGCATCAAAGGTATGGTGATGGCTGTCTTTACGCTTCCCTCCTACCCTATTGTGTTTAAGCTAATCAAGGACCATTTTGATCCGCCTAAAATCACGGATCGCTCCATGGTCAAACGTAAATATAGGCTAGTAAAGCACCATGATCGAGTTGGCCGTATGGCGGATACTCATGAATTTGAGCATTTTGTATTTCCAAAAGATCGTTTTCATCCCGACTTGCTTGCAGAGCTGCTAAAAGTTGCTCCATCCATCGTCTATGTAGAAGGAGAGCAAGTGATCATCGATCATCTTTATACTGAGCGCAGGATGACACCCCTCAACATTTTTATGGCTACGGCTCCACCGAACGAGATGGATGAAGTGATCGACGAATACGGCAATACCATCAAGCAATTAGCAGCGGTCAATATTTTTCCGGGTGATATGTTGCTCAAAAACTTTGGTGTTACTCGACATCGGCGGGTGGTCTTTTACGATTATGATGAAATTGGTTTTCTCACCGACTATCGTTTTAGGACGATGCCCGAGCA
>JBGCFA010000312.1:0-4521 GCA_045106675.1 Bacteroidia bacterium
AATAAACTCTCTAGCGAATGGCCCTTTTGGCTGAGCCAATCTAAATACTCAACTACACTCGCCAATGCAAAGGCGAGCTCTTGAGTGATACTGCCGCCTTGCTCTTGGACATAAGTCATATCTATGCCTAAAGCTCTGAACCATGGTAGTTCGCTAAGATTGCGGAGGCCGCCTTCTGCGTCTATCCAGTCGCTAGCACTCGGGAGTTGATCGTTCGCGGCAGCGTAACCCAAGGGATCGTTGCGCAAAGTGCCCGTCAATAGCTTTTTAGAAACGCCTTGGCTCGCTGCTTGGAGGATTAACTCGGTCGCTGTGAGGATGGGTTTCTCTTGTAGGTTGAGGTGAACTGCGTTTTGCGACAGGTCAATCGCTGAGAAGATTTTCCCCTCCAAAGCGTTCCCGACTAGGGAAAAAGCACTAATCTCTGCCTGCCTAGCCTCGGTAATGCGCTCATTAGCTTCGGGATCATGTGTATAGATCTCTTGGACCGCTTGCCAAGCAGCCCCGTCCTTTTTGAATACGCCACCACGCCTAAAAGGAGCTTCGCCAACGGGCTGATTGATTTGTTCGCTAATGGAGGCAATATCGTCAGCGGTATAAAAAGGAGCCAAATCAAGGCCTGGCTCAGGCTTCCAGTGTAGCTTACTCAATGGTTTGCCTTTGAGGTCTTGTTCAAGCTTGACAAGCCATTCGGCTTTAGTGGTGGGGGAAAAGTCTTGAAATAATTTGTTTTCGGGGGGAGTCATCGATTCTTGACTTGTGTTTGCTCAACGCCGGTCTATCGACAAGAGAGATAAGTAGTAGGACAGTATTGAGTAGAGAGACGGTAAGAATGTTGATAGCCAATAGATCATAGTGCTATCTACTTAATACTGGGTACTTACTTATGTTTATCAAATGTTGATATAGATTCGAACGATTTACGTAAATTTACGTTGAAATTTGTAGAGTGTAATAAAGACAAATCGCAAATGCAAGAAGTCATAACTAGCCCAGTGAGCCTTAGTGATAGTGCTGCCAAGGAATTTATCAGATTGACGTCTGATAACGAAGTGGGTGCAGGCAAATATTTGAGAGTCGGTGTCAAAGGCGGCGGCTGTTCAGGATTGACCTATATCTTGGACTTTGATGAGAAGAAAGAGCTCGACGAAGAATATATTATAAAAGGCGTAAAGGTGTTGATAGATCCTCGCCATTCGCTATACCTCCACGGTATGGAAGTGGATTTTGAAAATGGCCTCAATGATCGTGGTTTTATTTTCAACAATCCGAATGCTTCTAGCACCTGTGGCTGTGGTACTTCGTTTGCTACCTAGAGTAGTTGATAGTAGGAAGTCTGTGGTTCGGAGCTAAGCGTTCTGAGAAGCAGAGAAATAACATACTAATATAAAACCCGAAACGGTGACATGAGGTCCGGTTTCGGGTTTTGTGTATTTTCGGGCCTAATAAAAACGACAATGGCGATAAAGCATTTGATATTTGACTGTGATGGGGTGTTGATCGATAGCGAGATATTGGCTAGTCGGATCATCCTTGATGAACTCAAAACCTTTGATTTTGCGATGGAGGAGAAGGTGTATTCGGCCAAATATTCTGGTTTTTTGACCAAGGATATTATCAAAATGCTGAAAGAGGAGTATAATTTACCTTTGCCAGATGATTTTCAAAAGACGCTGCATGGTCGAATGGATGAAGCTTTTGAAACGATTTTGGAGCCTGTATCTGGAATGCCAGACTTGATTGCGAGCCTACCACTGCCCAAAAATGTGGTGTCCAATGGGCGAGGCGTGCATGTAGAGCGCGCGCTAAAACTGACAGGATTAACCTCATACTTTGGGAAGGAGATTTTTAGCGTTGATCGAGTCCAAAACCCTAAGCCTCATCCAGATTTGTACTTACTCGCATTGAAGACTATCGGTCGAGAGTTCGATGACGTATTGGTGGTAGAGGATAGTGGGGCAGGTGTCCAAGCAGCAAAAGCAGCGGGGCTGACTGTGATCGGATTTGCTGGTGCCAGTCATGTCGGGCCAGAGCATGGAGAGAAGCTTACCGCTTTGGGAGCGGATTATATTGCTGAGGATGCGATTGTACTACGCCAACATTTTGAGCGATTGTTATGAATTGGTAGCAGACTGAGGCTCTGCTGTTTCCTCTTCATTTTCTTGTCCCTCCTGCCGTGCTTCTTTGACGGCATCAGCTAAGTCTAGATAGCTATCAAAATAATCTTTATCCCCTCGCGGGAACTCTACCACAAAAATGCCAAGGTCTCCTTTGAGGTTTAGTTCAAGTTGACTGAGACATCTGATCACTTCCTTACGGACCTTCATATTGGGATCTTTTTCTTTGTCGCGGATCATGCGACGAATCTGCTTATAGAGGTCAAGTAGCACCATTTTGGTACGTGAACTAACGAGTATGGCGTTTGCATATTCCCATTCTAGCATTTCCTCATATAGGGAGCCTAGATTTTTGCTGCTTATCCCTTCTACTCGGATGAGATTTTGATAAGTCGAGATAATCCGATATAGCTTAGGATAGTGCTCAAGACGCTTTTCCAGAATTTGAGGCGTATAAGCGAGTTTGTTTTCTTGCTTGAGTTTGTTGAGTTCAACTGCAGTCTGGCTTCTTGTCGCTTTGACAGAAAAATAGATCGAGAGACCCACTCCAAGCAAGGAGATGATAGCTGCGATGGATTCTTGCATGATAAAACGTTTTCTTAATAGGCTGATAGTCAATTTACGGAATAATTATTAGCCAATAAAACAGCTTGGATCTTGTAAGTTAAAGGTCTATTCAATAAATTGATTATAGCAAGTTTATCCTTGCATTCGGAATTGGTTTTTTTTGAGTTATTACTACTACTTTTTACTTTATTGCTACGTATGAGTTTGCCGATCCTGAGCTACCTAGGGTCGGAATCTCATTTTTAGGACACTACTATTGCTACTACTATGGAACTAAGCCAACGTCTCAGGTCGTTGGACATCTTGCGTGGATTAACGATTGCGGGCATGATCATTGTCAACGATCCTGGGTCTTGGGCATATGTCTTTCCGCCTCTTCGCCATGCTGATTGGCACGGCATCTCGCCCACTGATTTTGTCTTTCCCTTTTTCCTCTTCATCGTGGGAGTCTCTATCGTGCTTGCCTACAGCAAACGCCTCCACACACATAAGGATCACGGCCCTCACATCCGTAAGCTGCTAGTGCGCTTTGCGATGATCTTTGGTATGGGCTTATTTCTAGCCGTAGGCACCAAAGATTATGGTTTTAAAGTGTTTCATGTGATTGTGGGGATTTTGATTTTGTTGGGCTTTTCGGATCTGCAAGACTCCAAGGTCAATAATATGCGCAAGGCGATTACGGCTGGAGCGGCAGGCATCGGATTATTGGTTTTGATGTTTTCTCTGCCCGACTTTGATCCCACCAAATTTAGGATTCCCGGCGTTCTGCAACGCATCGCATTGGTCTTCATGATATGCGCGCTCTTATTTCTCAAAACCAAATGGCGCACCCAAGCGATCATTGGGGCAGTTTTGGTGCTAGGCTATTGGTTATTGATGGCCTTTGTACCTATACCGATAGATGATGTAGTAGCGGGAGCCTTGAGTAGTGGAGAAGTACTCAGTAGTGCCGGAATGATCAAGGTAAATGGCTTACATGCGATTTCGGATCAGTTTATTGCGGCTAATCTGGAACCAGGAGTCAATCTGGAAGCATGGATAGACCGACATTTCGTTCCGGGACGGATATACCAGAAGACTTGGGATCCAGAAGGACTACTCAGCACTTTGCCTTCCATCGCTACGGGGATCTGTGGGATGATGGCAGGCCATATTTTGCTTTCAAAAGGCAAAAAGGTAGAGAAAGTCAATCAGCTATTTGTGATGGGGTTCTGTTTTCTCCTGGTCGGAAACGTTTGGGATTGGTTTTTTCCTTTTAACAAAAATCTATGGTCTAGCTCTTTTGTGATGTATACGGCTGGCCTTAGTACGCTAACCTTAGCGGCGCTTTATTGGTGGGTTGATGTCAAAGAAAAAGGAGAGCGAAATCGATTGTTTTTCATGGGACAAGTTTTTGGTGCAAATGCCATTACAGCCTATGTACTGCACAGTCTCTTTGCCCGAATCTATGGCCCAGTAAAAGATGGGTTCATGGATACATTGACAGGATGGGGCATGATGCCTGAATTAGCGTCCCTCTTTTTTGCGATAGATTATATGCTCTTTATCTACCTAATTGTATGGCTAATGTATCGCGCTAAGATATTTTTGAAATGGTGAAATTACTCTAAACTTTCAGGGCTTATATCTTCACTAAGGAGTCAGAATGGATTATTTTTACTAGGGTTTGTTTGATTTTTTTAGTCTAAAGATTGGGAAAAGTGTGTTTTGGGACTAGACAATGCTCCCTTAGATTTGCAACATACCAAAGTCTCAAAAGTGATGAAGAAAATTTTAAACACCTTAACTTGTCTGTTTTGTACAATGTTCTTTGTGCAAACAGTATCCGCTCAACTGG
>JBGCFA010000313.1:0-14872 GCA_045106675.1 Bacteroidia bacterium
CGAATTCAATATGACCGTAATTACTACGGTTCCCAATGTGGGCTTTAAAGCTCAGTTGACTGATGGAAACGAAATAGAAATCAATAGTCCTTCCGAACTGCCCTTGGCAACTCGTATCAAGGATCTATATGAACCCTTTATCCGAGCGCAAATCATCACTAAGGTTGATTTCTTAGGGCGAGTAATGGAACTCTGCATTGAGAAGCGAGGACGCTTTGTCAATCAGGTATATCTCACCACTGACAGAGTTGAAATCACCTTTGAGTTGCCATTGGCTGAGGTAGTATTTGACTTTTTTGATAAGCTCAAAACGGTTTCAAAAGGCTACGCATCATTTGATTACGAACTCATTGGTTTTCAGGCCTCTAAGCTCGTTAAACTCGATATTCTCCTCAATGGAGATCCTGTAGATGCACTGAGTGCTTTGATCCACCGCGACAAAGCTTATGATTGGGGTAAGAAAATTTGTATCAAGCTCAAAGAGTTAATCCCTCGCCAACAGTATGAGGTTGCAATCCAAGCCGCTATTGGTTCCAAGGTCATCTCTCGTGAGACGGTCAAAGCCATGCGTAAAGATGTAACTGCCAAATGTTATGGTGGTGATATTAGTCGTAAGCGTAAGCTTCTCGAAAAGCAAAAAGCGGGTAAAAAGCGCATGCGACAGGTCGGCAGTATTGAAGTGCCACAAAGCGCCTTTCACGCCGTATTGAAGTTAGATTAAGCCATTTCTTCTACTAAATAAGCATAGTTTTCACGACCGACAATCCGGACGTTACTACCTCTTGGGATTAGTACATAGCGATGGCTACGTGCTTCATAACGACGTCCAGCAATTTCCACATAACCGTATACACTCAGGTCGGTCAGAGCCGTACCATTTTTGTGTATCAGAGATTTAGGACCATGGTCATCAGCGACCAAAGTCTTTCTCTCTTTCCGTTTTCGACGGAAATGAATAAAGAGCCTTTCTAGGCTTCTGAGCAAATACATGATGTTGTTTGGCTTAGGAGATTGTGTAATCTTGACAAGCATAAACAAGGGAAACGTCAAAGTTTGAGACGTTTCATGTTCAATTAATGGGGGCGGGCTTTTCGCCGCCTTGCTTGATCTCTCCCAGTGTTAAAAACGGAATTGGAATAGAAAGGTTGGAAATTTATAATAGCAAAAGATCTAAGTCCCCAATTGGATCTCCTACTTGAGTGATGGGGAAAAGGGAAAGTCCCAACATACTCTAAGTGATTGTAGAGATTATTCATATTTAAGCGTAAAAGGCTTTGCTGCTGAGCTTTTGCCCTCCAATTAGTTTTTCTCTATCTTTCTACTTCTAAAACGTGAATTGAAATATGCCCACCACTACTACTGCTACTTCGCTCAAAACCTCCTTGGATTATTTTTATCAATGGGAGGCGAGTAAACCGGATGATATTTACCTCAAACAACCTTGGAAAGGTCATTGGACTCACTACACTTGGAGCGAAGTAGGAGACCAGGCCCGTCGTATGGCTAGTGCCCTGCGAGCGATGGATTTACCCCAAAGTTCTAAGATTGGATTGATTTCAAAAAATTGCGCCCATTGGGTAATCTGTGATTTGGCAATCAAAATGAGTGGGCATGTATCTGTTCCCTTTTACCCCAATCTCACCGGAGAACAGTTAGGCCAATTGATGGAGCATAGCGAGTCTAAAGTGTTATTTGTGGGTAAACTAGATAGTGTGGATGCGGTATATGAAGGCGTTCCTGCAGGGGTAAGGTGTATCTCCTTCCCGATCAGTATCGACGAAAAATATGAAAAATGGGATGATGTCATCGCGGCAAATGAGCCGATGAAAGAAAACTACTCTCCCGATCCTCAAAACTTAGAGACCATTACTTATACTTCCGGTACCACTGGAACGCCCAAAGGAGTAATGACTAGTTTCTATACCAATTCGGTTGGCGTCAAACCTTCGATGAAGGTTACCAAGATGGATCAACTAGAAAATGTACGTTTCTTCTCTTATCTACCTCTGAACCACGTTGCGGAACGCGCTCTCGTGGAGCTCGGTAGCTTGGTTACTGGAGGTACTATCTACTTTGTCGAATCATTAGAAACTTTTGCGGATAATCTGCGCACTGCGCAACCCACTGTCTTTTTAGCAGTACCCCGTATTTGGACAAAGTTCCAGATGGGGATATTGGAAAAATTACCCCAAAAGAAACTAGATCGATTCCTCAAGATTCCGATTCTCTCGGGTTTCATAAAGAAAAAGATTCAAAAGGGCCTTGGCCTAGATAAGTTGGAATGGGCTATTTCTGGTGCGGCGCCTATCCCTGCCTCTACCATTGATTGGTTCAATCGAGTGGGTATCCGTATCAGCGAAGCCTACGGCATGACCGAAAATGCCGCCATCTGTACCATCAATCCGCGCGAAAAAATTAGAGTGGGAACCGTGGGTATTCCTTACCCTGGTTGTGAACTCAAAATTGACCCCCAAAGCCAAGAGCTACTGATGCGGGCAGAATGGAATATGGACGGATATTTCAAAAACCCAGAAATGACCGACAAAGTTTTGGTCGATGGTTGGCTGCATACAGGTGATATGGCCGAAAAAACCGATGAAGGTTATATCAAGATTACCGGTAGAGTCAAGGATATGTTCAAAACGGCTAAGGGAGAATATGTAATCCCAGTGCCGATGGAAAAGATGTTCCTTTCCAATACCATGATTGAGCAGATCTGTGTCATCGGTTCTGGAGCGCCTCAACCTTTTGCTTTAGTCAATCTCTCCGATAACGCACGGCATATGGAAAAGGCGGAAGTAGAGGCTAGCCTTGCCGAGACTGCCGAGATGATCAATGACTCAGTCGCAGATTATGAGCGTATCAATCGAGTGGTCATCACTTCCGATACTTGGACCGTCGAAAGTGGTCTGATCACCCCAACCCTCAAAGTCAAACGCAATGTCCTCGATGCTCGCTATCGAGTGCGCTTGGAACAGTGGTACAATGAAGGGGAAGATATGGTGATCTGGGAGTAAGCTGATTTGCTTTACCCGCTTCTTATGATGCCGCTGTCTCGCCGTCATCCCGGAATTTGAGCAAAGCGATAATATCCGGGATCTTACTTTTTATCGGAAAAATTGATGGCTTAGCTCAATTGGGAGATTGCTCATCAGACTTATCCATCCGTTCAACTACTCAAAAATTCAACAATTGAAAAATAGACAATTTTTACTCGCATCACGCCCTAAGGGCTTTCCTGTACCTGAAAACTGGAACTTCGTCGAAACCGATCTGCCAGAGCCCGGAGAAGGCGAGGTACTCGTACAAACTCAGTATATCTCTCTCGATCCGGCCATGCGTGGTTGGATGAATGATGCTAGATCATATATCCGTCCAGTCAATATCGGCGAAGTCATGCGCGCGGGTACTGCAGGCGTAGTAATCAAATCCAATGACCCTAAATTCAAAGCAGGAGACCATGTCTCCGGTTATGGAGGGGTTCAGGATTATTTTGTTACGAAAGGCAAAACTTTGATCAAAGTCGATACATCGCTTGTGCCTTTGCCGACTTATCTGAGTGTATTGGGGATGCCCGGTATGACCGCCTATTTTGGCATTTTGGAAGTAGGTGCCATCAAAGAAGGTGAAACTGTCCTCGTTTCTGGTGCTGCTGGAGCCGTCGGAAGTGTAGTCGGCCAGATTGCCAAGATCAAAGGCTGTACCGTGATCGGTATTGCTGGTGGGCCAGATAAATGTAAATATCTCATCGATGAATTAGGCTTTGATGCGGCCATCGATTATAAGAACGAACACGTACGGAAGACGATCCGCAAACATGCTCCTGAAGGCATAGATGTCTATTTTGATAATGTAGGCGGTAGTATCCTTGAAGCAGCTTTGGCCAATCTTCGCATGCACGCTCGTATCCCGATTTGTGGAGCGATCTCTCAATACAATGCGACTTCTGCGATAGAAGGCCCTCGCAACTATCTATCTCTACTCGTCAATCGTGCGCGTATGCAAGGTTTTGTCGTCTTTGACTACCAAGATCGCTATATGGAAGCTGCACAAGAGATGGCCGGATGGATGATGCAAGGTAAACTCAAAAGCAAAGAAACCATCGTCGAAGGACTTGAAACCTTCCCTGATACCATGCTCAGATTATTCTCCGGTGAAAAACTCGGGAAGTTAGTCTTGAAAGCATAGCCATGAGGCGCTTAGGGCTATCTATCTGTCTACTTCTAGTTTGGGGACTTGGGCGTTCGGCAGGGCCGCAGCTCAGCTCTCAGGACTCGGCACGGATAGATACGCTCTTGGCCCATGCTTGGCAAAATCTATATTCTCAGCCAGAGACCTTTCTTCAATTGACGGATTCTAGTTTACGCTATTCGCGAACGCTCCGTTTTGATTGGGGATTGGCCCGCTCATTTTATTATCTCGGGGTAGGGGGCTATGTACAAGGCAATTATGATACAGCCCTCGTCCATTGCGATAGTGCTTTGGCGGCTTATCAACGATCTGAAAGTGATAAACTGCCCTACTCCCTCGGCAATGTGCAAAACATCAAGGGCCTTACGTTCAATGCCCTTGGGGATTATCCAGCTGCACTGAACGCCTTCCAAGCTGCTCTACGCTATAATCAAGAAGCCAAAGACCTCAGTTCCGAAGCCAATGCCTATCACAATATGGCGATGGTGTACGAAAAAATGTCTGAGTACGACAATGCTTTGACCTACTTTCAAAAAGGCCGAGCCATCCGTTTGACTTTGGACAATAAGGGCGTTTTAGCAGAATCTGATCTAGGAGTTGGAGTCGCCTTTCTCAATCTGTACCAAGATGATTCGGCTAAGGTCTATCTCCAGAAAGCGCGTCAAACCTTTACCGATCAACAAAATACTTACGGCCTGAGCCGAACGCTCAACTCCCTAGGCATACTAGCTATGGACGCCGGGCAAGACGCTGAAGCCTTTCAACTCTTTGATCAAACGTATACCTATCAATCCACCAATGGAGATCAGGATGGGATGCTTTCTTCATTGATCAATATGGGCGAGCTCGGCTTGCGGCAAAAGCGCTTTTCTCCTGCGGAGGAACGCCTAATCAAAGCCTACGAATTAGCGGATACCTTGAACAGCAAATCTCGGATGGTTGAGGCCGGTAAACTGTTGACCAAAGTCTATGAAGCCAAAGGCGATTTAACCAAAGCACTCCTCTATCAACGTCGGATCACGTTGATCGCGGATACGCTCTTTCAGGAAAACCGTACGCAGGCATTGGCGGAGATGGAAACTCAGTATAAAACTGAGCAGCAAGCCCAACAGATTAGTTTTCAAGAAGGGCAGATTGCTCAAGAGCAGCGTGAAAAGCAGATTATTAGTTGGTCTGCCATTGGTGGTGCTTTGTTACTGATAGCTTTGTTTGTAATGCTATATCTACGCTATCGCCTCCGCAAGCAGATCGAAATGGAGCAAGTCTTGACCCAAGAACGCAAAGCACGTTTTGTCGCCATGCTCGCCGCCGAAGAAAAGGAGCGTAAGCGCATTGCTACCGAACTACACGATGGCCTCGGTCAGTTATTGTCCTCCGCTCGGATCAATGTCGCCAGTCTCGATGATGTAATAGAGGAAGGAGATCAAGAAGACCAAAAAGTCTTTCAAAATAGTCTGGACCTCATTGACAATGCTTGCGATGAAATACGACAAATCTCCCACAATCTCATGCCTAGCGCTTTGAGTAGAATGGGTTTGAACTCGGCCTTAATGGATATGCGCGACAAACTCAATTCCGCTAAGGAGACCAAGTTGATTTTAGAGATTGAGCAGATGGATCAGCGTTTGCCGGAGGCAGTAGAGTTTAACGTCTATCGTATCGTGCAAGAAGTCGTCAACAATATGCTCAAGCATGCCGACGCTACTGAGATCAAGCTAAGCTGGGAAAATAAGCGTTCGCCGATGAGGCTTACTATCGCTGACAATGGCAAAGGCATGGACCTAAGTTTGATCGAATCAAGCGAAGGATTGGGTTGGCAAAATCTACATTCTCGCGTCGATTTACTAGACGGGACTTTGGACATCCAATCCTCACCTGGTCAGGGATTACGACTGCAAATTGAGATTGCGAGCGTGAATGCCTAAATTCCAGCATGGCAGTAGGGGAAACTATCCGAGTATTATTGGTTGATGATCATCAAATTGTGATCGATGGCATCAAGGCATTGTTGCGTAAATCCACTCAAATAGAGATCGTCGCAGAAGCCCTCAATGGACAAGAAGCGCTCGCTATACTCGAGACCCAAGCGATTGAGCTGATGATCTCCGATATCCAGATGCCGATCATGGATGGCTTAGAACTCTGCAAAGCTGCCAAAGAAAAGTTTCCTGCTACCAAAATCCTCGTGCTGAGTATGAATCGTGAGCCGCAGATGGTCAATGATATTTTCATGGCAGGCGCTGAAGGTTTTGTCCTGAAAAATACCGGCAAAAAAGAGCTAATCTCTGCCATCGAGCAAATTTGTCAGGGAGGTACTTTTTATAGTCGTGAAATCCTGCAAATTCTCATGCAACGACATCGTGCTCCCGCCAACAATGGTCCTGTCAAAGCATCGCTCAGTCCAAGAGAACATGAGATATTATTGCTCATCGCCGAGGAGCATGCTACTCCCGCTATCGCGGAACTCCTGCACATTAGCCCCCGGACTGTCGAGACTCATCGCAAACATTTACTCGAAAAAACAGCCTCTAAATCCGTTGTAGGCTTGATTCGCTATGCTTTTGAGCATCATTTGATTTAGGTAAACTTGTAATTTCAACGTATTGCTCACTAGCCTATCGTCTTCCTGAACAAGCCGAAGGATCTCGAGATTTTCCCTCGCTACGCTCGTTAGAAATGGACGTTCCGCGAAGCGGGTGGCAGGAACCTAAGATGCTTCCTCTCCCAATTGGTTCGAGGCAAGCTTACCTCTGGATGACATATGCATAGTTTTATAGGGATAAGCTATCGTTTTTCATGCGCTCCAATAGTAATATTGACCATACTAGGTGCTGAGGCGAGGAGTTCCACGATGAAGACATAGCTCGTAGACCATTTTAGCATCAGTATTTAAGCTTGAAAATTAATTTTCTATTTATCCAAAGAAATATACCTTTCTTTTATTATGTTAAGATGATGTATTTGATGGGCAGTAATCGTGAGTCCAATTGCAAAAAGAGGCATTTCGTATTCAAAAAATTTACAGTTTGTTTCAAGTATTTCCTTGCTGAATGACTCAAACATCATTATTGATGATTGGCGTACAATTCGAAGTTCATTTACCAATTGCTCAATTGACAGTTCATTTGCATTTGAATTTTTGCCCATTATTTCTTGGTCATGTGCATCCGGGATGCTTCCTTCTCCACGAGCAAAAATTATGGCTCTAAAGCACCAAATTCTTTCCCAATCAATGAGGTGCTGTAATATTTTATGAATTGTCCATTTATCTTTTTCATAAGTTTTCAGACCAATTCTGTTTAATTGAGCGATATCAATGTCATTGATATCTTTCAAACTCATTTTAAGAGCCTCGCTGAGTTCAGTGCCCTCATTTAGCTTATAAACATATTCTAAAAAATCTGGACTCGCTTTTGTCTCTGATTTTGCCATTAGTTATATTTTTTATTGTTGCCAACTCCACAGCATCCGTAGATATACGGATGGTAAAATACCGTTTTGACCGGATACCCTCTGGGGAACGCTTAGCCTAATTTTACTCATGACAGCTTACTTAATATTATCATGTCATGAAAAAATTAATCATCCTAATAGGGATGCTCGCATTTTTGCTCCCCCTCAACTTAGACGCACAAATCCCATTAAAACGCAAGAAAAAAGAAAACGAAACTACTAGTTCATCCGAAGGAGGAAGTAGAGCTAGTCGATTCCTAGACAAAGCCAAAGAGAAAGCTCAAAATGCAAATCCATTGGCTGCAGCACAAAGAGCCATCGGAGAAGTGTTTACTAGTTCCCAAAGCAGACTAGACAGTGTATCGGTAAGCGTTCTGCTGGAGCAGAACGTCCAACCTGCAAATGCCGCCAATATCGGCATCAATATGAAGACTTGGGAGGAACGTGGCAATGCCTTGATGGTATCTATGACGCAACGCTATAGCAATGGCCTTGTAAAAGTAGATGGCGAAATAAATATGAACGGTAGTCCAGCTCCTTATGTCGGAGTCGGGACGTATATGCTACCGATCACTACGATTGGCGGAAGTCAGACGGTTGACATTGCTACTTCAGGGGGTAGCAAAGCGAAGATCGATATTGCTCCAGCTCCTTTGGTCAATCTGCTCAAGATCAACGGCAAATCTACGGATCAAACGATTAATCTAGCTGCCGATGAAGACCTCGTATTAGACTTGAGACATGGCGCAGGTGCAGAAGGCACTGATATTACGATCACGATGGTCGGTAAGATTGTGGGTACGAAACTGCTTTATGATATCGCTGTGGTGCCGAGTAAAGATCAGATTACGCTACCTTATGAAGTCTTTTATCACCCATTCGGTGGTGGATTTACTTATCTGGAAGACAACTACCTCATTATCAGTCGCAATGTCGAAGAAATCATAGAGGTTCCTGGAGTAGGTGCTGTACGTACTGTAGCGACTTATAAGGATTGGGTGCCCGTGCATTTTACGGGTGAGTTTGAGCGTTACCCAACGGGGATGACCAAAACTGCAGAAGGGATCACGATAAACACTGAAGTTGATGGTGTCAAAACGAACCTTAATAAACCCAATGCCTTCCTTGGACAGCCCTTATTAGCTGGGAAAAAGCTAGCGGTAAGTTCATTTGTGGTCCGTGGTATGCTACAAAGCAAAAATGTAGAGTCCTCAAGCGGTGGTGGGATAACGACTATCACAACCACTACGACTACCTTCCCACAGCTTCCTGAAGCATCTTGGGATGCGTTCCTCGCAGAGGCATATCAAAACTTTGAAAAAACACTCTTGGAGCAATGGCAAGTAGAGCTGGTACCGATCGAGCAAAGCATGAAAGCTCCTTCCTATGAACGTTTGTTGCCGTCCCAAGATAAAGTTACCAAAGCCGTGATCGCACGAGGTTATAAAGGCTCTGCTGCGCTCATTCCGACTTATTCTTATGATGGCCTGGTAATGCCGAGCTTCACCTTTGCTTCAGATCAGCCCGAAGCGCGGATCATCAATGAGTTGGGGGTAGATGGTGTGATAGCAGTAACGATAGATTGCACCATGCAAGGGATGGATGGAGAAGTGGTCTTGAATCCAAGCATGGCGATCAAGATTGTTGGTTTGCCCAATGGATATAAAGCGGGTCCTACGGTTTTTGCACAGGGTTTGATTTCTGCCAAGGGTAATACGATTGAAGCTACTGATGCGCATGGAGGTACCGACGGTGAACGCTTGGCCTTTATGTTTGATATAGAAAACTTGATAGCTGCCTTTGGTAGCGGATTGGCAGAGATGAAAAAACAGGAGGCTGCATTGCCTTACGCCAAAATTTGGGCTCTCAAAGCCCAATAGGAGAGAGGCGCCCTCTCCGGCTGTCAGCGCAGCCTCTCCCCTAGAGGCTGCGCATTTTTTCACTTTCTAAATCTATAATCAATGAAAGCTAGCTATATCGGTGGTCTGATCTTGATGTTGTGCTGGACTCAGATTGTGGCCGCGAATACCTTTTACTTTAAAACCTTAAAGGTAGAAGTCATCGAAGAAGGAAAAGTCATAGACGAAAATAAATATCCTCACTTTTTGAGTATAGGAGAAGCAGAAGGAGAACAATGGCGCTTTCAATGGCATGATCCCCAAGGTCCTATCAATGTGATTGATCTTGCAGAACCCGATCATAGCAATACTGACAATGGCTCATTTTTTCGTTTCAAAGCCCTGGACAAAACCATCGCCAATACGCTAGAAATGGAGATTTCTTGGAATAAGCAAGACAATGGTGATGGGCGATTTTATAATTGTATTATCACCCTCATTGGTGAAGGAATCAAAGTGAAATTTTACTGTCTTGAGGACAAGGCTGAGGTTTTGAATGAGTCGTTTAGCTCGCCTGCCTCTGGAAGTTTACGATATTATTCTCAGAAGCAGTTACACATAAGTGAAACGGGCGAAAAGCAAGATGCTTGGAAGCAGTATCAGTTTGACTTAATCGAAAATCAAACTACTTCTACCGCTACTCTTAAGCAAAGTCTGACGGGACAAGCAAAAGACTCATGGCAATTACGATATGTAAATACCAAATCCATTGTTGATTCTGATGGCGTGTTCAAAGTATACACTTATCAAAATGGTACTTTCATAGATACGGTAGCTATCTTACAGTACCCTAGCAACCACCAACAAGATGCCTATGACTACAATGCCATCATATTGATCAGTAATAGTACGGGGGAAGGCGTAAAGGAAGATTTATTCTTAGCTACTCTGGATATCTCTAAGCAGTGGAATGCAAAGATGGCAGCGGAAGCTACTGCTCCTGAACCTTCACCCGAGCCAGTTTTGTCTGAATCTAGTCCAGAACCAGAGCCCGAAGCTGCCCCTAAGCCTAAACAGAAGAAAAAGTCTCGTGAAAGAGGCTCGTTATCTGATAGCAAAGAACTCAGCCTCACCATTGGTTCTAATCCGCACAATTTGGTCTATGATGCTGGCTGGCTTCGCCGAATTAAGATTGGTCGAGTGGGCAATATACAGCTGGGTTTACGGCTAGGTTTGACCCAAGGCGAAGGATTTGATTTTAGCAATGTACCACTGAGTCGGGACGCTTATTTAGGACCGATTGATAGTTTTCGGATGGACAAATGGCAAACCCACTCACTCAATGCACTCCTTGGCTTAGAACTGAATCTAGGCCGCCGCCTGAGAGTAGGCGGTAGAGTGGATATTGGAGGTGTTAGTGGTGGATTGTTTCAGTTGGGCTCGATGATCTTTCTCGATGGGCCAGATGATATGGGGGTTTTCCTGCCAGGAACGCTTAGTCAAGAGCAGGGAATGGCCTCTGAAAGTGTTCCGATCACGGTAACTCAATTTGCTAAAATATGGGGCTCAAATCCCAGCGGAAATCTTGCGGGGGAAGTCTATTTGCGCTTGCGCATTTTGCGCGGACTGAGCCTCAGAGGAGGTATGCGCCTCAATCAGTACTCTCTTACTACTAAAACCCCATTAGGCGTTAGTAAGACTCAAGACTTTCTCAATTATGACCAAACTTGGTTTTTAGGACTGCAACTACACTTGATGAGCGATTGGTAGTTTCAAAATGTCAAGCAGATGTCCTTTTGCATTTTGGGCAACAGCCTTTTATTTCAATGCCTTAGGCCGGAAAGTGAAAACTTTTCGGCCTATACGTTTAGCGAAATCGTTATCGGAAAATATTCTCTATCAGGGAGTTAGAATAATATGCGGAAAGTCATATATTCGTAACCCAATTAGTTAGGATTACTGTTAAATGAAAAACCAGGTTCAACTCACAACCTATGTAGATCGCCTTACAGGTGGTGGACTCCAAGATTTATCCGAGCTGCTCAATGGCCCCATGCAAGGGATGTTTGGAGGCATACATATGCTGCCTTTTTTCTACCCCATAGACGGTACCGATGCGGGCTTTGATCCGATCGATCATACAGAAGTTGATCAGCGCCTTGGAGATTGGGAGGATGTCGCTAAGCTAGCCGAGACGCATGATGTGATGGCAGATATTATCGTCAATCATATGTCTGCCCGATCCCCTCAGTTTCAAGATGTTTTGAAGCAAGGCGATGAGTCGTCCTTCGGTCCACTTTTTTTGACCATGGACAGCGTGTTCCCCAAAGGGGCAACGGAAGAGGAACTCCTCACTATCTATCGACCTCGTCCGGGCTTACCTTATTCAGTCATGACGCTCAAAGACGGCAGCAAGCGTTTGTTTTGGACAACTTTTACCAGTAATCAGATCGATATTGATGTTTTGCATCCTCAAGGGGAAGCTTATCTCGATAGTATTCTAGCTACTTTTCATAAAGCAGGAGTTAGCATTCTCCGCTTAGATGCTGCTGGCTATGCGATCAAAAAAGCAGGCAGCTCTTGCTTTATGATCCCTGAGACCTATGAGTTTATTGCAGACTTTACGGCTAAAGCACAAGCCCTCGGGATGAAAGTCTTGGTGGAGATTCACTCTTACTATAAAGAGCAAATTGAGATCGCTAAGCGAGTAGATTATGTCTATGATTTTGCGTTGCCGCCCCTCATTTTACATGCGCTGTTTACGCAAACGGCCCAGTATCTCAAAAAGTGGCTGGAGATCAGTCCTCGCAATGCTATTACTGTCTTAGATACCCACGATGGGATTGGGATTATAGATGTGGGCCCCTCTGGGGAACGCCCTGGTTTAGTGCCTGACTCAGAAATCGACTTGATCGTAGAGACGATCCACGAACGGAGTAAAGGCCAAAGTCGCAAAGCTACCGGAGCCGCCGCCTCTAACCTTGACTTATACCAAGTCAACTGTACCTACTATGATGCGCTAGGCAGAGATGATCATTTATATCTTCTGGCTCGTTTGATGCAGTTTTTTGCGCCTGGAGTGCCTCAAGTTTATTATACAGGAGCTTTGGCAGAACCCAATGATATGGATTTGCTGGCAAAGACTAATGTTGGCCGTGATATTAATCGACACTATTTCGCGTTCGGCGAAGCCGCAGCTGCCATAAATCGACCCGTAGTCCAGCAACTAGCCGGATTGATGCGCTTTCGCAATCAGCACCCAGCCTTCAACGGCGAATTGATAGTCGTAGACTCTCCTACGTATGAACTACAATTGCGCTGGGAAAAGGTAAATGATTTTGCCGAAGTATCAATTGATTTCCAACAAATGCAGTTTTCACTCAACTATAGTCAAAACGGCCATACGGTTAGGGTTGAAAACGATTGGTCTCAAATTGGGGCATTACAAAATCAAACCCAGTAGCGGCGCAAGATCTTGCGCCGCCACGAGGGAACAAACATTGAATTTCCTATTCCACTAATATCTTCTGCACAAAGGTCCTACTTCCTGCCGAAAGTCTGAGATAGTACAAACCATAAGCGAGATTAAGCTGATAGGTCTGCTCTGCTTTGCCTGCGTTTAGTTTTATGGCCTCCTGTCGGAGAACGCTTCCTTTGATATCTACGATTTCTAGTCTTAGTTCATTGACTGGCGCATCGCTGATTTGCAATCTGAAAAATCCATCATTTGGATTGGGAGAGACTGAGACTTGCATCTCGTCAAATAGTTCTGGTCCCAAGCCAACATTGTTTTCATCTACGACCAAATCAGCGCGCCACAATCCTCGTCCAAAGGTACTAGCATAGAGCTTTTGGTTAGTGGAATTGATTTCTAATTCAGTGACAATGACATTGGGTAGATTTTCGCTATAAATCTGCCAATCACTCGTATCAGTCCGATACCAAACCCCGATATCCAAGCCTGCATAAAGCACATTATTAGGCGAGCCTGCTTGATGGATGACCGTATTGACGGGTAGATTGGGTAAAGTGCCAGAAACATTAGTCCAAGAGTCTCCTGCATCGATAGATTCAAAAACTTTGACACGATCCACAAAGCCGACTAGTGATAACCAAAGATGATACGGATTATCATCATCTACGGCCAAATCATTGAAGAATAGTGAATCCGGGAGACTAGCGCCCAAGCTCAAGTTTGTCCAACTAAATCCTCCATCTAGGCTACGCCAAAGTTCACTCGGTTGAGAAAATTGGTGATAGATACGTTTGGACATATATAATGCATTCTCGTCTGAAGGGGCTTGGACGATCATCGAAGCCGGTGCTGGATAGAGAGCTCCCGTCATCGGTGGACAATCAGAAAGTTTGGTCCAACTATCTCCACCATCGAATGTTTTCCAAGCGTTACCGTAGGCTGCATAAAGTGTTAAGGGAGCGCCTGGGTCCATAAAATAAGGCGTGGTCCAAGCACCTCTCTCATCAGTGCCAAAACGAATTTGGTCGGTAACCCCATATTCCATGCTCTGACCTCCATTATTGGAACGCGCCATGCCACCAAATTGGAAGGTCCCATAGATACGATTGGCATCTGTCGGATCAATCAAGCACTCCATCCCATCACCACCGATGATATTGGACCAAGTCCCGTTGTTGAGATAAAAAGTCGAATTGTCTTGTGCACCCGTGATGATATTGTCTGGCTGGCTAAGGCTAACCCCTAAGCGATAAAAAGAAGTCGCCTGTATGCCATCACTTAAATCTTCCCATTGGGTGGGCCATTGATAGCCAGCATTGAAAATACTGTCCCATGAGCCAATTTGGATGCTGTCGGTCCGATATAAACCACCATCATTGCAAACGTAAAAGTTGTCATCTTGTGGGTTATAGGCAAATTGGTGCTGGTCAGCATGCAAACTTGGGCCATAATCGCCCCGCCAATAAGACACTCCATTCCAGTTCAAACCGCCATCTTCAGAGGCCCACATATTGATGCCTCCAGTATAGATACGTTCTCTATCATTAGGATCGACTAGGATTGCCAAGTCATAAGTGCCTTGCCCGCCATTGGGCTCATTGCCTTCGTACCAATGCAAAACATTTGGTGAACTACCTTTTGCAGCTCGTTTTTCCCAATTGTTGCCAGCATCTGTACTGCGATAAAGGCCATAAAAACCTCGCTCTATATCGCAAGTAATCGCATACACATAATTGGGGTCAGAAGGCGAGATGGCGAGTTCTACTCTTTGGACAGTATCTTGCCTTGGGATGCCAGTATTGAGCCAAGTCCAGCTCGCCCCAAAATCATTGGATCTAAGGATGCCAGCCGTTCCCTGATCAAGGGTAGAACGATAGCCTGAAGACGCAAACAAAACATTGGGATCATTGGGGAC
>JBGCFA010000314.1:0-6085 GCA_045106675.1 Bacteroidia bacterium
GGTGAAGTACTACGCTGCGGGGGCGGACGTTCATTTTTACGGATACGGCGGCTGCCGAGATGTGGCCTCCTTCCCTACTCGCCGCTCTTCGGAGAACGCTGCGGTGAAGTACTACGCTGCTGGCTCGGACGATCATAAGAACGTCTTGAAGTGCTACTGCGTTGAGGCGTACTTCTTTGGCTGCTATTCGCAGAACGCTGCGTTGAGGTACGATCTGAAGTTCTACCACTAGACTGAGCCGTACGTGTTCCTGCAGGACGTGTACTAGCAGTACGACCATTGCTTACGCGGTCTGTAGTGCTCGTTCTGCGAGGCTGACTGTTAGCGCTTCGGTTGTAAGAATTACTTCCAGCGGTTCTAGCATATCTTCCCGTATTGTTTGAGCTACGAGTGCTACGCTCATACCAGTAATCGTTATTGCGACCAGCAGTTTGATAAGATCCATTGTTGTAACCGCTATAGTAACCATCATAATAGCCATTGCGGTATCCATTATTATATCCTTGGTTGAAGCCCTGGTTATATCCACGGTTCCAGCCACGATTATTGTTCCAGCGTGATGACCAACCATAACCGGCATTACCATAGTTATAAAAACCACAGTTATTGTAGCCACCATAATAATAGTAAGGAGAATATCCCCAAGGGTTCCAACCTGACGTATAAACTACAGTAGTAGAGAAACCTCCGCCAAACCAAGAACGATTGTTGCCATAGCGACTACCATATCTTCTCGATTGATTGCTCCAAGGATTGTAGGCATAATTCCAATCATCCCAATAGGAAGTACCAATGACATAATAGACATCAGTGGTATAGTAGGGATCATAATAACTCCAGGAAACATCCACAGAGCTTACAGAGTGAAAACGGCGGAGACGACGAGAGTAACGAAATTCATCATAATCCTCATCCCAATAGCCATCGTCCCAATGATCATCACCCTGCAATTCGTTTTGGCCTAAAGTGGCGCTTACTGAATTAGGCGATATAAGGGCTTTGTTATAAGACAAGCCTGCGAAGGCAGGCAATACCCCTGCACTTAGCAAGAGTGTCAATATCCAGCGATTCTTCATAACGACTATATTGAAAGTATATCTGTCCATCAAATTAATTATCTCCTTCTTTTACGCTAAAAAACATAATTCAGTCGAGACATTCTAATGCAACTTAGCATACGTGTCAGCTCGGTCAGAAAGCGTGGGATACTTGCTCGG
Organism: Bacteroidia bacterium; assembly: GCA_045106675.1. Classification (GTDB taxonomy): domain Bacteria; phylum Bacteroidota; class Bacteroidia; order J057; family J057; genus JBCAWW01. Next base: position 1,218 of record JBGCFA010000314.1, read on the forward strand.
GGCTGAATTACTGCTTATCTTCGAATGCATTTCCAGAGGCTGTAAACAAAGTAATAATAATTTGAAATTCACTGATTTAGACCTGGATTCAGAACTCCTTGAAAGTATCCTGGCACTTGGTTATGAGGAAACAACTCCCATTCAAGAACAAGCCATCCCGATCGTACAAGCTGGTAAAGACTTGATCGCATGTGCCCAAACCGGCACTGGTAAAACGGCCGCTTTTCTCATCCCAACCATTGACCATCTCTTAAGCTTTAAAGCGGGAAAAACGCGGGCATTGATTGTGGTCCCTACTCGTGAACTGGCCCTACAAATAGATCAAAACGTTGACGCCCTCTCCTACTATACTGGCGTTAGTTCTGTGCCCGTATTTGGTGGCAACAACAAACAAAACTGGGATCAACAGATTAACGGGATCAAAAACGGAGCAGATATATTGATTGCTACTCCGGGTCGCTTATTGATGCACCTATCTCTCGGATATGTTGACTTCAACGAATTGGAAGTTATCATCCTCGACGAGGCCGATAAAATGCTCGACATGGGCTTTCATGGTGATATCGTCAATATTATCTCACGTGCCCCAGAGAATATCCAAAAACTGATGTTCTCGGCCACAATGCCCAAGAAGATCCGTAAACTGGCCAAAGAGATCCTACACGAGCCAGATGAAATCAGTTTGAGTCTCTCTAAACCCGCAGCGGGCGTGACTCAATCTGCTTATATGCTACATGAGGATCAAAAGATTTCTATGATCGAACATATACTCGCTTCTCAAAAAGTAGAGAGTATGATCATTTTTGCGTCCAGTAAACTAAATGTTGATCGAATCGCTAAGAGTCTGAAAAAACTCAAATACCCAGTCGAAGCGATTCACTCCGATAAAGCCCAAGAAGAGCGCCAGGATACCCTGCGTAAATTCAAAAACCGTCAATTCAACATCCTAGTTGGTACTGATGTACTAGCTCGTGGAATTGATATTGATAATCTGAGTCATGTGCTCAATTATGATTGTCCACACGATGCCGAAGATTATGTCCACAGAGTAGGACGTACCGCGAGAGCGAGTTCGACCGGTGCAGCAATTACCTTCATTACTCAACGAGACGCTTACCGCATGGTACAGATCGAAGAGTTGATCGAAGCAGAGGTACCTAAGCCAGCTCCACCCGAACACATTGGCGAAACCCCAAGGTATAATCCTCGCAGAGGTGGCGGCGGTGGGGGTCGTAGAGACGGCGGTGGACGCGGTGGTTATCAAGGAGGTCGTGGTGGCGGCGGCGGTGGTCGTCATGGAGGCGGTGGCAACCGTGGCGGTGGTGGTAACCGCAATAGCGGTGGCGGTGGTCGTAATCATGGAGGAGGAGATCGAGGTCGTAATTCTGCCCCTAAGGGTCGTCAACAAGATAAGCGCAATCATAAGCAAGAGCAGCCAAAGAATAATCCACAAGGACAAAATCAAGGGCCGCCAAAATCAGACAACGCAGGCCCTGAAGGAGAAGTCAAAAAGAAGTCCAGATACCGTAACAGGAATCGCAAACCCAAAAGTCCAGATGCTAAACCAAGCAATGAACAAGGGAAGTCTGAATAATCAATAAAATTTCATACTCGCACTATACACACCACTTTGGGCGGTTCTAGGTTTATTCCAGAATCGCCTTTTTTCTTTGATTAAGCAGTAATGTTTTCCCGTCTATTTGCTTGGGATTTATTTTATGATGTTGAATTTTTAAATCATAAAATATATACAAGATGCGGGCATATCACTTCTTCACTCTATTCGCGTTGTTCACAGCTCAAAGTTGGCAGAACGACTATCTACCAATGCTTAATCAGCCATTAGAAGCTGATAATATAGAGGATTGGGTTTTATTTGAATCTAACTTTAAGGACGGACAAGTTTATCTACGCTGGCAAACCCAACTCGACAAACGCCCCAAAGGATTTGAAATAGAGCGTTCCCGGGACGGTAAAAACTTTGAAGCAGTAGGTAAGATTTCAGGCAAAACCAAAAACAAGCAGCAACAGTATCGCTTTCGAGATGTTTTTCCCTCTCCGGGAACGCTTCATTATCGTCTTCGCTTGGTAGATGCTAGTGGCGAGTCTAGTTATTCAGCAGTAGAATCGATCGAAAACCCAGTTCCGACTACTGAAGATTTTTCATTAAAAAACTATGAGAGTGCTTTTACGGTATATTTCCCGGCGACTACCGAGGGACGCACCGCTTTACGCCTATTAGATCCCAATGGAGGAGTAGTACATGAAGAAGACTTACCCGAAGGCATCCAAAGTTGGGGCTTATTGTGGGAAGCACAACACACCAATAAGTTCTATCTATTACAGATTGTATTGAGAGGCAAAACATACTACCAACCCATCACCCGACAGGACTCATGAACTAGGTGGTTCAAACTTGAATACCCGAAACAAATAGTAGAGGGAAGGAAATATCAGGGCAGCTCCTCCAACGAGAACCCATCCCATGACGGTTAATACAGAATCTGGTGCTTGAGCTGTCTGAAAGGCTAGCCCTCCACCACTCAAATTGATCATACTTGGAAACTGTACACCTAGCCATCCCATTAAGATCATTGCCACTTCTGCACCCGCCAAAATACGAGCCCATTGATAGCGGCCTTGATTGAGCGTTCTCCAAAGGAGTGGAACCAAAATGCTGGCAACGATCACACTAGCAAGGGCAATCGGATTGCTGAGATACATTTCATGCAAGGGCAAGCCTTGAATATTTGCAGTGATAAAGACTCCTATACCGCTGACAACTGCTACAATATTACTGACCACTGTCTGGCGGTAAAACATAGCTTTGAGTTCTGCTTCATCTGTTTCTCCCACCAAAAACACAGCCGCTAAAAAGGCACATACCGCCGTAAAAAAGATGCCTACTGCAATCGCAAAAGGATTTATCCAAGGGGCTAAATATGCACCGTAAAAATCTATCGCTTCGGGATCGATGCCTCCCAAGATCGTAGCACCAGCCGTGATCCCTAAAAATAAAGGCGTCATAAAACTAGCTGAAATAAAAACACGGCTATAAGTCTTTTGGCTACCATCTTGTATCGCATCATAATGCCTAAAAATGAAAGCAGCGCCCCGCATGATGATTCCCAAAAGCATCAACATGATCGGAATATGAAGGTGAATAGAAAGCAATCGATATACCTCAGGGAAGGCTACAAAGAGAATTACTACAATCAAGATCAACCAAATATGATTGGCCTCCCATACTGGACCAATCGCTTTATAAGTGAGGTGTCGGACCTTTTGACTATTGCGCCTAAGCGTAAATAGCTCAAGTATGCCAGCGCCAAAATCTGCCCCGCCCAATATCGTATAGAGCAATAAGGAAGCGAATAGGAAAAAGAGAATTAGATAAACCATGCGCTTGGGTTAGACGGTTGCGGTAGGATTAGGATCGGAATAGGTCTGATTTACCATTTTGATCTGACGCGTCATCAACCAGTAAACAATCAGACTCAAAAAGATATATACCATGGTCGTAATCACGAACGAATAAACAAGGCCCGGCATAGGTGTCAAGGCATCAGCCGTTTTCATGATGCCATAAACAATCCAAGGTTGACGCCCAACCTCAGTTACGACCCAACCCGCTTCTAAGGCAATAAAACCCATTGGCAGAGCCATCACCAAGAGTTTCAGCCAAGTAGGATTGCTTAGTAGATGCGGTTTCTTCCAACGAAAAAATAAGTAAAGCAGGCCAATCAAAGCTAATAGAGTCCCGAGTCCCACCATGATTTGAAAAGCGAAATGCACTACTGTTACAGGTGGATGTTCGTCTTGGGGAAAGTCATTCAAACCTTTGACCTCTGCATCAAAATCACCAAAGGCTAAAAAGCTCAAGGCATTGGGGATATGGAGGGCATAATCTACGGTTCCGGTTTCTTCATCAGGAATCCCACCAATGATGAGATCAGCGCCTTTTTCGGTCTCATAATGAGCCTCCATTGCGGCTAATTTGATGGGTTGACGTACTGCGATATCTTTTGCAGATAAGTCTCCACTCAGCGGTTGCAGTAAAGCACCGAAGGCGGCAAATATCATCGCTAAACGAATTGCCTTCAAATGAAATTGATTGCCGGGATTGCGGAGTAATTGGAAGGCGTGTAATCCTGCAATAGCAAAACTTGTCGCCACAAAAGCAGCCAAACTCATATGCAGTGCCTGCGTAAACCAAGCATCATTAAACATCGCGGCAATCGGGTCGATATTGGTAGCAGCACCATTGACCCAATCAAAACCGGTTGGGCTATTCATCCATGCATTGACTGCTATCACGAGGATGCCTGACATAAGTCCTGCAATCCCAACGACTACCCCTGAACCAAAATGCACCCATTTGGGGACTCGATCCCAGCCATAGAGAAAAACCCCTAGCGCAATCGCTTCAATAAAGAAAGCAGTACCCTCTAAGGAAAAGGGCATCCCAATAATCGGTCCTGCATGCTTCATGAATTCGGGCCAGAGCGTACCAAGTTCAAAAGAGAGTACGGTTCCCGAAACGGCACCGACAGCAAAGAAAATGGCCACTCCCCTAGCCCATGCTTTGGCGAGGTCTTGATAGACCGTTTCTCCGGTGCGAAGGAACCGCCATTGGGCGGCGGCCATCAGGAATGGCATCACCATACCGACACACGCAAAAATGATGTGAAAGCCTAAGGAAAAGGCCATTTGCAGGCGACCAGCTAGCAAATCTTCCATATTGTTCTGTTGATCTTATATACCCTTTGGTATACGGTTTTGAGCAGAATTCAGAGACTTTTTTCAATGAAGATTAGGAGTGACTTATGTCATTTTAAGTCAATAGGTAGATAGCAAAATTTTGGGGG
>JBGCFA010000315.1:0-8806 GCA_045106675.1 Bacteroidia bacterium
CCCAAGACGAATCAGCCGCCCTGATCGCCTTCCTCAAGACCCTTTCCGATACAGTTTTTCTCAATGATCCGCGTTGGTCCGATCCTTTTGACCCCAATGCCAATACGGATTATATATGGGACGAAGGGCCATTTGTATTTAGTTGGAACATCGAGGATGAGTTTGCCAAGACTTTACAAGTCAAAGCCTACCCTAATCCAGCTAGTCATCAAATAACAATCAGCTATGACAATCAACAAGCAGAAGAACGAAAGATTGTCTTGAGCAATCTCCAAGGTCAAAACATTTGGACGGAGCGTTCTCGAGCAGAGACAATCAAACTCCAAAGGCAAAACTGGGCTGCTGGTGTATATATGCTAGAAGTATTTGCGGCAAACCAACGCATTGGATTTACTAAAATCATCTTTCAATAAGAATAATCTATGTTAATGCGCTTTATCATTACCGTCTATCTCATGGTGTCAGGCTTTTTGCTATCAGCGCAGGAAGCAAGTATCTCATCTGAGGCATATTGGACCTATACTCCAAGCAGTGATATCGATCCCAGTACCAACGAGGATAATCTGGGCTATATTTTCAGAGTCAGAGATAGCACAATTGATGGACAGGAAGTATATATTTTGCAAGCCAACATCATGAATGGCGTCAATACCCATGATCGAGAAACTATTATCTGGTATGACCAACAAAAAATGTACTTCCGTGAGGACGAGCAATGGAAACTCTTTTGTGATTTTAGTCTAGAAGTGGGAGATACGATGAGCTATCAAATCCCGCGTAATCAAAATGCTTTTGATATCCATTGTGGGGAAGAAGCAGGGCCCAACTATCAAGCTAAGGCGATTGTTGATTCGGTCAGTAAGGATTTGATTGGCGATGAATTCTTTAAGCAATTGCATTTCCGCACGCTTTTCGGGCCTGATTTAGCCATTTGGGAATTAGGAGTGATGACAGAGTTATTGAGTAGTGAATATGGCTATTTTGGACGTTCGGCGAAGCCGTGTGCCATCGCTTACTCAGGTAGCCTACGTTGCTTTCAAGACAAATATTGCGAAGAAGGTGAAGGTTTCACTTTGGGCTACCAAGTAGGCGACCTGCCATGTTTTCACCTCAGGATTGATGACGGTTGTGGCCCCAATGATTTCGGCCTTGCCGAACTAGCAACCATAGAAGGTGGGATATACATCAATCCTACCAATGCAAGTGAGATGCCTATCAAAGTCCATATTTATGATCTCAGCGGACGCACTGTTTTTGAGGGCTTGATCACCGAAAAAAGGCAATTAATCATTCCGACATCGGCCTGGACATCCAATATCTATGTGGTGAGATTATTGGGTAGCACACAGTTTCTCAGCAAAAAACTCTGGTTCAATCAATAACAATCTAGCAAAATCATGAAAGCATTAAGTATCGTTTTCCTGATTCTGCTAGTTTCCAACAATACCCAAGCGTTCCCCGCAGGGATAAGCGCCTCCCTATCAGCCAAGGGCAAGAGGTCCAGAATCGTAAAATGTTGATTGGCGACTAGAGTACTCTTATCGGTGATAACTTAAAATAGAATCGTTCCGCGAAGCGGTAGGCAAAAAAACTGGCTAAAAAAAGCGGAAGGGATATTCAGAAATCAATTCCGAATATCCCTTGCTAATAATTTATCTGAGATCACTACTCTTTAAACGGACTTAATTCAACCTTTTCAACGGCTTCTCGATATGCTTTCCAATCATTGTCAAAGAAGTCATTATAGGCAGCCTTTACCTCCGAAAATGTTTTTTTAGCTTGTTCCATCTGCCGTTCTATTGTTTGGTTGGGTCCACCCGGCTCAGGCATAGATAATCCCCACTGGATAGGCCCTAGCTTGGCACTCAGGGTAGTAGGATCGCTAGTATAGCCTTTGGCGGGTTTAGGCATAAAGCGAGTCTCTAAATTGCCAATCGAATCTTTCATCGCTTTGCCCAACTCTTTGAGTGCAGTGATAGCCTCATCTTCTCCTTCGGGCAACTGCTGGTTGACAAGTTCGATGCTCTTTTTTGCTTTGCGTATTGCATCCATCATCTCGCCAGCTTCTTTGACCATCTCCATACCTTCTGCCTGCATCGTGCGATATGCCTCGATACTTTCGGTATCAATTTCGACGCGAGGATCAAATAGCACTTTGACGCTAGTCTCAGTAGTCTTGCCTTTGTAGTCAATTTTAACCTTATAAGTGCCAGGTATGACCATTGCCCCACCGGGTTCTTGCGCATTGGGCCTTGCAGGACGAGCAAAATAACGCACTCCTTTTTCGTCCAGTCGCCAACGCATTACATTCATTCCAGTGTCAGGCACCGTTTTTAGCGTTCGAATGAGTTCGTCGGCCGCATTATAGATCATGAAGGTAGCACTATCAGATTTGATAGACTCTACTCCCGCAGCAGGATTAACAGAATACGGGATCAACGCTCCCCAAGAGCGATTTTGTCCACTAAAGATCGCATCAGCCGCAAATCGAGTTCCCGCGGCCTGCCCTGTATGAGCGATATATGCATCGGCTACAGGATAAGCTTTTACGGCTTCGGCTAAAACCTCCGTCCCCTCACTAGCCATCACTCTCAAGGGTTGAATATTGTCCAACACAAATGCAGCACGCCCAAAAGTCCCGATGATCAAATCATGCTCACGTGGATGTATTTTGAGATCCATAGTCGATACCGTCGGATAACCATGCTCCCACTGATGCCAATCACGGCCTTTGTTCAGGCTAAAGTAAAGCCCAAACTCAGTACCCAAAAACAAGAGATTCTCTTCGACAGGATCTTGCACTAGTGATAAGCAGTATCCCCAGACATCACTGTCTCCCACCAATCGACGCACAGTCTTGCCATAATCAGCAGTATGATAGACATATGGAGTCCAATCATTGCGGCGATAGTTATTGACCACAATAAAGGCCTCGCCAGCACTATGATTGGAAGGATGAATCTGCGGGATCCAACTTCCGGAGGGTAAGCCACCCATCTTTGCAGTAAGATCAGACCAGTTTTCACCACCATCACGCGTTATATGCAAGCGGCCATCATCAGAGCCTACCCATAACAATCCATTTTCGATAGGACTCGGTGCAATAGCTACGATGCTAGTATGATTTTCAGCATTGGTAGCATCTATCGTTAAGCCGCCACTTTCGCTCTGCTTTTGTTTCTCGGGATCATTGGTAGTGAGGTCGCCAGAGATGATTTCCCAATGATCTCCGTGATCAGTACTCTTATGGACAAACTGACTGCCATAGTAGACTGTAGCAGCATCAAAGGGGTCTTGTGCAATAGCAGCATTCCAATTAAAGCGGAGTGCTTCGCCATCTGGGTGGGTAGGCCTGATCGACTTCGACGAACGCGTTTCTAAATCGTAACGACCGACTGAGCCACCTTGAGACATAGCGTAACCATACCGATTGTTTTCGAGGTCTGGCACTACATCAAAACCATCTCCAAACATCACTTCTTCCCAGTAAGTATTGCGGATGCCACCCGAACGCCAAACATAAGCCGGCCCACGCCAAGAACCATTGTCTTGCATGCCGCCATAGACATTGTAAGGAATTTCATTGTCGATGTTGATATGATAAAACTGCGCTAAAGGTAGATTCTCCACAAAGCGCCAAGTCAAACCACGATCATGGGAGATATTGAGTCCACCATCATTGCCTTCAATGATATAATTAGGATTATCAGGATGGATATACCAAGCATGGTGATCTGGGTGCACGCCTGAATACGGGATCATCACTCGAAAAGATTTACCACCATCTTCACTCAATGAAACCATTGAATAGAGACTATAAATACGGTTTTCGTTGACTGGATCGACAAATATATCAGAGTAGTAAAATGGGCGATTGCCGATTTCATCTTTATCATTGACGAGTTTCCATTTTTTTCCACCATCGGTGGAACGGTAGAAACCATTTTTCTTAGCTTCCACAATCGCATAGACTACCTTAGGATTGCTAGGAGCGATTGCAAGACCAATGCGCCCAATTTCACCTTTAGGCAGACCGTCAGTCTCTGTGCGTTTAGTCCAAGTCTCACCTCCGTCAAAACTCACATAAAGCCCTGAGCCTTCTCCACCAGACTTGAAAGTCCAAGGCCAACGACGAAACTCCCACATGGCAGCAATTAGCTTGTTAGGGTTTTGCGGGTCCTGTACTAGATCCGCTATTCCAGTACGCTCATTTTGATATAATACCTTCCGCCAAGTCTTCCCCCCATCGGTTGTTTTATAAACCCCTCTCTCTGGATGGTCTCCCCAAGCAGAGCCTTGTGCTCCAACCCAAACGATGTCCGGATTGCTTGGATGTACGATAATACGGTGAACATTGCGGGTATTTTCAAGTCCCATCGCCTCCCAACTTTGGCCACCATCTATGCTACGATAAACGCCAAAACCACTGCTCTGACTATTGCGCGGATTTCCTTCCCCTGTACCAACCCAAATGACATCTGGATTGGAAGGTGCAATCGCTAGCGCACCGATAGAAGCGACAATTTCATCATCAAAAAGGGGTTTCCAATCGATACCACCACTTTCAGATTTCCAAAGACCGCCACTCGCAGTACCGATATAAATCACAGCGGGATTGTCTCGTAATACATCTATAGTCGTAACCCTGCCGCTCATACCAGCAGGTCCGATACTACGCGCTTTCCAGTTTTTGAGTAAATCAGTATCTAATTCTTGAGCAGATGCAGGAGGATTCCAAAACAAACCGCAGAATAATAGTAGAATGGCAATTTTTCCTTTGAACATAGTTTGAAAGCTGAATAAAATTGAATGAAACTACATATTACAAATTAATTCAAACTCAGATGTAAGAAAAAGCGAGTTGATGCCTTGATTTCAGCTCAATTTGCCTTAATTTTTAGGTGCTCATTCTATTTACCCCTTATGATCAAAGTCCAACACCTTGTCTTGTGGCTTTGCTCTTGCCTAACCCTATCCCTTTCAACCCTTGATGCTCAAACGCTTACTTCCCTTAGTTTAGTCAATCCTGCCAATGGCTCGGATTATCTAATCCTGACCAATGGGACAGTAATTGATTTGGCCAATTACGCTAGCAATTCGTTCAACATTAGGGCTTACACCCAGCCTGACCCAACGGGCAGCGTGCGCTTTGCTTGGGCGGGTCAAAACAATTTCAGTACCGAGAGTGTGGCTCCCTACGCCCTATTTGGGGACAATAATGGCAATTATGCTGGTCAGGCTCTTAGTATTGGTTCCTACAGCATCACTGCTACTCCTTACTCGGGTGCCAATGCTGGTGGCAATACCGGCACTCCCCTAACGCTTAACTTTTCGGTAATCAATAGTGGAGCTCCTCCAACGGGCAATTGTAGCGGTGCTGGTACTGGGCAAGTAAGCCTCAGTGGTGAACTCCGCCAATGGCATAAAATCACCCTTGATTTTGGTGGCCCAAGCAGTGATGAAAGTTGTAGCACTAATCCCTTTCTTGATTATAGGCTAAACGTATTGTTTACGCATACTGCCAGTGGCAATACTTATTTAGTACCTGGTTTTTTTGCCGCTGATGGCCAAGCCGAGGAGACAAGTGCTACGGGTGGAAGCGTTTGGCGATGCCACTTTGCCCCTGACGCTACTGGGACTTGGACCTATACAGCCTCTTTCCGTACTGGCAACCAAATCGCAGTTTCCCTCAATCCTTCTGATGGTAGCCCTACAGCTTTTGACGGGCAAAACGGATCGTTCAGCCTAGCTGCTACGAATAAAACAGGCCGTGATTTCCGCGCTCATGGCAGACTTGAATATGTCGGCGAACGCTACCTCAAATTTGCGGGTTCAGGTCAATACTTTATCAAAGGAGGAGCCGATGCGCCCGAAAATCTGCTTGCCTATGAGGACTTTGACAATACACCCAACAATGGTAATAGACGAAAAAACTGGACTCCACATCTCATTGATTGGAATGTCGGTGATCCTGATTGGCAAAGCGGTAAAGGACGGGAATTAGTAGGAGCGCTAAACTATTTGGCAGGCAAGGGCATGAATGTATTTTCCTTCCTGACCATGAATATCAATGGAGACGATAGGAATGTCTTTCCCTATGTCAACTCCAATGGTAGTACAAGTCCACAAGACGACCGCCAACGCTTTGATGTCTCCAAACTGGCTCAATGGGAGGTTTTATTTGCGCATGCAGACCAATTGGGTTTATATCTACATTTCAAAACTCAAGAGACTGAAAACGATCAACTCTTAGACCAAGGGCAGTTGGGCGTCGAGCGCAAATTATACTATAGAGAACTCATCGCTCGCTTTGGCCATCACTTGGCGCTCAACTGGAATCTCGGTGAAGAAAATGATATCTGGTCTGAGCTCAATGATCCGACTCAATTACTGATAAAATCCTACGCTGATTATATTCGTTCGCTTGATCCTTATGATCACCATATCGTCATTCATTCTTATCCAGGGCAACAAAACTCGGTTTATAATCCGCTATTAGGAACCAATTCAGCGCTTACCGGCGCCTCTATTCAAACAGGCTGGAACAATGTCCACAGTGCCACTAAAACGTGGATTGATGCCTCCACCAATGCTGGTACGCCATGGGTAGTAGCCAATGATGAGCAAGGCAATGCCAATAATGGGGTTCCGCCAGATATAGGTTTTGAAGGTTTCAGTTTACCTAGCAATACGCCAGACCAAGAGGCTATCCGTAGAGGTGTATTATGGGGTAATCTGATGGCGGGTGGCGCAGGAGTCGAATACTATTTTGGCTATAGCTTGCCGCATAGTGATTTGACTTGCCAAAATTGGCGTTCGCGCGACCAAATGTGGGAGTACACAGATCATGCCCTCAGTTTTTTCAGAGACTATCTTCCCTTTTGGGAGATGCAAAGCGAGGATAATCTCGTAAGTAGTGGGTATTGTTTCGCTAAGAGCAATGAGTATTATGCAATCTATATTGAAAATGGCAATGCTCCTCCCAGCATAGAGTTACCCAATAGTAGTTTTGACTTACGCTGGTACGATCCCCGCAACGGAGGTGCCCTCATAGGCAGCAGCACGATTTCAGGTAGCAGTTCTTTTGCTTTGCCGGCTTCGCCGAACGCGCAAAATGATGATTGGATTGTACTGTTGACCAATAGCGCGATCAGTTTTCCGGTGGAGCTCAATTATTTTGAAGGCGAACGTCTAGCTGGCGGCCAAGTCTCCCTTCGTTGGGAAAGTCTACAAGAGGTGAACACCTTACGCTTTGAGATCGAAAGTAGCGCTGATGGCATAGAGCAGCAACTTGAAATGATCGTACTTGCCGCGGGCAATAGTGATATACCCATCGCCTACCAAAGCACCTTGTCTAGTCCTCATGATTATTTCCGTCTTAAGACAGTAGATATTGATGGCCAGTTTGCCTACACCCATTGGCTCAAATTGAGTGAAGGTGATGAAAGGGTACTCCTGGTGCCCAATCCCTTTGATGATCAAATCGAATTAAAGGTTCCAGCGAGTTATTTAGGGTCACAAATTAAGATTTATGACCTCTTAGGTAGGGAAGTTGAAGCCCCTACAACGATCCATTCACTGGCTTTTGGTTTACCGATGGAGTCCTTAGGTCAAGGAATTTATGTACTGGTCATTACTCAGGACAACACTCGCCTATTTCAAAAACGCTTGATGAAAAATTAAGTGAGAGAAATTCAAATTAAGCGTTCTGCAAGGCAGGAAAAAAGTGTACCGGTCCTTCGAGAGCCTCAGGATCCGAACATGATCAGAGCCTCAGGATCCGAACATGATCAGGGCCTCAGGATCCGAAAGTGATAAATCTAGCGTTCTGCGAAGCAGGAACAGAAAAAAGAATGCAGTAGGTCCGGCTTGCAAGCCGGCCCCAGTAAGCCAGACCCTACCTTTGATCATTTCTATCGTTCTGCGAAGCAGAGACAACAGAAAATGCGTCTTGTGATAACTCACAAGACGCATTAATATTTGTCGTAAAAAGTAGTGTTTAAGCTTCTGCTTCTACACTTACTATTTTTCTTTTCTTGTGATTGAAGGTACGATCAGAAAACTTCACTACTCCATCTGTCAATGCATATAGAGTGTGATCTTTTCCAAGACCTACATTTTCACCAGCACGGAACTTAGTTCCTCTCTGGCGAATGATAATATTGCCAGCAATAACTTCTTGGCCGCCAAATATTTTAACACCAAGTCGTTGAGATGCTGATTCACGTCCGTTACGGGAACTACCTCCACCTTTTTTGTGAGCCATAATGGTTTGTTATTTTTCGAAGGCTTGGATTGTCGAATTGTTGATTGAATCAAGAACTCAAAAATCCATCCATTCAACAATTAATTATCCGATGCTTTCAATTTGAATTGTAGTGAGTGGCTGACGATGGCCATTCTTTTTACGATAGCCTTTACGGCGTTTTTTGTGGAAGACTATGATAGTCTTGTCCTTTACATGGTCTACTACCTTTGCGGTAACCGTAACTCCTGAAACGGTAGGCGAACCAACGCTTACCTGATCGTCATTGTCAACCAATAACACTTCTTCGAAAGAAACGGTCTCCCCGGCTGCCTCTTTTAGGCGATTAACCAGCAATTGCTGGCCGGTTGCGACCTTGTACTGCTTACCTTTAATCTCAACTATAGCGTACATAATGTTCGAAATGAATTTTTAGAGACTGCAAAGGTATGAAATTCAGGCATTATGCCAAAGCTTTTATCACAAATACTACTCATCTAACCAAAGTAATTTTCCTTCTGTACCAGAAATCAGGCTTTTGCCTCCTTCAAACATCTGTAT
>JBGCFA010000316.1:0-57175 GCA_045106675.1 Bacteroidia bacterium
TGAATCCTTTGCTTTGGATTGATTAAACTAATAAAATCCGCTATCTTCTATTATACCCTAACTTCAATTTAGTTATCATGAAACACCTATCCTTGCTAATTTTTGGCATGCTATGCCTTGGTGCTTGTTTTGCACAAACCAATGGTGGCCCAGATGCCTACGGCTACATTTGGAAAAACTCCCTCAATACCGATCCTGATGCACCCGTCTATAACTGGGTAGACATCACTACTACTGGAAGCATTGTCCCTGGTTTGGGAGATGATAATTCAGTAGGACCCTTGAACTTGAATTTTCCCTTCCACTACTATTGGTCGGATTACAATAGGGTCTATATCGGTTCTAATGGCTATGTGGGTTTTCAACCCTTGAACATTAGTTCGTCAGGGACGCAAGCTTTCCCTACTATGCCAACTAATGATGCCAACAACAATTTTATTGCTGCATTACTGTCGGATTTGACTCTGGCTAGTCCTACTCCTACGAGCCCTAATCCGGGCAACGTTTATTTTTGGACCAATAGCGTAGATAGTTGTGTGATCACTTACGATCAAGTACCATTTTGGAACAATGTGCCAGCGCAATGGGGCGGTAGCAATACCTTTCAAGTGATTCTTTCGGCTCAAGACTCTTCGATCACCCTCCAGTACCAAGCCCAGACTGGGAGTTGGGATGCCGCTTATAATTTATCTACTAATCCAGCGGTGATAGGGATTGAAAACGTTACCGGGACGGTAGGTCTTACTGTATCCAATAACACCCTACCCACGGCAAATTATGCGGTACGCTTTTATTATCCTGCGGTAGTTGGCCTTAGTGTGCCCGACCTGAGTACTGAATGGGTCCAAAATGCAACTTCAGGAGGCTTTTTTAGTATTGACGGTACTTTAGCTACTGGACAAGCCTTTGTCAAAAATGTGGGGAATACCGATATAACGACTAATACTTCTGTAACGCTCAATGTGTTGGATAATAGCAATAGCGTTATTTTTACTGAAGTAGAATCCGTCAATGCCTTGACTCAAGGAGTAGGCCAAGTGGTTGCATTTACCCAAGGGTTCAATGCGCCAAGTACGGGACACTATCAGTATCGTGTAGGATTTTCCAATCCAATAGATATCAATGACACCAATGATACCACTATCACTGAGATGATAGTCGTGGATACTGCGGGTGTTGCCATAGACCTTACCTATTATAATGGCTCCACGCCTAGCAACCTCAATGCTACAAATTGGTCCGGTGGAGGCTCTGACGATGGAGTAGGGGTGTACTATGAACCCCCTTATTATCCAGCGACGGTATCTAAGATCAGTGCGTTTGTGTATACGACTGCGCCCCTGACCACTACAGATGCTTTTGAAATCCGAGTGTTTGATGATGATGCCCCTGCGGGAACGGGTACATTGTTGGCCTCTGTGGCTGTCCCTACTGCCCAATTGATTGCTGGCGGCTGGAATGAGGTCGTCTTACCCGTTCCGCTCGATGTTTTGAGTGGTGGTTTTTATGTCGGTTGGTACCAAACTGGGGGAGACATACAACTAGCCCAAGAAACTCAGACTCCGATTTCCTTGCGCAGCTATGAGATTCTCAATGATACTTGGTCCACCTTCCGCTTCAATGAAACACAGGAAAGTCTCATCAGAGTTACACTCTCCAAATCCTGTAATATCGTAGGAGGTATCTCACTGGGAGCCGATACGGCGATTTGTGCAGGTAATAATTTGGTGCTAGATGGCGGGATGAGCGCGATGACATATAGCTGGTCCAATGGAGCGAGCACACAAACGATTTCTGTTAATAGTTCAGGGACCTACTTCGTCAATATCGCAGATGCAAATGGTTGTACCGCAGAGGACAGTATCACAATTGCGGTCAATCCTAATCCGGTAGTCAATATTGGGCCAGACTTGAGCGGTTGCCAAGGCGATACCTTTGTGATTGCTGCCGATATGGCTTTTGATTCCTATCAATGGGCCAGCGGTCAAACGGATTCGAGTATCGTAGTTACCTTAAACAATGTTTACGCACTTACCGTGACGGATGCCAATGGCTGTACCGGTACAGATGATGTTAATGTAACCATCAATCTAGCTCCCGTCATTAATCTTGGCAACGATAAAAAGGGCTGTTTTGGTAATGGCCAAACTGTCGCTCTCGTCAGTAATATAACTGGGCAACAATATCTTTGGTCCACTGGTGATACCACTGTCTCTATTGCCGCTGCTCAAGCGGGTACTTATTGGTTTCAGTTGATAGATGCCAATGGTTGTGTGGGATCTGATACGATTAGCGTAACTGACGATACGCCAGATGTGAGCCTAGGGGATGATGTCGTAGGCTGTGAAGGTACGCCAGTGATATTGGATGCTGGAGCAGGATTTGTTTCATATGTTTGGTCCAATGGTGGTAACACTCAAACGGTCTCTGTCAGTATGGCTGGAGATTATAGTGTGAATATTATCAATAATACGGGTTGTACCGATACAGATACGATCTCGGTGACACTAGAACCCTTACCAAACCCTAATTTTAGTGCTCAAGGAGGCTGGGGAAGCAATTGGTTCAATTGGGATTTTAATAACCTTAGTTCAGGTGCTACTAGCTATGCTTGGGACTTTGGTGATGGGGCCGGCAGTAGTACTGATCCCAATCCCTCCTATAGTTATGCTTTTCCTGGTGATTATGATGTGATTTTATTGGCGACCAATGATTGTGGTACTGATTCGATTACTATTACCATTACCGTCAGCAATACAGACGGCCTCGAAGATGAACTCTTTGGCAGTATCAAGGTCTTCCCTTCACCTAATGATGGGCAGTTTCAGATACTATTGGGGGAAAATGGCTTAAAAAATACTGACATCCATCTCTTCAACCTTCAAGGGCAAGTCATCTACCAAGAGTCTAGAAATTTGCTTACGCCTTATCAGCAACTAGATATCAAACTGGCTGATCCAGTGCCTGGTATATATCTCTTACAATTAAGCAGCGAAGGCGTAGAGATGCATTACAAAATAGTGATCCAATAGCCGAGAGATTGATTAATGTCCAATATTGAATTTCAATTTTCAAGGAGTTCGTTCTCCATTCTAAATTGGTCTTCGATATTGGACTTTTTTTCATCACCGCTTCGCGGAACGCTTAGTCATATCTTACCGCCGACAAGGTTTTAAACCCTTTCGGCGGTATTGGGTTTTCCAGTCAGGGGTACTCATATCCAAATTGCTCCGCCACAGGGGCCACTTGCTCCCAAAGTCTATCCGCTTCTTCGAGACTGAGATTTTCTCGCCATCTGCCTACTTTGACCTTGTGATCTAGGGTTGAATAGACACTTGAAGTCTTGGCCTCCACATACTTAGCATTGCGGGTGTTTTGTACGCGATCCGTCCATGATTTGGCATGGTTCAGACTCTCTTGGTCCCAAACTAATTGTGCAGCCAAGCGTTCGACGAAGGCGGCCTTATCAGCAAGCATATCTTCATAACGACTAATACGAGCTACTTGGGCAGCCTGTGCAAAGCCCACGGTATTGATATATAACCAATGATGGGCACAGCGATCGAGTAGCGGTTTTTGTAGCCATTCCTGCCAATCTGGTGGTTGAGGGTGATGCCCCCAATTTCGTGCGATACCTACTCGCAAAGAACAAATTGTGTCCAAGGGATGCCGCACTTGCCAGAAGATCGTTTTGGGTTTAGGAACATGCGCTAACCAATCTTGCAACGGAAAAGATAGCCCTTCATCTGCCGGAAAGTCCTCGTTTTCGTGTGGAACTTTGACGGCGCTTGGCTTAGAATAATTGACCTTTTTGAGAAAGGCATAATCAGGTTCGCTCCAATATTGATAGGCAGGAATGCTTTCAAATAGTTCCCCAAATATTGAGGTTCCACTCCGCCCACAGCCCAATATCATCACATGATGAGGCATTAGTTTAAGATGATTTCGTCAATAAACATCCAGCCTTTACTGCGGTGACCGGGATGCCATGATGGGAGATATGTTACGGCTTGGGCTTCGATTTTGAGATAGCGAAATGCTGCTGGAGGGACGGTATTTAAATTCTCCCGCCGTGGTGCGAGGATTTCTCGTCGGGGTGCGGGATAGCTGACGTCTCTAATACTGGTATAGTTTTGCCCATCTTCTGAAGCTAATATCTCTACTCTACGAGGTAGCATGATCCAATTGTCAGGATGATAAAGGAAGTTGAGGTCAATCGATTCGATACTCTGTACGGAACCAAGATCTAGCGTTAGCTCAAGTTTTGTGCCTTCATATCCTTGCCAATGGCCATCATTATGATTTACGGTACCAGTGAGTCCGTCAAGCAAAGCTTTGGCTCCCCCGGCAGTATAATGCTTACTCCATTCACCTTCTTGCTCAGTGTTGAGACCAATACCTTTGTGGTAGAGAAAGTCCTTGCTGTAAGTGTTGCCAAGCTGCTGTCCTGCTTGATATACCGCGGCGCGGAACGCTATACTACTATCGATCGCAACAGGTTTTTCATATACAGGGCTATTGGGATTGGGCGCACTACCGTCTAGTTGATAATGAATTTTGGCCTCGCTAGCGATGCTATTGAGATCGATCATGATCTCTTTGCCTTGGACGTAGATACTATCTTCGATACCAAACATCTGCATGGCAGGTTGGACACCGCGTTCCGCAAGGCGGGGAAGATGAGCCTCCCAGCGTTTAGCAAAATCAGGCCAATCTCTGGCCTCTTTTGGAGACCAAAGCACCTCCGCTAGAGCCGCAGCACGAGGGAAAATCATATACTGTAGTGAGGCCTCATTTTTGATATATTCGGTCCAGACATTGCCTTGTGCGCCTAAAATATGGCCTGCCGCTTGTGCATTGAGACTGGCGGGAATGGGTTCGTAATTATATACTTTCTTCACGCTGAGATTGCCGCCAATTGCCAGCGGTTCTTGAGCTGGATCGCCCTGGTAATAGTCAAAGTAACAATAGGTATTAGGTGTCATGATGACATCATTGCCTCGTTCGGCGGCTTCGATGCCACCTTGTTCGCCTCGCCATGACATGACGGTAGCGTTTGGCAATAGGCCGCCCTCCAATATCTCATCCCAACCAATAAGCTTGCGGCCCTTGCCTTGCAAAAAGCTATCAATCCGACTGATGAAGTAGCGTTGTAAACCCGCTTCGTCCCCTAAGCGTTCTCTCCGAATGAGCTGTTGACAAAACCGACTGCGTTCCCATTGAGCTTTGGGAGCTTCGTCGCCACCGATGTGGATATATTCTCCCGGAAAAAGATTGGTGACCTCGGTCAAGACATTTTGCATGAAGGTGAATGTCTCTTCTGTTGGACAAAAAACGTCCTCAAAAACACCCCAATCTCGTGCTACTTGAAAATCTCCCGGCTGGCAAGCGAGTTGCGGATAGGCTGCCAATGCGGCTGAAGCATGGCCCGGCATTTCGATTTCAGGGATAATAGTGATATAGCGATCAGCCGCATATTCTACGATTTCGAGGATTTCTTTTTGGGTGTAATAGCCACCATATCGTTGACCGTTATACTGTATGGGTGTGTCGCTATTGTGGCCTATCCGAGTCTCGGAACGCCATGCTCCAATCTCGGTGAGACGAGGGTATTGTTTGATTTCTATTCGCCAACCTTGATCGTCAGTGAGGTGCCAATGAAAGCGATTGAACTTATAGAGTGCCATAAGGTCAAGGTAGTTTTTGACCTCATCGACACTGAAAAAATGTCGCGCTACATCCAAGTGCATTCCTCGATAGCCAAAGCGAGCTTGGTCCACGATTTTAACGGCTGGCAATTTCCAGTCTTGAGAATTTAGACCGTTTCCGTCGTTTAAAGGCAACATTTGCCTGATGCTTTGCACTCCGTAAAAAATACCTGAAGCACTATTGGCACTCACTCGGACAGCTTTTGAATCAATGCTGAGGTGATAAGCTTCGGATTCTTCTATGCGTTCGTCCCGTCTCAGGATGACGGCATTGTCGTTGAGTTGGGTATTGTCTAAAGTCTGGACTGAGAGTGGAAAGCCACTCCCTTCACGGATGCTTTGAGCTAGTTGAGATGCGATCTGGAGAAGGTCGGAGTCCCCTGCGGGAACGATAAATTTAGTCTGTTCATTGAACTGAAAAAATCCTCCCTGCCACTCCAATTGACTAGGAGTTGGGATGAGGTGTGATGAGTAGCTAATAGACTGAGTAGGAGAACCTGACTCACAGGCCAGCAATAATATAAGGCTAAAACAAAAAGGGAAGAATTTCCGCATTAAGAGGTTTTTTTTGACTAAACAATGTTAGTAAAAAAACAATCCTCGTACCAATTCAAAGTCGAAAGCCTCCGCAAATGCGGAGGGGCGACTAAATGGTGAATGTTTGTTGGGTTTGAAGAGAACTTATAGAAGTATCATGATAGTGCTGCGCCTCTTCATGTTTATTTACGAAAACTTATGAAAAAAGTTCTATATGATTGCTATTTTCTAAGCTAGTATTTGATCAGTTTTTTGTGAAAAGATCGATCATTAAAATTCAATCGGAGGGTGTATACACCGCTAGGCAAATCAGTGACCAAAATATTGGACTGCGTTGATGAAGCTTGGATGCTTCCTTGTTGTATCATTTTACCTTGTAAGTCCCAAAGTGTCCATTGTATCGGCTGAGAGCTAGCGGCTTTGTATATGTTGAAAGAAGTCTGAAAAGGATTGGGACCGACAAGAATGCTGCTGAGTAGATCATCTCCGATTGCACTACTGATATTGATACTCTCGTCGATGGTAGATAATAAGGAATAGCTCTGGCGTTCGCCGAAGGCGTCTTGGCCAAGCTCCCAAATCATGATACCATCGCAGCTTTGTAAGGCTAAGGCAGTTTTGGATCTGATAGTTGGAATACCATTATAATAGCGTTGGCCTACTTGGTCGAGTTGGGCGTAGCTAGTATCCTCCGCGACCATGCTGCCATAGGTAAAGGAACTCCCACCACTAGAGAAGTCATAACCATAGAAGGGGACACCTAAGACCATTGTAGACTGAGTCAGACCTTGTCCTTGCCAATAGGTGATGCTTTGCTGCGCAAAACTATAAGGCGAATGCGGGCCCGGATTGTTCGGTGCCCAAGAACCAGTAAGATCATAGGCCATAAGATTGATCCAGTCATAAGCCGCGAGGGCTTGACTACTAATGTCAGGATAGCGATATGTACCCGGTAAGGCAGCCGTAAGCCCTAGACCATGCGTATCAACCGAATCTCTAAGGGCTAAAACGAAGGGACTGTATAAGGCATTGACGTGACTCCACTCTAAATCTATATCTAATCCATCGAGCTGATATTGCTCGGCATAGACCATCAATGAATGGACAAAACCCGGCATCTCAGCTGGTTGCATAAATTTGTCATAAGCGGCTTCCCACTCTGCGGTTAAGGCTCCTCCCGCCACTGAGATATAAATCTTGATATTTGGATTGAGGAGACGAGCCTGTTGGATCACTGGGCTAACGTCTGCATTTCCGATGGACCAATTGCCGAGCGTGTCAGGATTGAGAAAGGAGAGATTGAGATGGGTGAGCTTATCAAATGGAATTTGATCCTTGAGGGCAAAGCGGTAGTAAGGCAAATAGCCGATTACTTTGGGAGACTGGGCTTGCAAAGCAAAACTGCCTACTAATAAGAAAAGGAGTAAAGTCTGACGCATAGTAAATGATTGTAAGCAAAAGTTAGGCTTTTTAAGCTTATTCTAGCAATATCTTTTCTTGAATTGTTCTGCCGTCTTCGGTATAAAGGATCAAACAATACAATCCGATATTAAGCGCTGAAAGATCGAAGTAATCTGGAATAGTGCTTGTCCTAGACAGGATTTTGCCTTGCATATCGATTAGGTCGACTTGAGTGATCGTCAATAATTCACTATTGATTTCGAGAAAAAGCGTTCCCCGGCTAGGGTTAGGAAAAAGGCGAAACTCAAATTGCACTGGATCGGGTTTTTGAGCACAGGCGAGTAAGACTTCGGCTTGGGTATTACAGCCTGCTAGATTATTGCTGATCGCTACCGCATCAGGCATTTTTTCCAGTTGATTGCATACTGTCTGGATTTCACACTGACTGAGTGAAGGATTGTATTGTATGCTGATGGTGTCGGTTTGGATAATCCGTTCAAGGCTACTGATATCACTGAGCGTAGGATTCTGGGTGATGGCGAGAAAGTTGTTTAGGGAGCCTGATAATAGATATTCTAGGCCACGGAAACTTTCCAAGTTTTGATTGTTTTGGATTTGTAAGCCTCCATTAATACGGATTAGACTTTCGAAACCTTGTAAATCTATGAGTTGAGGGCAAGTCTCAATCGTGAGGAAATTAATTTCTCTGAGTGAGGTAAATCCACTTAGCTGATTGAGGTTTTCATTGTTGGAGATACTGAGGCCATAGCCGCCTATTTCTTCGAGAGCTTCCAATCCTAGGCAGTTTTTTAGCTGTTGATTGCGCCAAATCAATAATCCATCTCCGATCTGTGTCAGATTATCAAGTCCACTAAAACTTTGGATGCTGTGGCTGTTTAGTAAAGCCAAGCGTCTGCCGATGGAGGCTAAACCATTAAGCCCTTGCATATTGAATAGTTTAGGATTTTCAATCAGCATGAGAAATTCGTCAATTTGGCGGAGACTTTCTAGGCCTGTAAAATCAATCAACTCAGGATTATCTGCTATATCTAAACTCCCTCCAAGTGAATCCAAGGCCCCTATCCCGCTGAAATCGCGCAGATTTTTATTGGATTTGACTAACAAGCTTTCACCAATATCCTGCAAACTGCCCAAACCACTCAAATCGCTAAGCGCGTCGTCCCCAAAGAGCCATAAATTGCCTCCAATCGACTCTAATGCATCTAGACCTTGCAAACTGCTCAAGACAGGATTGCTTTCAATCATACAATCGCTTCCTACTGTCTTGAGATTGCCCAAGCCTTGCAGGCTTTGTAGAACTGGATTGTTTTCAATGACCAATTCTGTCCCGATCTGAAAGAGACTATCTAAGCCATTTAAACTTATCAATGCATCATTGCCACGAATAAATAGTTGCAAACGGATAGTTCTGATCTGAGTGAGTCCACTGAGATCAACTATGTCATCGGAGGAAGTGATGAATAAATTCTCCTTTAGGTTCTTGCAGTTTGGGTATTGCGTCTTAAAAGCATCTATGTCCGCCTGATCTCTAAATACCACGTCGTCATCAGGGCATTGAGCATAGCTTGTTAAGGCGCAAAAATAGAGACAAAAACAGACGATAGTCAGTTGGGCAATAAAGGTTGTTTTCATAGCTAAAGATGGCTGAGTGACTTACTCTATTTCACGCAGCTTAGACCTCAGTAGTTGGGTATTACTTAGCCGGTATACCTGGCACCACCATGATAACATCTTCTCTTTCGACAACTACTAAGCCCGGAGGATCACCTTTGCGTTTACGGACATATTTACGGGTTGTGTATTGTACGGGGACCAAGCTATCTGTCTTACGCTTTGAGTAGTAGGCCGCAAGGCTAGCGGCGTATTCAAGGATATTCATCGGTATGGGATGACCCGGACGCTTGCGGATGATAACATGAGAGCCACTTACATCCTTGGCGTGCATCCAAATGTCTTCCTTATTGGCAAATTTAAAGCTGAGCTGATCATTGTTGGCGGCACCTTTGCCCACAAATATTTCATAGCCTTGATGCTTGAAAGTTCGATAGGGAATCCTTTTTTGCCCTTCAGTCTCACCGCTTTTGTGGAGGATCTTGTAGAGTTTTCGCAGGGTGTTAATCTTGCTATAATCAAAGCCCTCCAATCCCAGCACCATCTCATCGGGTGGGACTAGACTCTGAAAAACTTCTTGTTGTTCTTCTCCCTCTAATAATCGTTCCTCTAACTCTTCTACCTGCTCCTTGAGATATTTGAGCTTGCCTCGCCGCTGCTTGTGCTTACCGTAATATCGTTTTGCATTTTCTTGTGGATTGAGTCTCGGATCGAGCTTAATTTTGATTTTTTCTCCATTATAAAAATCGTCCAATTCTACTACTTTGAGGTTGGATTCGATTGCATGCAAGTTTGCCATCAAGAGGTGGCCAATCTCTTCGGGATTGCGATCGGTTTCGAGTATGTTGATGTTTTTGAGGTAGGATTCGTAAGTGCGTTGTAGCTTTTTATAAGGTTTACTGATTGCGCGTTCGGTAGCACCGTACATCTGACGATAACCCGCATACTGGTAGTATGCTCTGATGAAGAGTTGCAAGGCTGGTATGATCCCCTCCACGGGAACGCTGCCACTATCCTGCGGTGCAAACAACATAAACCGAATGCGATTTTGCTCTTTGCTGATATACCATTTGGGTGCTTGAGCTTCGACGATTAGCTCGCGTGCGACTTTGCCAAAGTCTGATTCTTGCTGCATTTTGGCCAATACTGCGCGGGCAAACTTCCGTTCAAAGATGGGGGAAATCGTTCGCAAGGCGCTCATCACACTACCCTCGTCCATCACTGGATGTGCCTCAAACCCTTCTTCGTTCCACTCTCCTGCTGTGATAACAAGGTCTTGATCATCTGTTTGCTGCTGCTTAAACAAGGCTACAGTTTCTCCTTCTTGGCGCAAGATCGCATTACTAGCTGGGCCATGTAGTTTGAAGATAAACTGAAAACCTTCGCTCAGATTCATCAGCATGATCCGTTCTTGCGGCACCACTGCGAAATCTATGATTTTCAATTCAAGGATATCTGGAAACAAATTGACCACATTGCGCTTGGCCCGTGCAAACTCTGAAAAAGGCACTAGATAGGTCAGAGGAGTATGGCAACCGACGCGTAGCACCCCACTTTCTAGTTCGATGACGAGCTCATCTTTATTTTGAGTAAAGCAGGCCAATACCTTTTCGCCTTGGTGTTTGGCGGTTAAAGCTTGAGCGAGTGCTTTGAGACTATAGTGGTGAAAGTGCATTGGGTAAATTTCCGTAGTTTTGCCCCATGAAGCAAACCTTCCTCGCGATTGAATCGGCTACCGATATTGGCTCCGTTGCCTTATATGAGGATGGACAGTTGATGGGGAGCATAGATATCCGCAAAGCTAAATCTCACGCTCGTCTCTTAACTCCGATGGTAAAACAGCTTTTAGCGGATTTAGAGGTTCTTCCGGCAGATCTCACAGCGATTGCTGTCAGCAAAGGACCGGGCTCATATACTGGACTACGAGTTGGGGTTTCGACGGCAAAAGGGCTTTGTCTAGCGCTGGAAAAGCCGCTGATGTCTTTTGGCAGTCTAGAAGCTTTAGCTTGGCGGGCACGAGAGTGGGCCCAAGAGTTGGATGCCTGGGTTTGTCCGATGATAGATGCCCGACGTATGGAGGTTTATGCAGGCTTCTGGGATGCACAGATGCAACCACAGCTTGAGGTCAAAGCTCAGATTCTTGAGGCGGGTGTTTTTGATGCCTTCCTTGAAGAACGCCGGATTATATTTTTGGGAGATGGCGCTGCCAAAAGTCGAGAATTATTAGGGACTCACCCCAATGCGATCATCTTAGACGATCAACTTTCGTCTGCCCAGTTTATCGGCCCCTTACTCACACAAAAATGGGCTGAGCAATCCTTCGAAGACATTGTGAGTTTTGAACCATTTTACCTCAAAGATTTTGTGGCTACCAAGTCCAAGAAGTGGGTTTTGCGTAAGCGAGGCTGATTCCTTCGGAGAACGCTTATACTTTATGGGCATTTCGACAGGCTCAATGTCCATGATAGTCGCTTTTTCCTTGCTTCGCAGAACGCTTTTCCTGTATCCCGATACTCGGGATCAGCCTGACCGTAGAATGTATGGGATGTACTTTACGTTAGACAACTGCATGAATTTCGATGTCCCAATGAACTACTTCAACCTTCAAAGTTGAACTTGAATATTGGGTGTTTCCCAGCGTTCAGCAAGGCTGGCACCAAAGAAAAAACAAAAATCAGAACCGACTTATTGAAAACTAATCAGGAGAGCATTTTTCTCGACTGATTGCTTGGCTTGCACATGAATACTCTTGATGATGCCATCACCGGGTGATTTGATCACGTTTTCCATTTTCATGGCTTCGAGTATCAGTAGCGGATCACCTTTTTGGACAGTATCACCTTCATTGACCTTGAACGAATGGATCAGTCCCGGCATGGGAGCATTGAGCTTATCTAACTTTTTGGTCATTGTGCCCTCCATCCCCAGTTGCTTGAGCAATTGGTCGATGCGAGAACGAATTTTGACACTAGCACGTTTTCCGTTGATACTGAGATCGACGATTTTAGCCTCTTTGTCGACTTTATGAATGAAAATCGAGAAGGAACGATTTTCGTAGATCACATGATAAAGTTGCTCATTGAGCTTTTGGATGTCAGGCTGGACTTGTTGTCCATTGACTTCGTAGCCTTCTGCTAACTGAACAAAACTAATTTCTTGATCGTCTAGTTGCGCCTGAATCATGGATACTTAAGATTATACTTCCTCTTCGGCTAGGGTAGATTTCTCGTCTGGCTTTCCATTTTCCTTATCAAAGGTCAATAAAAGACTTGGCAGCAATACCAGATTGCTAAACATCGCAATGGCTAAGGTCAAAGAAGTCAAAAGTCCCAAAGCCTTGGTGCCACCATAATCGGAAGCCGTAAAGCAGACAAAACCAAAGAAGAGGATGATAGAAGTATAGATCATACTCACTCCCGTATCGTCATATGAATTAAATACTGCTTGATGTATGTTTTCGCCAGATTTTCGACCCTGTCGATAGCGTGCTAAGAAGTGAATGGAATCATCTACGGCGATACCGAACGCTACCCCAAATACCAAGGCGGTAGAAGGTTTAAGCGCGATCCCAAAGAAACCCATCAGTCCGGCGACCATCAATAGGGGCAATACGTTCGGGACTAAACTGATGATCACCATCCGTACTGATCTAAATAGCACACCCATCAAGACGGCAATCACACAAAAGGCGATCAACAAACTCATCAAGAGATTTTCGATGAGAGCTTCGTTGTTTTTACTAAATATTTGTGAGGTTCCCGTAACGTAAACATCAAAGCGTTCGCTATCAAAAATCGAGTCTACATCCGCGGATATACTATCCATTAGCTCATCCATCTTGATAGAACCAATGTCTCGGATCGAAGCGGAGATACGGGTAATCTGCATCGTCGAATCGGTTAGGTTCTTAGAAAGGGCCAATTCGTCATTGGTCTCGATGCTATTGCGGGCATATTGGCCCATGATGCTATAGACATTTTGACTAGGCAACTCATAGAAACTTGCGTCTCCATTGAAGAAGGATTGATTGAAGAATTTGGCAAAATCAGCCATACTGATACTGCGCGAGATAGAAGGGTATTTACTCAGACTATCTTGTAATTGTTCAAACTTCTTGAGATTGCGACGTTTGAGGACACCATTAGGTTTTTTGGTATCAATCAAGACTTCAAAAGGCAAAGCGCCATTGAAACGATCTTCGATATAATTAAGGTCTTTTCGAAGCTTACTATCTTCCGGTACATCATCTACTACAAAAGAAACGGGCTGCACGAGGAACATACCATAGATAGAAACTATTGCTATGATACTACTGACAGTATATACCGTCCAACGATGTCCAGCAACCCACTTTTTGAGATTCCTTACCACAAAGCCTAATCCCTTACCATCAAGGTGCTTGGTTTGACGTGGCGTTGGCGCAGGCAAAAAGCTAAATACGATCGGGATCAGGAGTAGAGAGATAAAAAAGGCGGATACTACACTGAGTCCCGCTACTATACCAAATTCTTTGAGTTGCTTGATACTCGTCAAGGCCAAAACCCCCAAACCAATAGCGGTGGTAGCGTTCGTCATGACGGTAACAATCCCAATCTTCTCGATGACTAGGACTAAAGACTTCATTTTGTTGAGAGTCCGTCGATATTCAATATGGTATTTGGTAATCAGATAGACACAATTGGGAATACTGATTACTGTGACTAAGGCTGGGATAATCCCCATGACCAAACCAATCTCAAAATTGAATAAGCCAATAACTCCTAGCGAGAATACAATCACGGCTCCTACCACGATCATCGGGAAGACTACGGTGTAGAACGAGCGAAAGAACACCAAAAGGGTAATGGCGGTTACGATCAATGCTAGCACAAGAAACAGAAAGAGTTCTTTCTTAATAGTCTCATGCATATTGACCCTCAGTACCGGTAGCCCTGCAAAGTGTGGTTCTGTATCATTTCGCTCACCAAAGGCAATGGCTAGCTCTTTGACACCGTTGACAATGGGTATTTTTTCTTCAGTATCTAAACGCTCTGAATCAAAAGAAACCGCAATCAAGGTGGTTTTTAAGGATTCGTCCAAGATCAACCCTTTATAAAAAGGGAGTTGATTGACACGTGCAAATATGCTATCGACTTCAGCTTGGGTTTCGGGTTTTTGCGGTATCAGCGGTATTATCTGAAAAGATTCGATGGGCGAATCTTGACGAACCACATCATATAACTTGCTGATGCTAATCACACTGACTACTCCATCTTGTTTAGAGATAGCGTCAGTCATGTTGTAGAAATCTTGAAAGACTTCTAGTTCAAAAAGATCATCAGTTAAGGCGATGACCATTACATTGGCATCGTCCCCAAAATACTGCCTGAAAAGTTTATACCCTTTTACGACATCGTCATCGGTCATGATAGCACTGGACGAAATAGATTGAGATATTTTCGTCCCTCTAACCTGCCACATAAAGACGGTTAAGCCTGCCAGCACGAGCAGGATAGGAATTCTCCTTCTAAGGATAAAGGTCGCAATAGCCTGCCAAGACAGATTCATAGGGGGCAAAGGTAGTAAAATTTCTTCACGGGGGAACAAAAAAAGGCCAAAGTACTATCGAGCCTTTAAGAGACTTTCCGAAGGACTAAGATAGAGGACAACTCGTCGGTTGCTAGGGACAGTATTTGTGGTGTCTGGTTTTATGCTTGCTTGAAATTCTCCTCTGCCTGAAGCAATCAGTCTTTCCGATGGAATTCCAGCTGTTTCGAGACTACGTACTACTGATACTGCTCTCATCATACTCAATGTCCAAGTGTCAGATTCTCGAGGGTGAATCCATCTTTCTGCTTTCTCTGCATAACCTTCTACGCGAATCAAATAATCTTGTCGATTGCGTATCTCTAAAGCTAAAGTTTGGATGATCTTTAGTCCGTCTGCTGGAATTTTGGCGCTATTGTTTTCAAAATAGATCGTACTCTCCAACATGAATAAAGATTGATTGCGATATCCTTGCACTGTTAGAGAGGTTGGAAAATCAATCGTGAACCAATCTGGAACGGGTGGGTTGAGATAATAAGCGGGATAAACGCGGTCAGGATTTTCCGACTCCCAAGTATATGCATTCATGGGAACCTTGTGCTTGAGTACAATCGGTCTCTGTAGATTTGAATTGCCGCGAAGCATCAAATCAATATAGTTTTGTAAGTCCTTATTACGTTTATACTCTCGTGCGGCAACCCATTCCAAAGAATCTTTTTGGGAGTCGACACGATCATATTGATCTCGGCTGACACAGGCAGTACTCAAAATCATGAGCCCTAATGCGACTATCAATAGCCGGAAAATATTCATAGGCAAAAAATATCTTTGATCCTCGAAGATCTCAACCGTCTGATTTCCTGCAAAATAAGGAAAATATCCACCAATCTGACCGCTGGTCTTGCATAGGCTTTTCTTTTGAGTCGTTTCCCCTTAATTTGGTGCCTTCATCGCAATCAATCTGCCAAAGAGATGATTGAAGTTTCACCCTAGCTGTGCAAAAAAATGGCATTGAATTTAGACTTGTTGCGCGAACTCTGTTTTGAACCAGGCCCTCCCGGTGGCGAAGAGCCTATCCGCAAAATCGTTCTCAGAGAGATAAAAGACTTTGTCGACGATATTAAGGTGGACCATATGGGTAACTTAGTTGCTCTCAAAAAAGGGAAATCTCCCAAAAAGGTAATGGCCGCTGCTCATATGGATGAAATCTCTTTCATTATCACTCATATTGATGATGATGGCTTTGCCCGATTTCATACATTAGGTGGTTTTGATCCTAAGACGCTCACCGCGCAACGAGTCATCGTGCATGGTAAAAAAGATGTGCTAGGCGTAATGGGATCTAAGCCTATCCACCTTATGACCGCTGAAGACCGTAACAAGCCGCCAAAAATCTCTGATTACTTTATTGATTTTGGGATGTCCGGCAAAAAGGTCAAAGAGCTAGTGTCGGTAGGGGATAAGGTGACGCGCGAAAGGGATATGCGGATAATCGGTGATACCGTGAGTACCAAGTCCCTCGATAATCGGGTTTCTGTCTTTATTTTGATTGAAGTTTTGCGAGAGATGCAAACTCCTGCTTTTGATTTTTATGCAGTTTTTACTGTGCAAGAAGAGATTGGGTTAAGAGGAGCAACGACTGCGGCTCATCACATCAATCCAGAATTTGGTTTTGGCTTGGATACAACGATTGCCAACGATCTACCTTCTGCCCAAGATCATGAAAAGATTACTTCCTTAGGCAAAGGGACTGCTATCAAAATCATGGATTCTTCAGTAGTTACTGATAGTCGGATGGTGCGATTTATGGAGTCTGTTGCCCAAAAGCATAAGATTAGCTATCAAAAAGAGATCCTTACCGCTGGCGGAACGGATACCGGAGCCATACAAAGGGCGGCCGATGGTGCGATAGTGGGCTGTGTGTCGATTCCTACACGACATATACATTCTGTGGTAGAAATGTGCCACCAAGAAGATATCGCTGGAAGTATCAATTTGCTCCGCTATTGCGTAGAGGAAATGGATAGTTTTAATTACGAATGGTAAGGAATTGCCAATAATCAATTCTCAATAAACAATATCGAAAGAGAAGGCATTGCTTTGTAAGATTCGATACTCAATATTTCTATATGGAAAAACTGCTGCAAGAAGCTTGCGAATATATACGCCGGATGTACGCCGGAGAACCAGAAATCGGGATTATTCTTGGTACTGGTCTGGGAGGTTTAGTAGACGAAATCAAGATTGAAAAGTCTATCCCTTATAACTTCATCCCTAATTTCCCGATCTCCACGGTGCAAAGTCACTTTGGGCGTCTGATCTTTGGGGAGATTCACGGCAAAAAGGTTGTTGCCATGCAAGGTCGCTTTCATTACTATGAAGGCTATGGCATGCAACAGATTACTTTCCCGGTCAGAGTATTGAAGATGCTTGGGGTCCATACCCTTTTTGTTTCCAATGCATCTGGGGCTTTAAATCTCGACTATGAAAACGGGGACCTTGTTATCCTCGACGATCATATCAACCTACAACCTGAAAATCCATTAGTAGGACCTAATCTAGATGATTTTGGCCCTCGCTTTCCATCTATGGCTCGGCCATACGATCCTGCCTTGATCGATCGTGCTTTGGCCATCGCTGAAGAGCAAAATATCCGTGCCCATAAAGGAATATATGTTTCAGTCTCAGGCCCCAATCTGGAAACCCGCGCTGAGTACCGCTATATGCGCATCATTGGTGGAGATGTGGTCGGGATGTCAACCGTACCGGAAGTTTTAGTGGCTCGTCATATGAGTCTTCGCGTCTTTGCGATTTCAGTAGTGACAGACATCGGAGATCCGGAAGATTTAGAGGTTGTTACCTTGTCTGATATGATTTCGGTAGCCAATGAGGCCGAACCGCGTCTCACTGCAATATTTACACAACTCATCAAGGAGTTGTAAATTTGCCGTTGCTTCATCCAACCTTTTGGCTTGGATAGGCTACCTTAAGGCAACGCATGGCGCATCGAATATATATTTTGAGTCTGATCTGGCTGCTGGGCATCAATGTCTTAGTGGCTCAGTTTCCACAAGGAGGAAACAACAATCCAATGGGTAATTTACCTGGTGGACTGGGAGGACTCAACTCTGGCGGAGGCAATACCGCACAGTTGCCAACGGGCCCGGACTCCCTCAAAGGCCCTCAGATTGACCCGGATGTACGCTTTATCAATCGCAATAAACTATTTGTTCATTTGCCTTTTGATACGGAGCGACCGGGCTTTGATGTTGGTAGCATGAAGTACTTCGATGAACTCGAAGCTGCTGAAGGCTATGTGCAAAACCTCGGCTTGATCGGAAAGCCTTATGAAGTTTGGTATCATGGTTTTAGTGAGCGATTTCGTGATTTACCCTTTTGGTTCAATCCGCTCATGGGTCGTTATAATCGCTATATGCTCGATCCTGTGCATCAGGTAAGCTATTTTGATACCAAGACGCCTTATTCTAATGTGAGTTATTCCCAAGGGCCGACCACCATCCAAAATGTAAAAGTTACCATCTCCCAAAACATCACCCCGCTTTGGAATATGGCCTTTTTTCTCAATCGACGGCAGGCAGAAGGACGTTACCGGAATACGGTGACTGATCAGTACAATATGTATCTGAGTTCCTACTACCATACCGAGAATAATCGTTATTCGCTATTCGCGAACGCTTATTTCAATGATCTTGCTGATGAAATCAATGGGGGCGTACCGCGCTCTTCTGATATCGCGCTTCCTTCGGAAAACGGTTTGATCCTTGATAGTGTCCCTTTTTATAATGCGGGTTTTTTCAAAGCTGATGCAGCTCCTAATCTAAGCGAGGCTCAATCTAAACGGATTACGAAAGGGATTTACGTCGATCAGTATTATCATCTTTTGGGCTATCCCGGTGACACTCTTGACCGTGCTCAGAGCCTTACCCTGCGGGGAACGCTCCTTTATCAATATTACTATAATAGATATACCGACTTTGCGATCAATGTCAGCGGATTACAGGATAATCTTGTACCCGTTTATCCTACTTTGGTCTCGGATTCTACTTTTTTGGATGAATCTTTTCACTCGCAGATGTATGAGGCTAAAGGCGAAGGCAGTTATAGTCTAGCGTTCGGCCCGGCCGTCAGACTTAATGTCAATGGTGGGATCAGCTACCGCCGCTTTGTCCTCAAAAAAGACTTGGAAAATCTCCCTTGGAATATCACCGATCAATATGTCAAAGGCACCTTGAGTTTGCCGGGCTTTGTGGCTAAAGCCAATATTTCGCAGCGCGTTTCAGATCGCTTTAATGGAGAACGTAAATTTGGTTTAGAAGCCGCATTATATCCTGCTGAATTCCTAGGGTTTAAGCAAGATCGAGGAATACAAACTGACAGCAGTGCCGTTGCAGTTGAGCGTTCTCCGGAGGAAGAGGAAGAAAAAATTGATGAAGTGGCTCGCTGGGAACAGATTTCACCAGTGAAACTGTATGCAGCCTATGACTTTCAGGATCGGAACCCGAGCTTGTTTCAAGCATACTATCCCTCAAGAGCGCAAAATAGCTATGTCGCTAATCCTGATCTCGTCAATCAACAATTGAGTCATTTGGAGATTGGAGCCCGTTATCAGCAGAAGGGAAAAATCGTCGAAAAAGATACTTTGCTACCCATGTACGCTGAAGCGAGTGCGTTTTTTCATACTGCGAACCGCTATATCTATTATACTCCCAAATTGCAGCCTAAACAGGCTTCACCGGATGAAGATATCCGCTGGGTGGGCTTAGACGCTAGCTTTCGATTACGATTTCTGAAGCATTTCTTTTTAGAGTCTTCTGTTACTTTGCAACAATCATTTACGCCAGCAGAGGAGGGTTCTGCTTTAGCGCTCTACGCGAACGCTGCCCCCAATATATATGGTAAGGCTTCTCTTTATTGGGATGTGCGCTGGAAACCTTGGGCCAATGTGATGCGGATTGGGGTAGACTTTTATAGTAACTCTCCCTATGCGGGCCAAACGCTTGATCCGCTCAGCCAAGAGTTTTTTCCAACCAATTATCTGGTGCCTTTTTATCCTCGGATCGATGTGTTTGCTTCTGCTAATTTGAGAGGGGTGGGGATTTTTGCGCGTTATATCCATGTCAACGAAGGCCTGTATCGAGCAGGCTACTTTAGTACACCTTTTTATCCTGCCTTGGAGCGTTCCATCACCTTTGGTGTCAATTGGACGTTTTTTAATTGATTTGATTCGTTTGGTAGCTTCGGCTTGCAAGCGAAAGCTACTAATACCCTCTCAACATCTTAAATATGCTCAATCCATGGATAGCTGCGGTTTCGGTGCGTAGCCGATTTTCGCCTAGGCTAACGCTTGTATAGTTTTCGCGTTCTGCGAAGCGGACCTCCTCCTCTGTAAAATCGCCCTCTGGGCCTATCAATAAGGTCAAAGTGTCTGCAGATTGGATCGGCTCTACTTCTTGGTGCAGAGGCAGAGGTTGATTTTCACAATAAGCGATGAAGTGCTGGCCGCTGGGAGTCGTCGTCAAGAAGTCTTCGATGGATTGTAATGGATGCAAGGTCGCAATTTGCGAACGCTTACACTGTTTGGTCGCAGCAGTGATCTGGGTTTCTAAGCGAGCCGCTTTGAATTTGGCTTGATACTTATCGGTGCGCTTGCAAGTAATCGGAAAAATTTCGTTGACTCCGAGTTCTACCGCCTTTTCGATCAAAAACTCAAAGCGATCTTTCAAGCGGAGAGGAGAGACCGCTAGTCTAATATTGCCTTCATGCTCCCCCCAGTTTCGGTGAGTATCGAGCAACTGAAGTTGGGTTTCTTCTTTATTCGCGCTAAGGATTTTTGCTTGATAAGCCGTGCCTTGACCATCGATACAAAATATCTCGTCTCCGTTTTGATGCCTCAATACCTTGATACAGTGCTTGGTTTCGGTGGCTCCTAACCATCCATACTGGGAATCTCTCCTTTCGAGTAGAAAAATTTGCATAAAGTAAAGATGCTAAAAGGATTTTAATCCTCTCATTTCTAGGCCAAAAATTGCAATACTGTTAGGAATGTCGAGCAATGATTAATAATATGGCAATATCTGCGAATTTTCGCTAAAAATGTTTTATTTGCAAAAAGCTTACACGCGTAACCCCCTAATAATTAAGAGGTTTGCAAGCTCAAAGTGATTTCGTAGATTTGACTTTGCATTAGCTTTTAATCCTCAAAATAAGCAATTGATTATGCGTTTTTCAACAATCCAACCCAAGCTCGGACTCGAGAGTGTTTCACTACAAAAAGTCGGCGAGGTACATTGGAATGTTTCCCCTTCTGCGCTCATAGAAGAGACTATCCGTCGTGGCCAAGGCTCCCTAGCCGATAATGGCGCTTTGTGTGTCAGCACTGGTAAATTTACGGGACGTTCTCCGAAGGATAAGTTTGTAGTAAAGGATAACACAACTGAAAACACAGCATGGTGGGGCGATGTCAATCAGCCTTTTTCACCTGAAGGTTTTCAACAGCTATTTGCTAAAGTACAAGTGTATCTACAAGGCAAGGAAGTCTTTGCCCGTGATGTATATGCCGGTGCTGATGATCGTTACCGCCTTAAAGTACGTGTGATCAATACGGCCCCTTGGCCCAATCTCTTTGTCAACAATATGTTTATCCGCCCTGAGGCGAATGAATTGGCTGGTTTTGAGCCAGATTGGCATGTGATCGCAGTTCCCGAATTTGAAGCTGAGCCTGAAGTTGACGGTACTCGTCAAGCGAACTTCACCTTGGTCAATTTTACGGAGAAGCTTATCCTGATCGGTGGGAGTGGTTATACAGGTGAGATCAAAAAAGGAATCTTTACCGTGATGAATTATATCCTGCCAATGCAGGACATTTTGCCAATGCATTGCTCCGCAAATGTGGGTAAGGCAGATGATACCGCTATCTTTTTCGGTCTTTCTGGTACAGGTAAAACTACTTTGTCCGCAGATCCCGAACGCCAACTGATTGGTGATGATGAGCATGCATGGAGCGATGAGGGAGTCTTCAACTTTGAAGGAGGTTGCTATGCTAAGGTCATCGATCTAAGCGCTGAGAAGGAACCTCAGATTTGGGGTGCTATCAAGCATGGTGCCTTAGTTGAAAATACAACCTTTGAAGATGGGTCTCGACAAGTTGATTACGCTGATACCTCAATTACCCAAAATACACGAGTTGCTTATCCAATCCACCATATTGATGGGATTGCTGAGCCATCCGTAGGCAAGACGCCTAAGAATATCTTTTTCTTGACTTGTGATGCATTTGGAGTATTACCTCCAATTGCGAAGCTTACACCTGGCCAAGCGATGTTCCAATTTATTTCTGGTTATACCGCTAAGGTTGCAGGAACAGAAGAAGGTATTACTGAGCCAGTAACTACTTTTTCCGCCTGCTTTGGTGAGCCATTTTTGCCATTACATCCGACGCGTTATGCAGAGATGCTAGGCGAGCGAATCCGTAAGCATGAAGTCAACGTTTGGTTGATCAATACTGGTTGGACCGGTGGTAGCTATGGTGTCGGTAATCGAATGAAGTTACCCTATACACGTGCTATGATCAGTGCTGCTTTAGAAGGCAAACTCAATGATGTCGAGTATATCACTGATGGGACTTTTGGACTAGCCGTTCCGCAAAGCGTGCCTAATGTACCAACAGAAGTTTTATCTCCTCGATCTACTTGGGCAGACCCAAAGGCATTTGATGAGACTGCACAGAAACTAGCTTGTGCTTTTGAGAAAAACTTTGAGCTTTATCGTTCATTCGCGAACGAAGAGATTTTGGCAGCTATGCCCAAAGTTGCTATTGTATCGTAAATATCGGGTTTTATCCTAAACCCTCGCCCATAAGAGAGCGCCTTCGGGTGCTCTTTTTTTAATGTATTTAGCTATCTTTGCCCGCATTATGCTGCGATTGGCTAGTCCTCTTCTCTTTCTCGTTCTAGGATTATTTAGCCTCACTCTGGTGAGAGCTGAAGGCTTAACTATGCCTATCAATGGGATGTTGAGGATGGATGGTAAGTGGAGGTTAGAAGTGGCGGATACACAGCGAGAGATCAATTTGCCCTACATTTCGCACGAGGATCAACGTGCAGTATTGAGCTATCGATTTTGTAGTCCGGATAGTTTTGGCTCTGATTCGCTTTATTTTTGGTTTGAAGGCCTAGCGTGGGAAGCTGATTTTATGTTGGGAGATGCCTATTTGGGGATGTCTGATAGACCTTTTGGCGTTCGACGAGTCGCAATCCCGCCCCATCTAATCCGTCCCGGAGATTGGAATGATTTCAAAATAATTTTGACTAAAGGTGAGAGTTTTGCTTGGCATCCGGAAGCCTTTTTGGCAATGCTTAAGGCACCAGTTTTGCTCAATCATGCTCAGCTAAATATTGCAGAATCATCGCAGGAAAAAGTCTATACAAAAGCTGATACTGTCGCGATAGTAGCGCCTTATTATCGTTCTTATGGCTACAATTTTAATCTTTTTGAAGCTGTTCGGACTTTGCAAGCCGTGATAGATGCTAAGATTGGCTATGTACATTTTCCTTTTTTCCCTGATCGGGAACTCCAGGCTCTATGTAAACAATTAGGTTTAAAAGAAATTTCCCAACTAGCTGATACTACTCAGGTTTGTCTCATCAATGCCTACCCTTATTCGGCCCGAGAACTCCCAACGCAAGCGCGTTTTTGGCTTGACGAAGAGGCTTATCGCACTACTCATTATGGAGACATTAGACCCTTGAATAGTGAGTCTGTGGTCGAACCTAATCGAATCGACCACCCTATTGGGTTGATGTTGATGTTACTTTTTCCGCTTTTGAGCATGTTTCTGCTAAAAATCCTTAATCCAGGATACTTTAGTAGCCAAGTTTCGCTCTTGCTCAATCCCAAACTTCATCTCAGTACTTCTCTTGATGCAACTGGTTCTAATACAGGACTGCTAGGTATTTTGATGATTTTAAAGGGAATCAATCTCAGTATGCTAGTCTCTCTGATTATTTATTATGTATTGCGAGAGAATGAGTGGGAGCAATTGAATTTGATTCGTGATTTGAGCTTACTGAATCAGTGGTTTTACGGGAGTGATAGCCTTTGGCAAATATTTGTAAAAAGTATCGAGTTGACGATGATTTGGTTTGGACTGAAATATTTGTTTCTCATTGTTTTGGGCCGTGGTTTTCAGATTAAAGGCTTGGTCGAAGGGATTATGAGTTTGGAGATAGCGGCATCTTTTCCGCTGATATTGTTTTTGAACCTACCTATCGGATTGATCATATTTATGAATACGTTATGGGGAGGTTGGGCGATGAGTATCTTTTTATTATTAGGGCTACTTTATTTGATTCGTCGAGCTTATGTATTTTTCATTGGCTTGGAACGTTTATTCAACTTTTCTTCTGCCGTTAATTTTTTGTATATTTGCGCCCTCAATCTTATACCGTACCTTATTTGGTTATAGCCATATGGCAATAAAAGTAGGTGTACAGCCCGAAAAAGATGCTTTTGCACTTGCGCAACCAATCTTGAGTATTCTCAAGGATGAGGGCGGAGCGGTAGAGATTTTGACAGTGACAGAGCCTTGGGAAGCTTTAGAACAGAAAAATATTCAGTTCTTTGTTTCAAAAGCAGAGCCATTCCTATTAGAAAAAACTCCTTTGCCACTGTTTGTATCACGTAGGGCTTCCTTGCGTGAGGTGATCGTGGCCAAGGACAAAGTGGTCCAATTGGAAAACTTTGCTGGCAGTTGGAAAATAGGTGTGTTTTCTCGACTACATCAAGCGTTACTTAAGCGTTATTTTGGGCATATCGAAGCAATTTTGATAGACACACAGTTAGCAGAGCCTCTCGCTCTCCTTGATACAAATACCTATGATGGCTTGATGCTTTCTCAGGCAACTGTTGATAGACTTGGAATCAGTGCTTTTGTTACCCAAAGGTGTAATCCTCATACTTTTCCATCTGTACTAGGACAAGGATTGACTTTAGGCTTTGAGGGAGAGCGTTCCCCAGAGGGAACGCAAATACACTCCGCTTTGCATCGAGAAACAGAGGCTCAAGCATGGCTCTGCGAAAAAAGCTTTGCAAGGCAAATGCCTATCGTAGCAGGGCACAATCTATTTGGCTTGGCTAGTGTAATCGGAGATAGTATCAGTATGCGAGGCGGTTGGATAAGTGATGATGGTAAGGAAATGGTACAAACGGAAGTTGCTTTGAACATAATCAACCCGAATTTGTGCGCTCAGCAGTTGGTCGAAAAACTCCAAGAGCAGCGATAACATTTAGTCCTTATATATAAGGACTCTTTATAATAGGAATTACTAAGAAGCGAAAATCAAAATATCATAGTGGAAGGTACATCCAAACACGTCAAAAGTATTCTCGTCTCACAACCAGAACCCTCTGATAAGAACTCCCCTTATTTTGTTATGGGAGAGCGCTGGGGGCTGGAGATCGGATTTCGGAAATTTATCCAAGTTGAAGGCGTTTCCCTCAATGAGTTTCGCAAGCAAGGGCTAAATCCACTGGATTTTACCGCAATTGTATTTACCAGTAAGGTTGCGGTTGATCATTTTTTCAGAATGATCAATGAAATGAGGATAGAAATGCCTCCGGAAACACGTTATTTTTGTGTGACAGAAGCAACGTCTAAATATCTCCAGAAATATATCGTCATCCGCAAGCGCAAATTGAGTGTAGGTGAAAGAACGGCGATGGACCTCGTACCTTTTATTAAAAAACATAAAGGGGAGAAATTTTTGTTCCCATGTATCGAAGGACACCGTCGCGATCTGCCTGATTTCATGAGAGAAAAAGGGATAGATGTTACAGAAGCGATAATCTATCGCACTGTTTATAGCGATCTTTCGGATTTAGAAAATATTTTCTACGACATGATTTGCTTCTTTTCCCCTTTGGGAATCGAATCTTTGTTTCACAATTTCCCTGATTTTAAGCAAGAAGATACGCGGATCGCAGTATTTGGCTCAAAAACGGCTCAGGAGGCTGAAAAGCATAATTTACGCTTAGATGTAGCCGCGCCGAAGCCCAATTTGCCTTCTATGACTGCCGCTATTGAGCACTATATGAAATCAATTGGACAAGAAATGGTGTAACCTTTTAATTGATTTTCATTATGAGGGGGAGTTTCTGCAATAAAAGTGTCTATTTGGTAAATATGACTAAAAACCGGATATTTAGATTCGCGATTTTTTTATCAACCATATCCATGAAGAACTTCGCCTTATTGCTTCTGTTTTTGACGTTCAGCTTGTCTGTATCGGCTCAGGTGTATATCCAAAACACCATGTATCGTTATACCCCCGTCCTTTATAATCCCGCAGCAGCTGGGATGACTCAAACGGACGATCAAGGGCTCAAACTTACTTTTCTTGGCCGCTTGCAGTGGGTAGGGATTGAAGGGGCTCCTAAAACCTCAACTGTCTCTGCCGATATGGCATTGCCTGGTAATATGGGCTTAGGGGCTTATTTGATTGGAGATCAGCTTGGACCAGTTTCTACAACTGGCCTGAATCTTGCTTATTCTTATCACTTTGAACTTGGTCTAGGTAATAGACTCAGTATAGGCGTTAATGGAGGGATTTTACAAAAAGCAATTAATGGCGATTTTGTAACTCCAGATGGCGTTCCCGATCCTTTGGTTGGAATGGGTTTTTATTCTGCGACTTCTTTTATCCCAAATTTAGGAGCAGGAATATACTTTTCCGGACTTAATGATCGTTTAACTATTGGATTGAGTGGGCAGGACCTATTAGAACCATCTATTGAAGGGCTTTTTCTTCAAGATGTAGGTACTACTTCCACAGTCCCTCGTTCTTTTTACGTAATGGCAGGCTATAAAATCCCTATCACCCAGTCGGCAGATGGTTCAGAAGATATCTTCTCTATAACGCCGATGGTCTTTGCCCGCACCGAGGGAACTTTCCCTCCTCAATTTGATGTCAGTGTTTTTGCTGATTACAAAGTGCTTACTGGTGGTCTATCTTATCGCGGATTCAACGATTCGTTTTCTGCGATTTTAGGGTTCGATGTTAATGATCGGATGTTTTTGGGATATTCTTTTGACTATACGTTGAGTCCTCTCAATGCAAGTCAGGATCTTAGCTCGCATGAGATTATTCTTACTTATTCTCTCCGAGGTGGTTTAGGTGGTGGAAAAAGATCGGATGGGGTTAAGAAAGATAATAATTCTGGGTTAATCCCTTAATTTATTTTCCTTTTAGGGTAAGTCTTCTATCAGGTGTTAAAAAATGAGAAGAATTACTTTTTAAGTATTCAATAATCTTTTTAAAATAGCGTAATAATTAAGAAATGGATTAATTCGAAGCGGCAACTGAATATCAGTTATTCCATTTTAGCATTGCAAATCGTGTATTCTACTGAAATCCATACTTATTGAAATTTAGCGCAGATATGAAAAATGTATTTCTAATGCTTGCCGTCCTGGCATTCTTCGCCACTGGCTGTGGCTTGTTTGGAGGCTCTGCCACAGGACATCATGGTGAGCTTACTGGCGTAATGGATCGTCCCGAATGGGATCAGTACCAGCCACTAGGTATGGTTTACATCCCCCCTGGCAGCTTCCATATGGGCCAAAACGATCAGGATGTCCCTTACTCTCAGATCGCTCACAATCGCCAAATTACCATCAGTGCCTATTTTATGGACGAAACTGAGGTTTCGAACAACGAATATCGCCAGTTTCTCTATGGCCCTTCTGACGAAGAAGAGTCTATTCAGGCCAACGGAGCGCTTGATACGATCGATCCAGCTTATGCTGATGTGATCATTCCTGATACCATGGTATGGGTGCGCGACTTTACGTACTCTTACAATGAGCCTTTCATGGAAAACTATTTTTGGCACCCAGCTTTCGACAACTATCCTGTTGTAGGAGTAAGCTGGTATGCAGCTCAGGAATTTTGTAAGTGGCGTACAGCCCATCTTAATCAATTTCGTGAAGAGAAAGAACTGGCTCCAATGCCACGTTTTCGCCTCCCTACCGAAGCTGAGTGGGAATATGGTGCACGTGGTGGTTATGAGCACAAGCTCTTTCCATGGGAAGGTCCTTATCTGCGCAACTCTAAAGGATGTTTCCTAGCTAACTTTAAACCTGGAAGAGGTGATTATATCGCTGATAACTTCGAGTATACTGCTCCTATCGATGCTTATTTCCCCAATGATTATGGCTTGTTCAACATGCCGGGTAATGTAGCAGAATGGTGTGAAGATGATTTCGAAGAAACAGGTTATTCTTATGCACATGATCTAAACCCAGTATTCTACGACCGTAAATTTACGGAAGATGATCGTCTACCTGGTGGTGCAAAACTCCGCAAAGTTACTCGCGGTGGTTCATGGAAAGATATCGGATACTTCCTCTCTTGTGGTGCTCGCTCTTATGAGTATGCTGATACTGCTAAATCATTCATCGGTTTCCGTAGTGTTGTTACAGTTATCGGTCGTTCTGGAGCAGTAGGTGGATTCTAAACACCATCTGAGCACAATAATATTAATACTGAACTGGCATAAAAATTAATTGGGTGTTGTTTCCCGTCAATCGAATCTTCGAGAGACGAACGACACCCTTATATTCTCTTTCATTAGATTTCATTCTTTTATCAGGCAAAAGTAAAAATTTAAGGAAACTTAAAAATGGCAATTAAAAAGACGGGCTTAAAATCCCCAAGAGCAAAAGTAATAATGAACTTTATCTACGGTGCAGCAGCTGCTGTAGTAATCGTAGGTGCATTATTCAAAATCCTTCACTGGCCTTTCGCTAACGAAATGCTCATCATCGGGATGTTTACCGAAGCATTTGTATTCTTGATCTCTGCATTTGACACTCCGGACGAGGACTATAACTGGGAACGAGTTTATCCTGTACTTGCTGATGACGAGTACGTTCCAGAAGCCGCTCCGAAGTTAGATACTTCATGGACAAACAGTCTTTCCTCTCTTGATGGAAGCGTTTTTGGTGAGCTTTCTACTACTCTTACTGGCTTAAATGACAATGTCTCTAAACTGTCTTCAGTTACTGACGCTGCCTCAGCCACAAATGACTACACTTCTAAAATTAAAGAAGCTGCTTCTAAAGTAGATAGTCTTAACAAGAGTTATAATGTAGCTGTAGACTCTATGTCCGGTTTTGCTGCTGCTGCTGGTGATGCAAAAGCATATCACGAACAAGTTCAGCACATCACGACTAATCTTAAGCAATTGAACTCTATCTATGAGCTCGAGCTTCAAGATGCACAGACTCACCTCAAGTCTCTCAACCAATTCTATGGTAGCCTTTCTGAAGCAATGTCTAGCATGTCTGACGCTGCCAAAGATGCTGAAAGCTACAAAGATGGTATGCAGACTTTGACTACAAACCTACAGAAACTGAACCGTGTATACGGTGGTATGTTGACCGCGATGAGCGGCAATACGCAATAATTATTTGATCGTTTTGAAACCGAAATTTAAGAAGTAAATATATGGCTTCTGGGAAAATGTCTCCCCGGCAGAAGATGATCAACATGATGTATCTCGTGTTGCTCGCACTGTTGGCGATGAATGTAAGTAAAGAGGTACTCGATGCATTCGACAACCTCAAGCAGAAACTGAGTGTTTCTGCGGCTAATGCTAATGATAATGCCAATGGCTTTATCGCAGGCATGAAGCAAGAAATCAATGATGAGATCAATGATGAGGGTAAGAAGACCAATGAAGGTCTACTTGATACCCTTGACCAGATCAAAGGTAAAACCTCTACTTTGATTGGCAAGATCAATAAGCACATGGCTCAAATGGATTCCATTGCCCAACCCGATCCTGAAACAGGCGAGTATGGCAAAAAGGATGAACTTGAAAAGAATCTCCAATATTGGATGACAGGTGCTGATGGTGATGAGCAGGCAAATGATGGCCGTGGTGGTGGAGAAGGTTATAAGCTTAGAGACGCTTTTGACTCCTACTACGCTGAACTTGCTGATATCTACAACTATAATGTCAAGGGAGACTCACTCAAAATTACTCCTGAGGTATTGCAAGATACTACAGGTACTGATGGCGAAACCAAAAGTTGGGAA
This sequence comes from Bacteroidia bacterium, assembly GCA_045106675.1. Taxonomy (GTDB): domain Bacteria; phylum Bacteroidota; class Bacteroidia; order J057; family J057; genus JBCAWW01. The sequence continues at coordinate 29,924 of JBGCFA010000316.1, forward strand.
CGCTATACTTTCGACGCTCCAGTAATTGCCAATATGGCAGTGCTTGAAGCATTAAAGTTGGACGTTTATGAGAAGCAAAAAGAATTGCTTGACCTCCTTAACGGACGCTTAGGGGTTGCTACCTTTAAGGTTGATAAGGTTGTGGCAATTGATGCTCCTACCTCAGCGATTGTTCCTGCAGGTTTGCAGTATCAAACCAACCTTTATGTCGCGATGTCTTCATCTGCGATTAAGCCAACTTTTAGTTCCGGAAGCGGAAATGTAAAATTGGCTGAGGATGGAAACTCTGCTACCTTGACAATCTCTGCCAACGGTAATGTGATCCCTAAGAATAGTAAGGAAGGTATCCAAAAGTACACGGCAAGTATCCGCGTACCTAAAGCTACTGGTGGTTTTGATATTCTGCCTGTTGAAGGACAGTTTACTGTTCGTAAACCAGAAATCGTAATTACCTCTGCTGCTATTCAATTACTTTACCTACAGTGTGGTAATGACGTAAATATTGATGTTCCTGCCTTGGGTGATCAGTACAAGCCTATTATTACGGCTTCCAGTGCTCAGGTTATTCCAAGTAAGAGCGTTGCAAAGAAGTTCCGTATTGTTCCTACTGCTAAGACTTGTCGTCTTACTGTAAATAGTAACACCAACGGACAAAAGATCAAGATTGGTGATGTGGACTACAAAGTTATTCGTCCTCCAAAACCGACCATCGATATGGCTGTAAATGGTAAAGCTACTAGCGGTGCCACTCCAGTTCCTAAAACTAGTCGCGTAGCTGTCCGCCTCGTTCCGGATAGTGACTTTAGATCGAATCTACCGGAAGATGCTCGTTACATGATCTCTAGTATCGATGTGTTAGCTCAGCTTTCTCTCGGACCTCCGACTAAAGTAAATTCGATTTCTGCTTCCGGTAAGGATGCCACCAAGCCGATCGCGATATCTTTGGGTACTCAAGTGCGTCAGGCTCGTCCTGGTACTAAAGTTTTCATTCGTATCAACAATATTTATCGTATCAACTTCGCAAACAAACGTGTTGAAGAGAAGTTTACCGAAGTTGAACGTATGCTATCGATCGTAGTTAAATAATATATTTCAGACGCATCATGACAAAGTACGTTCTTGTTAGCTTAATCTGTGTCCTGTTCTCTGTAGAAGCATTGGCGCAAAACCCTCCTCGCATTGAGGATCACTTCTGGCGTAGGAAGGTTGTAAACCGTATCGATCTAACCGAGAAAATTAATGCTCCTTTGATCGATCGGGAGAACAAATTCTACACCGACAATAGTCAGTATACCAGTAAGAGTGGACTGATTATGGCTCTTTTTGATGGCCTTAAGCAAGGCAAGTTCGTAGCTTATCATCCAGATAGCTTAGAAAAGCCGCTTAGTTATGAAGACGTGTTGGCCCGTATCCAAGAAATCGAAGGTAGCCTTGGAGGAGAAGATGATTTCGACTCCGGCTTCGATGATGGTTTTGGTGATGACGGTGGCGACGGCGGTGGCTTTGATGACTTTAGTGGAGAAGACGAGTGGGGATTTGGAGATGACGGATTTGGCGATGATGGCGCAGGAGATGACCTAAGTAGCGATGATCCTTTCGCAGCTGGGCCTGCTGACGCTGGTGCTGAATTTGATTCTGCTCCTTTCGAAAATGTAGTTCACTTCGTTGAAGACCGCATTTTTGATAAGACCCGTTCTGACATCGTCTATGATATCCAATTCATTGAGATCATCTGGACTGATCCAGGAGAAACTTTGCCTGAGAAACCATTATGTACTTTTGCTTATAAAGAAGTACAGGAAACGCTGGATCAGGCCCAATGGAAAAATCGTTTTAACGATGCTGAGTACAAAACTATGAAAGAAGTTTTCGAAATGCGCCTCTTCCATAGCTTTATCATCAATGTTTCAGGTGTTGGGGTACAGTCTCTTCCAGAGGCTGAGCAACGTCGCCAGAAGCTAGTTGAATTTGAGCACCATCTCTGGAGTTACTAAGCAGTACTAAAGAGAATTAATATAGGCCCTATCATTTGATAGGGCTTTTTTTTGTGCCTTTGCGTATCTTTTCTTGCCTCCTGCATTAAGTAGATAAAACCCGCATTAGTTGTGTCAGCCCCCTTCGGGGAACGCTTAATTAGGTAGTGATATCCATCAACTACCCTGGAATAACTATGCACTTTATTCGCTAAAAATAGGAGAACATTATGGCTGGACAAAAGCTTAACAATCGGCAAAAGATGATCAATATGATGTATTTGATCCTTACTGCCATGCTCGCACTCAATGTGAGTTCAGAAACATTGGACGCATTTTTGACCTTTCACGACCGCCTCTCAGTCTCAGCAACTGATGCCAATCGCGCTAACCTAAGTTCTATCGAATACATTCGTACTGCAATAAATGAGGAAATTAAAAACGAAGGGAAAGAGGCGAATAAAGGCTTGTTGGACACGCTTGGACAGATCAGAGCCCACACAGATCGTTTGGTAAACATCATCAATGCTCACAGTCTTAAAATGACGGAGATCGCTGATTTCGACCCAGAAACCAATTCATTTAAGCGTATTGACGAACTCGAAGAGAACTATCGATATTGGATGGGAGAAGATGATGAGGCATCAGAGCGTAGAGGCAATGGTGCTGCCTATGGACTCAAAGATAGTCTGAACGCATACTTTCGCTTTATTAGCGAACTCCACAATGCGTTCGTCGAAGACTCTCAAAAAATTGAAGTCAAGCAAATGTTGGAACCTGTGCCTACAGAAGAAGATCCAGATAAACGCTGGGAACAATACACATTCCAAGGGCCAGTTGTCGGAAATCTTGGAGTCCTCGAATCCTTAAAATTAGAGATGTATCAGGAAGAAAAACGTCTACTTGATCAACTACAGAAGACTCGCTTAGGCGAATATATTTTTGTGCCGGATAAGGTCATGGCGATTTCGGCTCCTACTGCTCGAATCGTTCCCGCAGGGATGCAATTTGAAACGCAGCTCTTTGTAGGTATGTCCTCTACTAAGATGAAACCGATCTATCAAAGTGGTTCTGGGCGTATCGAGTTAGAGGATGGAGGCAATCTAGCCACTCTCAAAATCAAAGCAGATGGTAGCCGTATTCCTGCAGGGCAAAGTCAGTATCTTCAAACCTATACAGCAACTGTTAAAGTCCCGAAAAGAGATGGGACCTATGAGGTCATGAATATTCGTGATCAATTCATCGTCCGTAAGCCAGAAGTAGTGCTGACCTCCACCGTAGTCCAAAACTTGTATCGACGTTGTGGAAATACTGTCAATATCGATGTCCCAGCTCTTGGAGACCAATATGATCCTGTGATTACAGCCAGCAATGCTCAAGTTAGGCCAAGTGAAAGCAAGCGTACTCGTTTCCTCATTGATCCCAATGGTCGGGAAAGTATGATTACTGTAAAGTCTAGAACTAACGGCAACTTGATTGAAATAGATCGACTACCCTACAATGTGATCGCCCCTCCTAAACCTGAGATTCAGGTGAAAATCAACAATCGCGAGTATAATGGTATTACAGATATTCCTGCTAGCAGCCGGATTAACATTCAACTTATAGCTGACAGTGAGTTCAAGCGCTTGCTTACTAAAGATGCTCGCTATGGCGCTCAACGAATAGTAGTCAAACTAAAGGATGGTTTGCAGCCCGCTAGAGTAATCAACACGATCCCTATCAATGGATTGCTTAGTGAATCAGCTAAGCGTGTAATCCTTGGTGCAGAGGGAAGTAGAGCAAAAGCTGGTGCCAAAATATTCATCACTATCGAAGGCGTTTACCGTCTCAATTACCGTGGTGAAAAGATCCCTGATAATCGTTTGAGCGAATTAGATCGCACCATTTCCTTTACTGTGCGCCGATAAATATTTGCGATCATCCATTATTGCCCCCTTTCTGACTTCCAGATTAGGGGGCTTTTTTTTGCTTAAATTTTGATTCTTAAGGAGATTCTAATAATCATTAAGCGATTTTTTTACGTAAAATAGAGAAACGCAATTCTAAAGCCCCCAATATGAATACTCTAGCTTCCACCGTTCCGCAAGGCGTACTGTATTTCTTACCGATGATGTATATCGCTTGGTCTGACGAAGTATTGACTCCGACAGAGTTGAGCGTTATCCAAAGGATCATCGATAAACAAAGCTGGTTGACGCAAGAGGAAAGAGAGACGATTGCTAGCAGACTCGATCCGCAGCAGCCTCCAAGTCCCACTCAGATGAAAGCTTGGTTGCGACTGATAAAAGGATCAGCAGCCTTATTGCCGGAGGATTCTACTTACAGTATGTTGGAGCTAAGCGTTCAGCTAGCTGACCTTGGCACCGAAGATCAAATCAGTCGCTATAAAAATCCAGAAGCTCATGAGGCTTTGCAAGAATTGGAACAAGCGCTGGGGATCAGAACCTTTGAAGCAGTAAGGGAACTTTTGGCAGAAGGGGAAAAACTACCCGTGGCAAAAGAGGAGTATAGTTTCACCGAAGCACGTTTTGATGTCGCGGCTTTGCATACTCTATTAGAAGGCCCTGAGGCAGAACTCAAGCAAAAAGTCCGTACCCTTCTAGCTGATCCGGTATTTGATTATCACCAGATCAGTATGCAAAAAGAGGAATATCGTGAGCAAGTATTGGTTTGGATGCAGCATCTCGCGGATCAAGGCTATGGGGCACTTTCCTTTCCCGAAAATGCTGGTGGGGCGGGGGATATGGGCAAATATATTGCAGTGTTTGAGATACTAGGCTATCATGATTTGAGCCTTTTGATCAAGTTTGGAGTTCAGTTTGGACTATTTGGCGGTAGTATTTTAGGTCTAGGGACCGAACGCCACCACAAAAAGTATCTACCTGATACGGGTTCTCTCGCTCTACCCGGTTGCTTTGCGATGACGGAAGCGGATCACGGCTCTAACGTTCGAGATATCGAGACTACGGCAGAATATGATCCTGAGACAGGAGAGTTTGTCATCAATACGCCTCATTACCACGCTCACAAAGAATATATCGGTAATGCTGCTGCCCACGCTCGTATGGCTACTGTCTTTGCCCAACTTTATACCAATGGGGAAAACTATGGTGTTCATGCCTTGCTAGTACCGATTCGTGATACCAGTGGAGAGGCGATGGCGGGTGTTAAGATTGCCGATAGCGGACGCAAACTAGGTCTCAATGGAGTGGACAATGGTCGATTATGGTTTGATGAGGTCCGAGTCCCACGTGACAATTTATTGGATCGATTTGCGACGGTCAGTGAGGATGGGACTTATGAAAGTCCGATTGCTAGTCCGGCTAAGCGATTTTTCACCATGCTGGGAACGCTGGTAGGAGGCAGAGTGTGCGTACCGCTTGCTGGTTTGAGTGCTGCCAAATCTGGGCTCGCGATTGCAATCAAATATGCTGCTCGCCGCCGTCAATTTGGACCTGCGGGCAAGCCGGAAACGCCACTTTTAGAATATCATAGTCATCAGCGTCGATTGTTTCCGATGCTTGCAAAAGTATATGCACTGCACTTTTCGCATCGCTATATGGTTGAGCGTTATCTGGAAGATAAAGCCGAAGATGCTCGTGAAATTGAAGCGCTAGCGGCAGGACTCAAATCTGTCTCTACTTGGCACACTACTAAAGTGTTACAAGAATGTCGTGAGGCCTGCGGTGGTAACGGCTATCTCTGGACCAATCGCCTAGCTGACCTCAAAGCTGATACCGAAATCTTTACCACCTTCGAGGGCGATAATACAGTCCTATTACAGTTAGTGGCCAAAAGCCGTCTTTCTGACTTCAAACAGGAGTTTAGCTCGATGAAGTTTTGGGGCTTACTCAATTATCTTGGTGGGAGGATTGGTACTGAAATAAGTGAACGAAACCCTATTGTCAAACGCAATACGGACGAAGAGCATCTACGTGATCCTGAGTTTCAGCTCAATGCATTTCGCTATCGAGAAGAAACTCTCGTTCGTACTGCGGCTCAAAGACTCAAGCATCGTCTGGATGAAGGCATGGATTCTTATGATGCCTTCATTGAGGTTCAAACCCATTTATTGACGATGGCCAAAGCATATGTTGATCGGATTATCCTCGAACAATTTCTTATCGCAGTAGACCTGGTTGAAGAAGGTCCCAACAAAAAAGTATTGCGAGACCTCAGCGATCTCTATGCGCTTTCTGAGATTGAAGCCAATCGTGGCTGGTATCTGGAGCAAGGCTATATCGAAGCGGCTAAATCCAAGGCAATCCGTAAAACTGTAGATCAGATTTGCTCAAATATGAAATATGATGCAGTTTCGTTAGTAGATGCATTTGGGATTCCTGAAGCTTTGTTAGGCGCTCCCATCGCAAGACCCAAACAATAAATATGTCCCAACTAATCGCTGATCGTCTGCGTGCTGCTGTAGAGCAGAGCACTCCTTTATTACTACAATTACCACTTGCACGGGTACGTTCATATCCTGCGCCCGGTAAATGGTCTCCCATAGAAATATTGGGACACTTGATTGATTCTGCGGCGAATAATCATCAACGTTTTGTTCGCGCTCAGCAACAAGGCAATCTAGTCTTTGAAGGCTACGCTCAAAATGAATGGGTAAAGCAACAAAACTATCAAGGGGCTGATTGGCGGGAAACGGTTGCTTTTTGGCAGTCTTATAATCTCCATTTGGCGCGCGTGATCGAACTGGTACCGATGGAAATTAGTACTAAAGAACATTTAGAACACAATCTCGATAAAATCGCTGCTAACACTGTGCCTAGAGGGTTAAAGGTTACGCTAGCCTACTTTATGAATGATTATGTAGATCATCTCGTACATCATCTTAAGCAACTTTTACCAGACGATTTTGAAGAGGAGTGATTTTGTAGTGTGAATTTTTCATATATCATAAAGTTCATATGAACATTTAAGGAACACTACTATGACCAATGAATCTACTAAAATTCCAGTCTGGTTTTGGATTGTCGCTGGGCTTGCACTCGCCTGGAACCTTGTGGGTTGCTTTGCCTATGTCGGGCAAGTAATGATGACAGATGAAGCGCTGGCCGTATTACCAGAGGCCGAACGTGCACTTTATGAAAATGTACCTGCTTGGGTAACGGCTGCTTTTGCTTTTGCCGTCTGGGGAGGAGCTTTGGGTAGTCTATTATTATTACTTAGAAAGAAGATTGCTACTCCCGTTTTGATTGTTTCTGCGATAGGGATTACGGCTCAATTGAGCTACAATCTCTTTATGAGCAAAGCAATGGACGTCTATGGACCAGAGGGCATGATCATGCCTGTCATGGTATTGGTAATCGGTCTCGGTCTGATCTATCTCTCTCGTTTTGCCACGCAAAAAAACTGGTTGAGATAACGAACACAAATACTCACTTTACAAATACATATCCGTGGGATTTTCCTGCGGATATTTTTTGTGTGATAAAACAGGCTGATTAGCAGACAACTTAACAGCATTGGGTCCTATACTCACGGCCCCTGCTGCTAAGGATTATTATAGTATTTCCATCCCTTGCTCGCGAAAGGCATTTAGTTTGTCTTCGGGAGCATCTTGTTCTACGATCAGTAGATCTACTTCCTCACAGCCACATATCCGATAATGATCGACTGTATCTAGTTTGTCATTAGTTGCCATCACTACCACCTTTTGACTCACCTCCACCATTTTACGCTTGATCTTGGCCTCTTCTCGTTCTAGGGTAGTAAAGCCTATTTCTGCCTGCAGCGAACGCACTCCCAAAAAACAGATATCAGGTCTAATGTCTCCTAAAGCCTGCATCACTTCCAATCCTAAACTGACTTGTGAGGCCTGAAACACTTTGCCGCCCATCAAGTGAATCTCTAATCCCGGATGAGACAACAATGTTTGGACAATAGGGATACTATTGGTGAAAACTGTCGCTTCTAATTGTGGCGGAAAAGCGTTGGCGAGTTGCCAATTGGTAGTGCCGCCGTCAATCAAAATTAGTTGCCCGTTCTCAAGGAGAGGAAGGGCTTTATTGGCGAGTTGTGCTTTGGGCTCTGAGGCATATTCAAGCCTACTTTGGTAGATACGGGGGGCCGCTGGTCGCGGAACGGCACCACCATGTACTTTTTGCAAAAGGCCTCGTGTTTGTAATTCCTTCAAGTCCCGTCGGATGGTTCCTTCAGAAACGTCAAAGTCCGCCATCAACTGGCTAGTGCTGAGACGTTGGTCCTGTTGAAGTTTATCTAGTATCTGTTTGAGGCGTTCTTCGCGCAGCATAAAGCCATGATTTGCTAGTAAGTTACGAATATTTACGATTGTTGCTTGTTTTTGATTATTTGTTTGCGGAAATTAACGAATAGTTGCGAAAATTGATTGATTCCGTGACGCTTTTTAACGAATAATTCAATTACTCATGCAAAAAGGAAGCTTAAAGACCAAAGATCAGCCAGGCAATGCGACCATTGCTTACGAAAGTTCTTATCAGCTCAATACTCGTCCTAATCATGAAGCTTTACGTTCTCTGACAGAAGAACAATGGGCTTTCTGGATCAACAATGGTTATATCGTCATCCCCCAAGCAGTGCCACAGGCAAACGTTGATCGTATGGTGGATTTGCTTTGGGAGTTTGAAGAGAAAGACCCCAATGATAAAGAATCTTGGTACCAAGCCGCTCGTCGCGAACACCGTATGAAGGAACTCAACAATAGCGGCATGGTTGAAATCTATAATCACCAATATCTTTGGGACAATCGTCAGTCAACGTCTATCTACGAAGCTTTTGTCGATGTCTGGGGTACAGATAAACTCTGGGTGACTATTGATCGCGCCAATATGAATTTTCCCGTTCGGCAAGGCCATGACTTCAAAGGCTTCATCCATTGGGATATCGATACCTCACTTAATCCTAAGCCAGTCAATGTGCAGGGAGTGTTGGCTTTGTCTGAGACGGATGATGATACGGGCGGCTTTCAGTGCATCCCGAGCCTTTATCGCAATTTTGATGAATGGGTCAAAACTCAGCCTGCAGATCGCAATCCTTTTCAACCTGATACTACTGGCCTAGAAATCGTCAAGGTCAAGATGAAACCGGGTGATATGCTGATATTCAACAGTTTATTAGCCCACGGGATTCGCCCCAATCATTCAGATCGTCCTCGTTTAGCTCAGTATATTTCGATGTCTCCTGCAGAGGAATCGAACGCTCAATTAAGAGATTGGCGGGTCAATTCTTGGCGCAATCGGGTGGCCCCAGAAGGCTATGCTTTTCCGGGTGATCCGCGTGAGTTAGAAGAAAAGAATGGCACCACCGCTAAGCTGACAAGCTTAGGCGAAAAACTACTAGGCTTGCGAGAGTGGTAATTTATCTGCAAGTTCATAAGACTACTAAACTACTAGCGTGTGTCAATTTCTATTTATGATCTGAGTATCATCATTGGATACTTCCTGCTGATCTTTGGGGTCGCTTATTGGGCGATGCGCAGAGATCGCAAGAGTCGTGAATCAGGGCAAGAAGCCACTGATTACTTTTTAGCCAGCCGTAGTTCCGGCTGGTTTGTTATTGGAGCCTCTTTGTTTGCCTCTAATATTGGTTCAGAACATATCGTCGGCTTGGTCGGATCTGGTGCGAGAGGTGATATGCCTGCGGCCCAGTTTGAGATACTGGCGGCCTTGATCTTAATGTTGTTAGGTTGGCTATTTGTGCCTTTCTATCTACGTTCGGGCGTATTTACGATGCCCGAGTTCCTCGAACGTCGCTACAATGGCGCTGCCCGAACATATCTCTCGGTGGTATCTATCTTGGCATATATCCTCACCAAAATCTCGCTTACCATCTTCGCTGGAGCTTTGGTTTTTGAAGTGATCGGAGTTGAGTTTTGGACAGGAGCCTTGATCGTAGTGATTGTAACAGGTGTCTATACCATCTTCGGAGGTTTGAAGGCGGTGATCTATACCGATATGGTGCAATTGTTTATTCTATTGATCGGTACCGCTTTGGTTACGATACTGGGTTTTGACGCCATCGGTGGTTGGGAAGGCTTACAGATAAGTCTCAACAATGCAGCCATAAAAGATCCCTCTATAGATCCTGGACGATTTTTCAATCTCTGGCGACCCGGTGATGATACCGATTATCCTTGGACGGGTATGCTGTTTGGCGCTCCGATCTTGGGGGTTTGGTATTGGTGTACGGATCAGTTTATCGTACAACGGGTGCTATCTGCCAAGGATGTGAGTCAAGCCCGTAAGGGAACCATCTTTGCAGGTTTTTTGAAGCAACTCCCTATTTTATTATTTGTATTTCCGGGGATTATCGCGTTCGGCTTAGCCTCACAAGGATTGCTCGAAGGTTTTGCTGATGATCCCGATCAAGCATTGCCAAGAATGATCACGGAAATATTGCCAGTGGGCTTGAAAGGGCTAGTCTTAGCGGGCTTGTTGGCAGCTTTGATGAGTTCGCTTTCTTCCGTATTCAACTCATGCTCTACTTTGATCACCATTGACTTTTATAAAAAATATCATCCAGATGCGAATCAAAAGAAATTGGTTTGGGCGGGACAGATTGCTACCGCAGTTCTCGTAATTGTGAGTCTCGGCTGGATCCCCTTGATGAAGACCTTGACAGAAGGAGGTGGCATCTTTATGTATCTCCAAAGTGTCCAAGCTTATATTTCGCCACCGATTGCTGCGGCATTTTTGCTGGGTTTGTTTTTGCCTCGCATCAATGGTCGTGGAGCGATTTGGAGTCTTTGGATTGGATTTGGCCTCGGCCTAACGCGTCTAGTCCTAGAATTTTTGACCAAAGAGGGCATAATGCAAGTGGCAGATGACTCTTTGGTGGCAGAGATCGTGGGAATCAATTTCTTGCACTTTGCTTTATTGCTATTTGGGATATGCGCCATTACGATGTGGAGTGTCAGTCTCACGGCTCCTGCACCAAGTATGGATAAGATTGGCGAACTCGTATACAAGCGTTCCGCGAAGCGGGCCTCCCCCGGAAAAAGACAAGATGCAATCCTCAGCTTTGTCTTGGTGGTCATTGTCTTGCTTATATGGGCTATCTTTAGCCCTTGGGGATTGGGAGCATAAAACGATAAAACTTAAATATTAGATAACTCATGCGTTACTTCACAGCTATTTTATTAGGAGCAGCTCTTATACTAATGGGTCTGAGTGCCTGTGTTCAAAAAGAGGTCGAAGAAGAAAAAATCATCACCATGGAAGAAGACACCCAGCCTGAAAAAGTGCTGAGACATGTCGTTCTATTTTCTTTTAAGGCGGAATCTACCCCTGAAGATGTCGCTTCGGTAGAAGCTGCCTTTGCCGCATTACCGGGCAAAATTCCACAAATCAAAGACTACGAATGGGGAATCAACAATAGCCCAGAAGGACTAGATAAGGGATTGACACATTGCTTCTTTCTCACTTTTCATAGTGAAGAAGATCGTGCTATATACCTCCCTCATCCAGATCACAAGGCTTTTGGAGCGGTTTTAGGACCTCATCTAGAAGACGTCTTGGTGATTGATTATTGGACAGAGTAAGAAGACTGATTGAAGGTTTGGTTTGTTGAATGAAGTAATCCATTCGACAAATCAAACCTTCAATAATTTAAAACAGCTCCCGATCATCGTCTTTGGTCTCCAGCCACTTTTGGAGGAGAAGCACATTGAACTGCTCATGATCATTGAGCGCGTGTACAAAGAGGAAACCAGCATCTTTGGTCGTTTTTCGGCTTCGTTTGTACCATGATTGTCGCCCAAAGTGCTTGACCATCGCTGGATTGACGTGAAAAACATAACCATGACGGGCATAGATTTCGTTTTTCATGATCTTGAGTTCTCGATTAGAGAGCTGGTCTAGATCATTGGCCCTTAGATTGCGTAATGCAGTCTGCGGATAGCGGCCCGGTACATCTTCCGGACGAGCATAGACGATGGGTTTGAACTCCGGTTCTGCTTCGTAATCATTGTTGCCACCGCCTCTAAACATACGTTTGCCAGAGTCGCTTTTGTACTTGGAGCGCCAATTGCTTTCTGAAAGGCGATTGATGGCCACACCTCGATTGGTTGATGAGGAGTGAATAAAGCGCACATTTGCGCCCCTGCCACTGATTACGAGCCCAACATGATCGACATAGCCATCTTTGTTGGAGTCAAAAAACACTAAGTCTCCCCGCTGCAGTTTATCCTTGGGGATATAGGTGCCTTCTTTGTAGGCTGCCTGCATGGCAGAATTGCGGGGAATAGAGATACCCGCTGCTCGAAAACTAAGATGAGTCAGCCCAGAGCAATCAATACCGCTATAGGTTTCTCCACCCCAGCGATAAGGAGTTTTGGGTTTGTGGTAAGAATAAGCCTTCTCGATTACCTTGTCGATCAGCTTGGCGTCATAAAGACGAGCCGCGTTCGGGGTCAGGTTTGTGGGGGCCACTGGACTGGCTTGCATACTGCTAAACACAGTGAGGCAAACCAGCAGTAAGCTGGGTTTCAGATAGGTGGTCGTATCGTACTGCATAATTAGTTAGGATAATTAGGAGATCATCCTGTGCGCAAGCTTAACATCAAAAAGACAGGCCAAGTAGATAAGGGATGCAGGGGTAGCAGTTTTTTTGTAATTTTCGGGTGATTATTTTTGAAGCTACAATAAAGGCTTGTTCACCAACGTTTTGTAAAATTTTTGTATCACTGATCGATTGAATTAGCGAATCAAAAATGTAAGCATTTTCCAATTTAAAATTCCCTATGAAGCTTTCCGCTGATCTCGTAGTTGCTAGTCCTCCCGAATGGATCAAGGCCGTCCTAAATGATTTTGATGCGTTTTTGCAGGATCACGCCAATTGTGAGCGTAAAGCCTCGGCGATGGCGATGAGTTTCGTGGCCAAATATCCCGACCGATTAGAGATTATCCCCGAATTGATCGAAACCGCGGTCGAGGAACTAGAGCATTTTCGTGATGTCTATAAAATCATGGAAAATAGAGGCCTAGTACTGCCCAAGAGCATGGGGCAAGATGATTATATCCAGCAGCTATTGAAGTTTTGTCGATCAGGTCGTGAGGAGCGTTTTATCGATCGTATGCTACTGGCTTCTGTGGTGGAGTGCCGCGGCGCGGAACGCTTCCGTCTAATTTACCAAAACTTGCCAGAGGGAGAATTAAAAAAATTCTATCATCTTCTTTGGGCTTCTGAAGCGAAGCACGGACATATCTTTGTCAAGATGCTGTTTCACTATTTTGAGCAAGAACCCATCTACAAACGACTCGACGAAATGATCGCCCATGAGGCAGAAGTTCTAAGAGGTTTGCCGATCCGCGCTGCCTTGCATTAAGAGCAACGGTTCAGATATTGACTATTGACGTTTAGCTGTAAATCCTAACCATTGGCGCGTAAAGGCGCTTTAGGAGTCCATTCTTAGCCTATATTTGTATCAACAGGTTAAAGTAAAGAATGAGCAAGGGTTAGGGTGGCTCTTCTACATGTTAGAATCGCAGCCCCCTGATTTTTTAGAAAAGGCAGTTTGAGTATCATGCTCAGACTGCCTTTTTTGTATTTGTAGGTTTGTGAAAGTCAGATGGTATTTGTACGATTATTGAAAAGTATTGTCCGGAAACAAAGTGTTTTGGAGTGGATAAAAATGATTCCGTACTAAAATATTACACTATTTGTTTAATGTTCTCCATTCAGTCAAAAAATCAAACCGTTCGGCCCAGCCGAGCCCTAAAGTGCCCAATCTTGCTCTATATTTATATCAACAGGTTAAAGTAAGAATGAGCAAGGGTTAGGGTGACTCCTCCGCATGTCGGAGTTGTAGTCCCCTAATTTTTTTGTATCTATATGGATGCAAATTTTACTGCTATTGGCGCATGCTGACGACGAAACCCTAGGCGTTGGGGGTGCCATCCAAAAGTGGCTCAGTGAAGGCCATCAAATTCAATTGATTATCGTTTCGGATGGAGTAGTGGGGATGCGCGATGGAGCAGCCAATAATCGGGATGCTTTATTTGCCGCGACAAAAAAACTGGGCCTTAGCGAGGTGCAAACCTTAGACTTTCCTGATCAACAGTTTGAAATGCATCCTCTCGCCGCGATCGCTAACAAAGCCAGTCAGGCGATCTCTCAAACGCCCGATTTGATCGTAACCCACTCAGACAAAGACCTCAATCAAGATCATCGTATCACCTCCGAAGTCGCCAAGATCATCGGTCGCCCTCGAGACAAACAAGTCTCTATCATTACTTGTGAGATACCGAGCGTAGCCACTTGGAACGGCCAGCGTTTTGCGCCTCAATTATACGTTCCGCTGACTGCGGCACAACTTCAAACCAAAATCGAGGCTTTTGCCTGCTACCAAAACGAGCTGAGAGTTTTCCCAGACCCTTATTCTGCCAAGGGCTTAGAGGTGATGGCGCAGTTTCGCGGACAGGAATCAGGTCATATCGCTGCGGAGGCTTTTGAAGTGATCAGATGGTACGCTTGATGATCCATTGGACGGCAAGTTCGTAGCCTTTGGTGCCTAAGCCTGAGATCATACCATCGCAAGCAGCCGCGGTTACAGATTTGTGACGAAATTCTTCTCGCTCAAATATATGTGATATATGGACCTCTACTTTGGGCACTTTCAGTGAACGCAAAGTATCATAGATGGCATAACTATAATGCGTAAAGGCTCCCATATTGAGTACCAAACCATCCCAATCTTCAGTCATTGTCGCTTGCAGGCGATCTATGATCGCCCCTTCATGATTGGATTGAAAATAGCCAATCTCGGTTTCCGGATAAGCGTTCTGCAAGGCAGCCAAGATATCTTCAAAGGTCTCAGAACCATAGATTTCGGGTTCACGCTTGCCGAGCAAATTGAGGTTAGGGCCGTTTAGGATGAGAATTCGCATGGCCGAATTTACGAAAAAGGGGCTGAAGTTGACTAATTTACCCCCTTCCTAGACGCACTGCGTTTTTAAAACGCAGTGCGTCTGGAAAATGTATCATATTTCAATCCTTCTCCCTAGCTTTTTTAAGCGTGTGGCACTCTTTTTTAAGTAAGCGGTAAATCAGTTTAGGGAGAAGTTCTCCTAGACTTGTATCTTGCTAGTAGAGCCTCTAATCAAAATCTTGTCATGCTTATTTTCCCTTCATCTAAGCGGATTTTGTCGTGTTTGAGCATCTTGTTTTTCATAGGATGCTCCGAAGCGCCTCAATCATCGCCACCCAATATATTGTTTATCTCTATAGACGATCTACGTCCTGATTTGGGCAGTTATGGCAATCCGCAAGTACATAGTCCCGTGATGGATCAATTGGCTTCGGAGGGGAGTTTATTTCTCAATCATTTTACGCAGGTTCCGACTTGTGGTCCTTCGCGTTATTGCTTGTTGACTGGTAATCGTCCTCGTACCAAAGCGGAACTGAGAAATAATATTTTTGAAGAGACGATAGCAAAAGCCTCAGAAGGAACTGTGCCGGAAAGTTTTGTGCATCTCCTCAAAAGAAATGGATATTATACCGTTGGGATTGGCAAAATTAGCCACTCGGCCGATGGTTATGTCTATGGCTATGAAGATAGTGTCTCAACGGTCAAAGAAATGCCTTATAGTTGGGATGAATTTCTCTTTGATCCGGGTAAGTGGGAAACAGGTTGGAATGCATTTTTTGCTTACGGAGATGGGGAAAATCGGCAAAGTCTCAAAAAACAGGTCAAACCATACGAAAAAGGCAAAGTTGAAGATCTTGGCTACCCAGATGGCTTGACGGCTAATTTGGCGGTCCAAAAACTGAAGGAATTAAAGCAGCAGGATAAACCTTTTTTTATGGGAGTCGGTTTCTTTAAGCCACATTTGCCGTTTAATTCGCCTGCAAAATACTGGCAGATTTATGATAGTGTTACGCTATCGCTTTCCCCTAATCCCGCAATCCCGCAAAATGTTGATCTGACCAGTCTGCATGCTAGTGGCGAGTTTAATCAATATGCGTTAGGTGAGGAGAAGGCTAGCTTAAACCAAGCGGTTTCGGATGCCTATGCGCGCAAACTTAGACATGCGTATTATGCTTGTATTAGTTATGTCGATGCTCAGTTAGGGCGCGTCCTTGACGAACTCGAAACTCAAGGTCTTGCGGACAATACTATCGTTGTGGTCTGGGGCGATCATGGTTGGCATCTAGGTGATCAATTGGTCTGGGGCAAGCACACTATTTTTGAAAATGCTCTGCGTAGTAGTCTGATTGTAAAAGTGCCCCAGCAAAGTCAAAAAGGCCAAAGCGTTCCGACGATAGTCGAGACCGTAGACATTTATCCGACCTTGATGGAGCTCTGTGGTATTGAAGTGAAGCATCAGATTGATGGGGAAAGCTTTGCGGGTTTGATTACAACACCACAGATAGAAGCAGAAGCAGAAGTCGCCTATGGTTATTTTCGCAATGGTATCACGATGCGTACGGATCAATATCGCTTGACAAAATACTTCCGTACCGAAATGCCCAATATCGAATTGTATGATCATGCTCAAGACCCGCATGAGACAATCAATATTGCGGCAGATAATCCTGAACGTGTTGCGCAACTGATGCCGCTATTAGAAGCGGGCAATACGGGTGTTTACCGATAATCGCGATTCACTAGTATGCTAAAGTGGCAGACCGCAATCAAAGAATATGAGCGTTTTCTCTCCGTCGAACGAGGGATGACGAGCAATACGCGCGAAGCCTATTTGCGAGATTTGCAGCGTTTGGCTTTGTATAGCGAAGAGTTGGTGGCGATTGGCAGCCCCTTGGAGATTGAGCTAGATCATCTTCGGCAATTTTTGGTGTGGCTGGTCGAGGATTGTCTCCTTGGAGAACGCAGCCTCGCCCGGAATATATCCTCTTTGCGATCATTCTTCGGTTTTTTGATCACGGATGAATACACCCAAAAAGATCCTGCCGCTTTGCTAGAAAGCCCGCGTTTTGGGCAAAAACTGCCTGTTGTATTGAGTGTGCCCGAGGTCGAAGCCATGCTCGAAGCCAATGATACCTCCACTCCTCTTGGCTTGCGCAATCGTGCGATGATGGAGTTGCTCTATGCATCGGGCTTGCGGGTTTCTGAATTGATACAGTTAGAGCTATCACGCGTCTATTTTGACGAAGGCTTCCTACGTATCCTTGGCAAAGGCCGGAAAGAACGACTCGTACCTACGGGGCAACCGGCGATTGACTGGATGAAATTGTATCTCCGTGAAGTCAGATTGGAGCAAAAGATCCAAATCGGTAATGATGATATCGTCTTTCTCAATCGTCGAGGCAAGGGTCTGAGTCGGGTGATGATTTTTAACATCGTCAAAGACCTCTGTAAAAAAGCAGGCATCAAAAAGAAGGTGAGCCCGCATACTTTTCGGCATTCCTTTGCGACTCATTTGATCGAGGGCGGTGCTGATTTACGAGCAGTACAAGAGATGCTAGGGCATGAGTCAATCACGACGACTGAACTATACCTCCACCTTGATCGCGAGTATTTGCGTGAAGTGTTTACAATGCATCATCCCCGTAAGTAATTTTCGCTGCGCGGAACGCGCTTTCGAACCGAAGGGAGAAATCTCATATTTTGGCAAAAAGCATTTATGAAATTTTTAAGGAAAAGTCTCATATTTTGGCAATGAAACTTATTGATGCAGTCTAGGATTTCTCCTCGCTTGGGCTCGTTCGAAAGCGCCTTGGCGCAGAGAATTCAAGGCTCATAATTCGGATTCAACTCCGTTGGTACCGGCGCAACATACATTTCCCGCCACTGCAGCAATGCCGCATATAAACGATCTTTTTGTTCGGGATTAACGCCGGTAAGATTGATTCGCTCGCCCGGATCTTGGGCTAAGTTGTACAACTCCAAGCCTCCATCTTCAAAGTATTCATGCAGCTTCCAGTCGCCCATGCGGATGACGCTACCGGGGCGGGTCCGAAATAGAGGATCTCTACTATCATCTTGTTCCTTCTTATAGGCTTGCAGATAAATCGGGAAATGCCAAACCAAAGGACGCTCTTGTAAGTCTGTACGGACGCCTTGGCCTTGAATCTGGGCAGATAGATCGAGGCCGTCGAGAATTTTCCCTGTGGGAACGCCTATCTCCAATAGGCCCAGTAGGCTAGGGTAGAGGTCTAAAAAGCTGATGGGTAAGTCCACGCGTTCCCCGGAGGGTAGCTGATCGGCCCAGGACATCATCATCGGTACTCTATTACCGCCCTCATAATAGGAACCCTTGCCAGCACGTAAAGGCCACTGGCGCGAAACACTGGCGATCCCACCATTGTCGGAGGAGAAAATGATGAGCGTATTGTCCAAGTCTAATTGCTCAAGCGTTCGGAGAATCCGACCTACCGAGGCATCCATCTGCTCAACCATCGCCGCATAATGCTTTTGATGGCCTTGGCCTGCTTGGGCGGGAATGGAGTCATATTTGGCGACTAAGTCAGGCTTACCTATCAGGGGAGTATGGACGGTATAATAAGGCAGATAAGCAAAAAAATGAGTGTCCTGCTGGGCTTCGATAAACTTGATTGCTTCGTCGGTGAGGCGATCTGTGAGGTATTCTCCTTTGGGGCCATCTTCGATGAACGATAAATTATAGGGCGACCAATAGCCATTTTTACCGGGATTGCCTCGGCCAGAACCACCAACATTGACATCAAATCCTTGGGTAAGGGGATCTTCGCTGAGATGCCATTTGCCAAAATGCCCATTGACATAGCCAACGGACTTGAGGGCTTCGGGCAAGGTCAACATACTATCAGCAAAATGCTTGGTATTGGGTGTGGGGATAAGTTTGCGTGTATTGGCTTTACCTCTGGCCGAAGGGCTCACTGTATAGATACCATGCCGGGTAGGATATTGCCCCGACATCAACAAGGCGCGACTCGGCGCACAATTGGCGGCTCCGGCATATGCTTGGGTAAATACGGTCGATCGTTTGGCGAGGGCATCAAGATTAGGAGTGTGATAGTAATCGCTCCCCATAAAACCGACATCCATCGCGCCAAGATCATCGACTAGAATAAATACAATATTGGGACGCTTTGATTGAGCTTGGAGATAAGTCGTACTGAGGAGAGTCAGGAGTAGAAGTAGCTTTTTCATGCTGGAAGTTGGCCTTTGATCATGCGGTCCTTGCCTTGGAGATCTTGACGGAGAACAATTTGTTGATAGCCGAGACTGAGTAATAGGGCTTGCATCTCTGCTCCATAATCTTCGTGAATCTCGAAAAATAATTGCCCACCAGGGCGTAGCCAATGAATGGAGCGTTCCGCGATGGAGCGGTAGAAAATCAAAGGATCATCGTCAGGAACAAACAGAGCTAAACCCGGCTCATGCTCTTTGACGTGGAGTTTGATGATTTCTTTTTCCTTGAGGGGGACATAAGGAGGGTTGCTGACCACAAAATCCAAATCGCTGAATAGATCATCAGGAGCATTGAGTGCGTCAAGTAGTTCAAAGCGACAATTTGGGACGGCGAGATTTTGCGCATTTAAACGGGCAATCTTCAATGCCTCTCCACTAATATCGACTCCTACCATATATGAGGGGCGTCCTTGCTCTTCCCATTCCAGCACCAGACTGAGGGGAATGCATCCTGTACCAGTGCCAATATCTAGTCCGCGAATCACTTTGGTTTGACCTTGAGCCAGTTTGCGCACCCATACCATGAGCTCTTCCGTTTCGCGACGCGGAATCAATACTCCCGCTGCGACGGCAAAGTCTCGACCATAAAAATGTCCCTTACCTATCACGTATTGGATGGGCTCACCCTTGATCAGGCGATCGGCCTGCTGTTGCAGCGACTCCCAATCGGGTTGGGACTGATCATGCTCTGCAAGCAACCAATCGACAATGATAAGTGCCTCATTCTCTTTATAGTATGAGTTCAACGCATGGAGAAGATCTTGGCGAAAAACAGGGATAGATTGCTGCATGACGAGATTATTCTCATGCAAGATAGAGAGGATCTATAAAATATTTGTCTCAAAGGAGTGACTAAGCTGTTGCAGGCTTCGTCTTAAAGACAAATAACAACGCTAGTCGTTGAGCTTGTAATCCAAATATTAGCAAAAGGTTATTTAAAGATATTTCGTTTGTGTGTTTGCATCAGTGAGGTCGTTCCCCCAAAGAACGACCTCTTTTTTTGTGGGAAAACCGTAACTTGCGACCCTTCAAAGACAAGCAAAAAAATGAACCAATTGCAAGCCATTATTGAGCAAGCATGGGAAGATCGTTCCCTGCTAAAGGATACCTCCACCCGAGAAACTATTTTAGAAGTGATCCGCCTCCTTGACCGAGGAGAATTGCGTTGTGCTGAGCCTACCGCTGATGGTTGGCAAGTCAATGATTGGGTCAAAAAGGCCGTAATCCTCAACTTTCCATTGCAGAGCATGGAAGTGATTGAAGTGCCTCCTTTTGAGTACCACGATAAGATGGCACTCAAGACAGATTATAAAGCACAAGGTGTAAGGGTCGTGCCTCCGGCAACGGCTCGTTATGGTGCGTATATCGCAGCAGGTGTGGTCATGATGCCATCCTATGTCAATATCGGCGCTTATGTTGATAGCGGCACCATGGTAGATACTTGGGCTACAGTAGGTTCATGTGCGCAGATCGGTAAAAACGTCCATTTGAGTGGAGGAGTAGGTATCGGTGGCGTTTTAGAACCTGTACAAGCGGCTCCAGTGATCATCGAAGATGATGCCTTTATCGGTTCTCGCTGTATCGTAGTTGAAGGGGTACGGATCGGTAAAGAAGCAGTCCTCGGGGCCAATGTTGTATTGACAGCATCATCTAAAATCATCGACGTTTCCGGACCGGAGCCTATAGAATATCGCGGCTATGTGCCGGAGCGTTCGGTAGTGATTCCGGGTACCATCCCTAAGGATTTCCCTGCGGGAACTTATCATGTTGGCTGTGCTTTGATCATTGGTCAGCGCAAACCTTCGACTGACAAAAAAGTTTCTCTCAACGACGCTCTGCGTACGCATAACGTAAGCGTTTAATATGCCTCGTGTAAAGGCGTAACATTTTACGCCTCTACCCTTGACTTTGCGTACGCATAACGTAAGCGTTTAGCATATCCGATTTGGAGGCGTAAAATCTTACGCCTTTACATTGGACATTGAAATTCAATATTTATCATTCCCCATGCCCAATCGCCTCATAAACGAAAGCAGCCCTTATCTCCTTCAGCACGCCAACAATCCAGTAGATTGGTATGCTTGGGGAGACGAAGCCTTAGCCAAAGCCAAAGCTGAAAATAAACTGATCCTAGTCAGTATCGGTTATGCGGCCTGTCATTGGTGCCATGTGATGGAGCATGAGTCCTTTGAGGATGCGGCAGTCGCCGAACTCATGAACAAGCACTTCGTCTGTGTCAAAGTAGATCGGGAAGAACGTCCCGACATCGACAAAATCTATATGGATGCGGTGATGCTGATGACCAAGCGTGGAGGCTGGCCCTTGAATGCTTTTGCTTTGCCAGATGGACGGCCGATCTATGGTGGGACTTACTTTCCTAAGGATCATTGGATGGGCGTGCTCAATCAACTTTCAGAACTGTATGACCAGACTCCTGAAAAAGCGGTTGACTATGCGCATCATCTGACGGAGGCGATGATCAATTTGGATCAGGTGGTCAAGGATGCACAGGCTCCGGCAGTGAGTAAGTTGGATGTACGACAAATGAAAATCGTCGCGCTCGAAAACCAAGACCTTGAATGGGGAGGACGCAATGTGCAAGCCAATAAGTTTCCTTTGCCGGTCAACAATCTTTGGATGCTGCGCTGCTCGCAACTATTGGGCGACGAAAAACTAGAAGATGCCCTAGATGTCTCTCTCGAAAAAATGGCGCTTGGCGGGATCTACGATCAGCTAGGCGGCGGATTTGCGCGCTATTCGGTCGATGCTTATTGGAAAGTGCCGCATTTTGAAAAGATGCTTTATGACAATGGGCAAATGGTAAGTCTTTATGCAGAGGCTCATTTGCAAAAGCCTAATCCCTTGTATGAGCGAGTAGTACGTCAGACAATTGCCTTTGTCGAGCGAGAACTGATGTCAGATGAAGGCGGTTTTTATGCCTCTCTTGATGCCGATAGTGAAGGCGTAGAAGGTAAGTTTTATGTCTGGGATTACGCTGAAATGGCCCAGATTTTAGGCGATGATTGCAAACTGGTAGCTGATTATTACAATGTCTCCCCCCAAGGCAACTGGGAAGAGACCAACGTATTATTTGCGCTGGAAGATGAAGGCGAATTTGCGATGCGTTGGCATTTAGATCCGATTGCTTTTATGGAGCAGATGGCGAGAGGGAGATCACTGCTATTCGCAGAACGGAAGAAACGCGTTCGGCCAGGCCTAGACGATAAAATCTTGACCTCTTGGAATGGGCTGATGCTCAAAGGCTTAACGGATGCGTATCGCGTATTTGGAGATCCTCACTTTCTGACTTTAGCAGAACGTAATGCCACCTTCTTAATTGAAAAACTCGCGACAGAAGATGGGAAGCTCTATCGTTCTTATAAAGAAGGCAAGCGTACGGTCAATGCCTTTTTGGACGATTATGCCAATTTGATTGAAGCCTTGATTGCTTTGTATCAAGTTAGCTTTGAAGAAAAATGGTTAGATCAGGCAGTTTTACATTTGGAATATGTAAGAAAATACTTCTTTGACGACGAAACGGGCATGTTCTTTTATAGCTCTTCGGAGGACCCAATCTTGGTTCGCCGCAAGATAGAGACACAAGATGATGTGATCCCTTCTTCCAATGCGACCCTCGCGATGAGCCTATCTCAATTGAGTTTGTTGCTAGACCGCAAGGAGTATAGAGAGTTGAGCGAGCAAATGCTGCGCAATATGAAAGCGTCTATGCTCGAAAATCCTTCTTGGCATGCCAAATGGGGGCAAATTGCTCTTATGGAGGTGTTTACTCATTACGAAGTAGCAATTACAGGGCCTAAGGCAAAGGAGTTTAGGCTTGGCTTGGAGTATCCGTATTTTCCGAATAAACTATTTGCCGGAGCAGAATCTAGCAGTAAAGTACCTTTGCTACAAGATCGATTTATGGATGAAACTACCATCTTTGTTTGTCAGGATAATAGTTGTCAGCTACCTGTAAAAACCATAGAGGAGGCGAGGAAATTGTTGCAGCATTAAGCATTCGGATAGCGTAATATTTTTGGACTAATCTATTTCCCCCTCTGGATAAAGCTTGCTAACTAGATGCAAGAATTTGAAGAGGAAATGCTTACAAAAAAAATTGTTGCAAGCTCCTTGCTCCTGGGGATTTTATTTTTACCTGTATTTACTTTTGCCACTAATCTTGATCGCTGGAAAGATAGTCTTGACTTATCTCTCCAACCTCAACTACACGCCCTCGTATGCCTTAAAATTGGGCGTTCGCTAAGGCGAGAAAACCCGAGTTCAGCGCATGATTTCTTATCAGAAGGATTGGAATATGTGCAGGGAACGGGAATCAATCCTTTGGTGGTTGATCTACTAAATTGTTCTGGGCAAACTGCCCGCTATCAGGGCAATTATCAGCAAGCGGTAGATTTGCATGAACGTGCCTTGGCCTATGAGACAGACTCTTTGCATAGAAAAGTCTCTGGCTATACCTATCTCAATTTATCCCTCGCCTATAAAGGTTTAGGCCTATCAGCTATTGCTATCCCGTATCAAAAATCGGCTCTACTTGCATACCGAGAAACTGGAGATCAAAAGATGATTGCCAATTGTTACAATAATCTTGGCAATATCTATCGACAAATGGGAGATTACTCGCGGGCCCTAGCAGCCCAAAAGCAAGCGATGGAGATACGTTACGAAAATGATGATTTTAAAGGGCTGAGTTATTCCTACCACAATTTGGGTTTTCTCTATCAGACGATGGGTGTGATGGACGAGTCCGAACGCTACTATGATCAAGCGATTTGCCTCAAAGATTCATTGGGGGGGACTACTCAGATTGGACCTACTTATCTCAATCTGGGAGAGTTGTTTTACGAACGAGGAGACTATGATTCAGCAAGAAAATTTGCCGGAAAAGCCTTGCGAAGAGCATTATTGAATGAAGATAAGGCAACCGTGGCTGAGGCTTACTCTAACATCAGTTGGGCCTATATGGCTGAAGGGAAATTAACTTTGGCAGAATCTGCTATCAAAAAAGCGATTCGCCTTACTCAAGCTAATCAGCAAGTGGGCTATGCCAAAATAATTGGACGATATGGACTTTGGTTTGTGGAAAGTGGACAAACAGAGGTTGGTATAGATTCTTTGAATCGCTCCTTGATGATTCTCCGATCTTTGCAATCCCCAAAGGAGTTGCAAGATGCGTATGATAGACTCAAGACTGCCTATCTGAGTATTGGCGAAACCGATAAAGCCTTGTATTGGAGCAAGCACCTTGATAAGCTAAAAGATAGTCTATTTCAGATACAGCTTAATGCTCATCTTGAAGCACATGAGATTCAAGGAGATTTAGCGAGCATCCAATTAGAGAATCTGCAGCTCCAAGAAACTCTTGAAAAGGAACGTTTGGGTTATTTGTGGGTTGGAAATGCTTTGGTTGCGGCCTTTTTGTTGGCCATAGGAGTTGTGCTAAGCTATCGAAATAGGCGACAGACAGAGATTAATCAATTATTGAATGGGCAAAATGAAAAGATTGCACAAGCTAATTTTGATCTCCGGCATGCCAATCATGAAATGGAGCAAGTCATCCATGTATTGTCCCATGAACTAAAGACACCAGTGAGAAATGTGGGTGGCTACGTTAGCCTGTTAAGGCGAAGATACTTAAGCCAGCTTGATGCAGATGGGCAGGAGTTTCTCAATTATGCGATGGAGGGCGTGAAGAGTATTAACCAACTCCTCAGCGATCTATTGCAGTATGCACAGCTTGGTTCAAAACAAAGTCCTGTGAGTGGTAAAGTGCCTATTGAGCAGGTGATTGCTCGAGCCACTCAAGAATTGATGCCACAAATAGAAGCCTATGGGGCTCAGCTTGAAATAGCGCCCTTGCCGGATCTCGATGTGAATTATCGCGCTTTTTATCTAGTGTTTAGGCATCTACTAGACAATGCGCTCAAGTTCCGCAAGGCGGGCCGTGCACTTGTCATCAAGATCGGCTATCGTAGTGAGCCGGGTAGGCATCTTTTCTGGCTTTCAGACAATGGTATTGGTATTGAAGCAGAGTATCAAGAACAGATATTCAATCTGTTTCAGCGCCTCAACCCTCATGAAGAGACTTCAGGTACTGGGCTAGGCTTGGCTGCATGTCGCAAGATCGTCCGAAATTATAAAGGTGAGATTTGGGTAGAGTCCTTTATCGATGAAGGCACCACGATCTTTATCAATTTACCTGATCCCACTTGGCGCAAAAATATCACTTTTGGCCCCTACTCCGGGGAACGCTTCATTGCAGGGACTAATATGTGAGCTTTGGGAAGCGTGGATGCATTGTCGAATTCCGGCAAAGTACATGCGGTTTGCAAACCGCATGCTACCTGATCCCTCGTTTCGTCAGCATCGCGCGATATTGATCCGCATAACGTTCGTGCTCAGTGAGATTTTTTGAAAACTTATGATATCCATCTCCTTCTAGCTTTGCGCAGAAGTAATAATAATCATGTTTTTCGCTATTGAGTATGGCATCAATCGAAGGGATAGAAGCCGTACAAATCGGCGCCGGAGGTATACCCGGATATAGATAAGTATTGTAAGGAGAGTCCGTTTGCAAATGTTTGTTGAGTACGCGACGGATGCTGAAATCTCCAACCGCAAACTTCACCGTGGGATCAGCTTGTAAGGGCATTCCTGTACGGATACGATTGAGATAAAGACCCGCTATTCTCGCTTTTTCATCATTTTTATTGGTTTCTTCCTCCACGATAGAGGCAAGGGTCATAACCTCTAGGCGGTTAAGTTTGAGTTTTTGACGTTTCGCATTGCGACTATCATTCCAGAATTGCTTGTATTGACCAAACATTTTGTCAAAAAAGGCCCTAGGCGAAATATTCCAGTATAGCTCATAAGTATTAGGAATAAAGATCGCCATCGCAGTTTCTGGTGTTAGCCCATTGTGTTTTTTTAGAAAGTCAGTGTCCTGAAACACATCCATCATCTGCTGTGGAGTCATAGCCAATTGTTGCCCCACATAATCTGCCAACTGTTGTTTGGTGCGAAATTTGACAAAAGTAAAATTCATCGGAGATTGCTGACCAGAGCGCAGCACTGTGATCAACTCTCGCGTGCTCATGCCATCTTTGAGGATATAACGCCCCGGATAAACATGACGAGGATAGTTCATTTGTTCCGCAACCCAATGAAATGCCTCTGGATCTCTAATCAATTTTTCATCGAGCAGCATTTTACCCACTTCCTGATAATCGACTCCCGCCCGTTTGAAGTCATGTCGACTTGGGGGAATATAAAAGACAAAGTCTTTGCTTTCTGGAGTAGAAACATTTGCACCAAAGATCTTGTCGATATAGCTATAGCCAACAAGTCCGAGGACAACGAGTACACCAATGATAATGAGGCCCTTTCCTTTCATTTACTGTGTTTTAGTTGGGTAAACTTACAATTTTTTGATTTCGTTTTTCATTTATAGCCTCCTACCTTGGAGCTTTCATACATAAATACGCAACCTATGGCAACAGAATCGCTACAAAATTCTCATAAATTCCGTCTTTGGAAAAGCAAACTCCAAGCCAGCGGGCTTACTATTAACGGGATTGAAGAAATTTATACCAAATACCGCTACAATGGCGAAGCCTTATTTGGCTTAGTCTTGCTTGATGCGAGTACGCCAGAGGGCGACAAGATTCCCCCTATTTGTTTTATTAAAGGAGAAGTTGTCTCAGTACTGATCTGCCTCACCGATAAGGATAGTGGAGATCGTTTTCTCCTGCTTGTCAAGCAACGCCGCATCTGTAATGGTGATTATATTTACGAACAAGTGGCTGGCATGGTTGACCTTGACGATGACCCGCATGAGGTTGCTGTCCGTGAAACCGTGGAAGAAACGGGTCTGGTCGTCGATCCTGCCAAAGTGATAGCCCTCAATACTGAACCTCAATACGCCTCCTCTGGGACTTCAGATGAAGCCTTATACTTTTTTTATTGTGAGCTGGAGATGACCAAAGAAGAAATCTGGTCCTACCACCAAAACCATATGGGCTCTGAGCATGAACATGAGCGTATCATCACCCATGTCGCGACTATTCCCGAGGCTAAGAAGCTGATTCTCAATACCAATGGATTGTTGAATATCTATTTGTATGAGGAAGCGAT
>JBGCFA010000317.1:0-19750 GCA_045106675.1 Bacteroidia bacterium
TTTAGCTTCTAAGCTCGCGCGATCCCGAATATCAGCCTCTACTAGCTTGTAATTTGGATTGCTTAATTGAGCTTGAATATTGTGCCTTTTAATCGACTCATCATAATAAGGCTCAAAATTTTCAAGGGTCGTAACCGTTTCCCCCTGAGCTAGCAAGTTATCTACAACATGGCTACCGATAAAACCAGCCCCACCTGTTACAAGAATGTGTCGTTTCTTTTTCAAAATTTTTAATTCAAATTTCCCTATATAACAACAACCTTAATACACGGATGCATAAAATATGTTGAGTTATTGATGTGTAAACTCCAAAACAATCGGGATTAAACAAACTACTTAATACTTAAGTCCCATTTTTGTACCCCAAGTGGTTAGTTTCTATTCCTGTTTTGTTTTCGGCCTCTTTTATTTATACCGACAAATTGAACATCTTTACAGCTAAGCCGTCAAATTCGCTCGTTCCCCTACAATTTCTGTTAGCTCTAGCATCTCCTTGGTATTTTGCTTAAACAAAGTTCAAAAAGCAGAAAAAAACCTTGAACAACCATCAGAAAAAACAACTTATCTCGAAGCTCGCGCCTGTACTAGCGGCGACTGGCCTACCGACATTGCTAAGACCTTTTTTTGGAGGCGAAGGCCATATTTTAACTTTTCACCGAGTCATCCCGGATACCGAGTCTATCCGCATCCATAATCACGAGAGCTTAGAAGTCAGCCCTACCCATTTGGAGGAAGTGATACAGTTTTTCGCTGCGCGGAACTATCAATTCTATTCTTTAGATCAAGTAGCCGAGGCATTAGAAAAAGGAGACTTTTCCCAAAAATTTGTTTGCTTCACTTTTGATGATGGTTATCAGGATGTATATCAATACGCCTATCCTGTCTTTCAAAAGTACGATGTGCCATTTGCGGTCTATATATCAACCAACTTCCCTGACCAAACCGCTATCCTTTGGTGGTATATGTTAGAAGAATTCTTGATCGAAAGTAGCGCAATTAGTTTCACTTGGGAAGGAAAAGACTATGCGTTCAGCGCAGCTACTACCGCAGAAAAAGAAGCGGCCTTTGGCAGTCTACGCACCTTGATTTTGCAAGAGTCAACGCAAGCTAAGTTGTTAGAGTTATTAGGGGTCCTCTTCGAGGAACGCTTTGACTCATTGTTGGAAAACGCCAATTCTATGGCGATGAGTTGGGATGAAATCATTGAGCTGAGTCAAGACCCAATCGTTACCATAGGAGCCCATACAAAAAATCATCTCACGCTCTCCCAGATAAGTGAAACTTTATTGGCGCAAGAAGTGGCCGGATCAAAAACTCAAATAGAGTCTTATATAGAGACGAAAGTAGATCATTTCGCCTACCCTTTTGGAAAAAGAACCGAGGCTTCGCTTCGAGAATTTCAGTCTGTAAAAACTGCTGGATTCCGTACTGCCACAACTACTCGTATCGGCAATATTTTCCCCGGACATAAAGCACATCTTGAAGCTCTACCCCGTATTAGTATTAACCGAGCCACAAATTCAAAAGTGCTTGCCTTGCAGACCAATGGGTTGATTCCCATGGTAGTCAACAAAGGCAAGCAATTAGTTACAGATTGATCGTTTCCTTTCTTAGTAAACTAAGATCTGCTGCATAGAAAATCGACTATTACGATTCTCAGAATGGATAACTTTGATCATATACAGACCGGGAGTCAAACTCTCCAATGAGATGGCATGTGATTGCCAGCCTCCAATTACATTCGTTTTACTTTCCTGCCAAACCAACTGTCCCAGAGGATTGTAAACTTGGAAAGAGAGTTGTTCTGTCCCTTCGGTCCAAACCTCAGCGATCAAAGCTTCTGATCGGCCAAGTGGATTGGGATAAAATCTCGCTTTCAGTTCGCTTACAGATTCAAATCGCAGCAATACTGGATTGAATAACTGGAATGTCCCATCAAAATCAGTTTGCTTAAGTCTATAATAAGCCGGCCCATTGATGGGCTGCTCATCATACCAAAGGTATTGTCGTAGCGTATCTCCACTGCCTTGGGAGTAGATTCTTTCTAATGGACTAAACACCATACCATCGTATGATCTTTCTACCGTAAAAAAGTTATTATTCGCCTCATTTGCAGTGCTCCAATTGACTCTCACTCGAGCGGCCTGTGGTTCTGCGACTGCATTAAAATCTAGTAGTTCGACCGGAAAAGTTTGTTCGTTGCCCGGAGGGCCAATACTGAGATTATCAAAGGTAGCATAAGTCAAAGTCTGATTGGCATGACTCGTTACCGCTAATCCAAGGTGAAACTCAGGCCCAAAGTTCAAAGTGCTTTCCTCTACTTTAATCCAGTTTTGTCCATCGGGAGAGACCTCGCCGTAAATTTTATTTTGCTGCTTGACCAGACGAACCCAATAAGGCAAACTAATATCTCCAGGATTGCTTTTGGTGCTCTCCGTTATACCCGTATTGAGTACTCTTCGCTGAAATGACCAAAGATCATCCGGAGAGGTATATAGCATTACATTGGCAGCATCAGGATCAAGACTTGTACGTATCATCACCCCAGCCTTAGCCCACAAATCGGTACTATCGAGACTCAAAACTTGAGTTTGAATCACCAAGTCTAAATTAGATGGATAGGTCTGAAAAGCATATTGAAACGCATCTTCAGTACTCCAAATATCATCGCCTGAGGCAGAAAGCCTAAAGACACTGGTCAATGAATCAAAACAGGCATACCCACTCTGACCGACAGCTCCAATATCGCCATTGATCCAGTTGCTTGGAAGATAGCAAGTCGGCGCATTGTTCAATACGGTATCACAGGCAAAGCCGGTCAAACCAGCCGTAATTGGCATATTGGGCACTTTGGTGAAGAGAAATTTATCGATGCTCAATCCCTGTTCTCGCACCGCAAATTCGACGACATTGGTACCACTCAACAAATTTAGATTAATGGGCGCATTGCCATTATTTGCATCCGTGATCTGATCCCAGACATATTCGCCTTCTCCGGTTTCTACGCCCCTGGCGAACGCATGAAGCCATTCCTCCAGATTGGTATAGCCATCCTGATCATCATCTCCGTTGGGATTGGCGGGTATATCTAATGCACGATACTGAGAGTTAAGGACTGGCCATCCACCGGCACTTTGAGGACAACCGGATACACAAGTAACTACTGCCTTGCTCAAGTTTTCGAGATGATCAAATAGTTCTTGATCCAAATAGTTTCGGTCCAACGGGCGAGCTCCTGCTTGACTTTTGACATGCTCTCTAATCTTTTGAGGATCTGTCTCATATTGAAAGCCTGGAATCCAAGTTGGAGGAGTAGAAGCTTGAATTTGACTATTGGCGTCTTTGACGTAAGTCCATTGGTTGGTATAAGATTGCTCTGACCACCAATTGGCATCTACATATAATTGGCTACTGTTCAACTGACCATTTTTGTCAAAGGTGATCGGGCGTTCGTGGGGCAGACTATAAGACATATCTGGCCCTTCAATGAAGGCATTGCCTACTACGGTACTCTTGGTAGAAAACCCACCAGAACCATAGGCCGCTCGATTGCTGAGATAGACAAAGCGTAATACCCTGTCATAAAGCATATTATTGGCAAAAATAAGTTGTGGAGATCGACTAAGCGGTTGACGGTCGCGATTACCCGCATAATAAGAACCCGTGATAGAAACTCTCGTTTGCTGATCATAAGGGCCAATTAGATTGCCGTAGCTAGGCTGACCATCTAATTCAAAAGGATCACGCATCGCTTGGGCGATAATGCAATTTTTGACTGTAACATCTCCCAACAGACCCCAAAGATCAAGGCTTTCGTCCATCCCCCAAGCCAAACTGACATGGTCAAGGACGATATTACCCACACGACCAGAGGTACCATTGATTTGGAGACCATCACGATTACGATAATCAGTACCGGGTCCATCTCCAGGTCTAACCCCAATATGTTGGACCAGAACATCGCTTGTCCAAATCTGAATCCCATGTCCTTTACCCAGTAAGATTCCAGGTGAAGGGGCCGTTTGCCCGGCGATAGTCAAATAAGGGTTTTTGATAGATAATGGAGACTGTAAGTCGATAAATCCACTCACCTCAAAGACACATACGCGAGGGCCACTAGCCTGTACGCAAGCTCTTAGCGAACCATTACCGCTATCATTGAGGTTGGTAACTTTGATTACCGTACCACCTCGGCCAGCGGGTGTATTGATTCCAAAGCCTTTTGCTCCGGGAATGACAGCTAAGGCTCCAGCAGCGGGCTCGGCTAATGGCGACAATTCGATATTGTCCCATGGTACCCAGCTACCACCATTGACACGCATCCAAATAGAATTGTTGGCGGGATCAATCGCTTTTACTCTAGCATAAGCGAAATAGTTTCCACTTTCGGGAGCCTCAACTTGATAACTTAAGATCCGACCGGGATCCGAAGTTGGTGAATTAATATTATTGGGAGGAAGTGCCTTAACGGCCTCAAGGATTTCGGGAGAAGTTTCAGAGACTTGGGACCATTGCTGATTCCAGTCGCCGCATTCAGCTTCTATCCAGATGTCTTGAGAAAAAAGGGAAGAGGATAACAAGAGGAAAAATAAGGGAAGAATAAGGGATTCCCTAGTGTACATATAGCAGGTTTAGGTTTAAAGCAATGAGCTAACACCAGCTATTTATAAGAAATATTCGGAATAAAAAATTATATTTTGGCCAAAAGGTTACGTTAACATATAAAATTAAAAAAAGAGGGTAGAAAATCTCTTTTTTCACATCCCAACTGCGACCGAAGACTCCATCAGTGAATTTACCAACTCTCGGTAGTTACGTTTGAAAGCCTCGTAAGTATAGTTCTCTTCAATGATGTCAAAACTATTGCTACCATATTCCTCGCGCTTCTGATCATCTTGCACCAATTCTTGCAGCGCATCAGCCAACGCTTCGACATCTCCAATTGGACAGATATATCCATTTTGGCCTTTGCGAGCGAGTTGATTGTTGTCTCCTGCATCAGTGGCTACAATTGGCAATGAATAGCTCATAGCCTCCATCACCGAATTAGAAAGTCCCTCCACCAAAGAGGTACAAAGGTAGATATCAGCATTAGCATAATAATCACCGAGATTGGGCGGACTAATAACCATCTCTACAGCATCATCAAGCTCGTGCTTTGTGATCCATTGACGGACGTCTGCTTCTAGCTCGCCATATCCTATCAATTGAAGTTTGACTCGATTGGGATCGTCTAGGCTTTCTCGCAAGGCTTTGAAGGTTTTGATACCCGTCTCGTAGTCCTTTTGATCGACATAGCGACCTACTGAGATGATATTGAGCTGCTCCTTCGGAGAACGCCAGCGCTTTTCTTGATCAAGCTCTAAGCCATTGGGCATCACGAGGAGACGTTCGGCGTCGTAGCCGTAATCGATAAAATTGTCTCTCCCGACATAGCTATTGGAGATCGCATAGTGCAAGCAATGATTGTAAACTTGATGGAGCACTTTACGCTTGGTATACCCTAATTCAGCATTGCGGATCCCCCCCAATATATGAGGCACATTTTCCAATCTACCAGCCAATCCCCCTACGATCGTATCGCTAGGTAGATAGGTAAACATCATTTCTACTTTATTTTCTCGCAGATATGTTCGCAAAGCAGTAAACTTTTGAAACATTGAACCACGCAAAAAGTGATGCGGTAGCCTTTCCTGTTTAATATAATCAAGATGCTTTTCGTGCTGAGGTTGTTCATCTAAAATGATCAAATGTGGATTGGCAAAACCTTTGAGTGCCTTGGTCAGCATCAGACTTTGCTTTTCAGCACCACCATGAGCAAGAGAACGGATGAGTACGCAAATATTAATCAATAGGATATCACTTTTGCAGGCACTTCTCGGCCTAAGATTGTTTGGTACATGCCGAAGTACCTTTCGGCCATATTTTCGAGATTGAAATCAGCTCTCACTCGAGCTTCTCCCCTTGTTCCCATCGCTTGCGCTTCTTCAGGACGGTCTAAAAGCCAAGTGATTTTAGCAGCCATTGAATCAACTTCAAAAGGCTCCACCATAAAACCCGTCTCACCATCCTGCACTATTTCAGGCGTCCCTCCTCCCCTAGTAGCTACTACGGGTTTGGCCAAAGCCATATATTCGAGGATTGCATTCGAAATACCTTCTCCATGTACGTTAGAATTACTAGCTAAAACGCCAACATCAAGGATATTGATGACAGATTCTACGTTTTTTAACATGCCCGGAAATAAGATACGATCACGCAAATCCTCCGGCACTAAGGCTTGAGATTCGGGCAACAGTTTCCCTCCACCAATGGCAAGAAAACTCACATCATCTCGCTGACGCAGGATAGAAATAGCAGCCTTGATATAAGTTGCATAGTCCTTGCGTTCGGCAAAGGCGCCTATCATCGCGACTAGCTTAGGTGTCTTGATTTGATATTGTCGTCTGATGTCTAGCTCGCTTTCGAGACTTTCGATTCGTCGAAAATCAAAGCCATTATAGACACATGCGCCACGATCTTTAGGAGCATTATATGCAGCTAAACCCGCCTTAGAATTACCGATCACCAATTTTGAAAAGGGAAAGGTCATCTTGCCACGGCGGTAGTCCACATGATGCCAAGGCATATCAGGATGTGCATTAGTGATCATAGCGTTCACCAAAGGTATCCCCTGCCCCATCACGACCGGTAAAGCATAGACCGAAGGCATCGAACCCCAACTATGCATGACATCCGGTTTGATCTTGCGGATCAATTTATATAACCTAAGAAATACTCGTGGGTCCTTCTTAGGCTTACGTTCCAGAATATGGACCTTATCACAATGCTCATGAACCTCTGGGTAATCGATATCCTTAGAGAATATGATCAGTTCTACCGACACCTCAGGATACTGCTTGAGTCCTTTGAGAAGTTCGATCAGCCGACGTTCCTTGCCACCGCGTACGAGGGCATCGTTTAACATGACTATTTTCATACTAAAGCGGCTGTTTTGTATTGTTCTAACCAAGCATCCATCACTACCAAAGACCAAATCTTACCATTGAGATCCCGCATACCATTTTGATGGGCGTCGACGATTTGGCGGATATAATCTTGATTGAGGTATTCGCTGAGGTTTGAGTTGCTTGACAATAAGCGATCGTTCATATATTCCTTGAGAGAATCCTTGAACCATGCACCCAAAGGCACTGAGAAACCTTGCTTCTTATGGTCTAAGATGCTCGAAGGCAAATGCTTGCGCATCGCTTCTCGCAGGATGTATTTTTTCTGGCCTTGCTTTAGTTTCATGCTAGGCGGAATACGAAAGCTCAGTTCAGCAACTTTGTGATCCAAAATCGGTACTCGGGCCTCTAGAGAATTGAGCATACTCGCTCGATCTACTTTGGTCAAGATATCGTCCACCATATAGGTCTGCATATCCAACTCCTGCATGCGCGAGAGATAGTCTTTGGTATTGGAGGCGCGCAATAAGGATAGTTTATACTCCTCTCCTAATTGGCCTTTGACTTGATCCCAGAGGGCTCCTTTGTATAATTGTTGTCTTTCGGGCCGCTGCCAGAGGGCATAATGGGCTCCGACAGTTTGACGATCGAGAGAGAGGTAATAAGACAATCCTTTACCTTTGACTGTGTCAGGTAGCATACGATTGACCCCGCCCCAAAAGTGGCGATTGAAAGCCGCAGGCATGCGATTGTACTTATGTAGTTTGGAGAGTTTTGGATAGCTATTGTAGCCAGCAAAAAGTTCGTCGCCACCATCTCCAGAAAGCACCACAGTTACATATTCGCGGGCAAACTTAGAAACGTAATAAGTCGGAATCGCTGAAGAATCAGCATAAGGTTCATCGTAAGATTGAATCAGCTTAGGCAGTAAGGAGATTGACTCCGGTTCGATGATTTGCTCGTGATGCTCGGTGCCGTATAGTTTGGCGACTTCGCGGGCATAGGGCAACTCGTTGAACGCTTTTTCTTTGAAACCGATAGAGAAAGTCTTGATCGGGTTTGCAGAATTTTGAGCCATCAGCGCCACTACACTACTAGAATCAACGCCTCCACTCAAGAAGGCTCCTAAAGGCACGTCTGCGATCATTCGCATTTTGACAGCAGCAGATAACTCCGCCTCGATCTGCTCACACCAGTCTTGTTCGCTAAGACTATAATCGGGGGCAAATTGAATCTGCCAATAAGCATCTTCTTTGACGTCCCAGCGACCATCTTTGAGAGTGAGTTCCATACGATGGCCAGGGAGAAGTTTTTGCACTTCCTGAAAAATCGTATGCTCTCCTGTGATATACTTATAAGTAAAATAGCTATCTAAGGCTTGAAGGTTGACTTGACGGTCAAAGCCTCCAGCAGCTAGCACTGTTTTGATTTCGGAACCGAAGACGAAGCGTTCCCCTGAAAGGTGAAAAAAGAAAGGCTTGATCCCGAAACGATCTCGGGCGCAAAACATCTTACGCTTGCGTTTGTCCCAAATTACAAAGGCAAACATCCCTCGCAAATGATTGACACAATCAGGGCCATACTCTTCATAGAGATGCACAATAGTCTCGGTATCAGTACCCGTTTTGAATTGGTGGCCTTTAGCCATCATCCTTTCCCGTAATTCAGGGAAATTATACACCTCTCCATTGAATACGATCCAAACGCTATCATCCTCATTGGCAAGTGGTTGATGACCAGTAGAGAGATCAATAATGCTCAAACGTCTGAAGCCAAAACCTACGTTCCGATCTTGGAAAAAACCCTCGTCGTCTGGACCACGGTGGATCATAGACGTGGTCATATTTTTTAGTTCATGTATCTGAACTGGACGATCTTGGTCTGCGTAGAAAATGCCGCTAATTCCGCACATAAGGAAGTTTATTGTGTATGGATCTATATGCTCTTAATGAATGCTTTTAGTTTGCTACCATACTGGTAACAGTCAAAATGCTTTAAACCGAGTTGGCGACCATTATTGCCGATCATGCTAGCTTGGCTAGGATAATTGAGGACAAATCGCATCTTCTCGGCAAAAGCCTTTGTATCGTATTGCTCAGCCACTAGGGCGTCGTGCTCGTCAGTAAAATAATGAGGAATCTCTCCTACATTGGTTGTAATGATGGGTTTCCCACTGGCAAGGTATTCACCAATTTTATGTGGGAAGCGTGCTTGGTCTTGTTTACGCGGACGAAGGGGTATCAATAATGCATCAGCCCCT
Organism: Bacteroidia bacterium; assembly: GCA_045106675.1. Taxonomy (GTDB): domain Bacteria; phylum Bacteroidota; class Bacteroidia; order J057; family J057; genus JBCAWW01. Next base: position 9,208 of record JBGCFA010000317.1, read on the forward strand.
TTATAGTGTCGGATCAGATCCTCATAGGTAAGACCTGAAAACATGATTACTTGGTCTTCAAGGCCTTTGGTCTGAATGTATGATTGTATTTTTATTTTGCCAGCCTGATCGCCTCCAATGATAAGGTATAATTTATGACCGACGCGTTCCACAACGGGGATACGCGCAAAGGCATCGATCAAAAAGAAGACCACCTCAGCATAGCTACTAGAGCCGCAGTATAAGAAATATGGCTCATGATCGAGGCCTTTGACTTTGTCGAAGGCTTCATATTCACAAACTACTGGGATCGGGAGGAGGGGAACCTGAGCAAAGCGTGTTTGGCATAGCTCCGTTAAAAGTTGACTAATCGGCAAGATGGCATCAGGGAGCTTGAGCGCATACTTTTCTAATAAGGCATCCTTGACTTTGGTTGATCCAGACTGCCGATTGGCCATGGCGGAGTTTAGCTCCACCAATTGATAAATTAGGGGTACGGAGAGGAGGCTGCACAAGATCCGATAATACAGGAGGCTCCCCAAGTCCATGCTACTGAGGATGACCGTATCGAGTTGTTTTTTGCGCTTAAGCGAACGTAAGAATCTCCATTCCTGCCAACGTCCAAGTATTTTGGCGAGATTTCTTTTTATAAAGCCCTCCGGCCGAACGATAGAATCGTTGACGAAGTCATAATCAATCCCTTGAAACTGACCATGAGGGGGAAACAAATCAGCTTCTAAAGGGCTAAACACACCTTTGTGGCTAATGACACGCACAGAGCAACCTGCGTCCAATAACGCAAGGCTCAACAATCGTATTCTTTCTATGGCGGCCATCCCTTGTGGAAAGCCATTTGTCCCCAAGTGAACAATGTGTGTCATTCTATCCTCAATAACTATTACGAAATCTAGCTTAATCCTAGTAGCGAAACTATCCAGTTCGTTTGAATGGGTATTTATAAGGGCTTATTGGATCATTTCCCCCAGATACCTTTGTCGGTGCCATTTAAGATTTTGGAAACTTGTATCGGACTCAGTATTGCCATAAGCAGTAGACTAATAACAGAGCCTAAGACCACCCCATTGGTACCCATATCAAAACCCTTGGCTAAGAGGATACAAAGAGGGATATTGATCAGACCTATTCCGAAGGTAGCCCACATTTGCAAGCGGATTTTGCCAGTACCGTTGATAAACAAATTGAAGACTGAGTTCCAATTGGCGATCATGATCATCATCGCAATCAGGATTGAGAGAGAGTAAGGAATTTGACTTTCAATTTCCTCTCCTACCCATAATTCAAATACCCAAGGGGAAACGGCGACCATCACCATCATCACTCCCAATGCAACGGTCCAAACCTTTAGCATCTTTTTGATGGTACGTCTGACCCATTCAAAATCACGTTTTTCGTATGCTTCAATATAGGCGGCCCATAAAGGATTAGCAGCGACACTAAATCCAAAGACTACGATGCTATAATATTTAAAAGCAGTAGCATAAGGGGTTACTGCTTCTGGGTCGATCAGTTTAAGTATCAAATAGTAATTAGTCTCATTGATCACGAGCAAAGCGATCTGAATAAAGAAAAATTTGATCCCCAGAGTAGTCAAACTCTTGGCGTGCTTGATATCAAAATATTTGAAACTAGGCGCCAAGTCTCGAAACTTAGTGCGGAAGAAATAGATCGCTACGACAATTGGCACACTCGCAAAAGCAAAGCTTCTGGCGATACCAAAGTATAGTAAGGAGGGTGCTACAAAACTTATCAAAAGTAATATTGCCAGCAAAAACACCACCTTGCCCACCATATTGAACAAATCCACTTTGGAGGTTTGCTGGAAGGCATTGAAAACCTCATATACCATACTGGAGACAAAGCGTAAACTAAAGGCGACAAAAACGATGATTACCAGATAAGTCAAGTCCTTGCGCATCTTTGGATCAGTATTGAGTACTGAGCTCCAATCGACAAAAAAGCTGATGCCAATAAAAAGGATGATTAGGCCCGCAAAAATAGCCCCAATGATAAAATAGGCCGTACTGACGTAAGATCGGGCGAGTTCTTTTTCATCATTGGCAAAAGCGCCGCCGATCATATTGCGAAGCCCTTTACCAATCCCTATATCCATGAAGGCAAACCAGTCAATAAAGGTCTCCAGGGTAATAAATATGCCAAACTGAGCGGAGCTAAGGTAGTCGATAGATATTGGATAGTAAGCAAAACCAATAGCCATGCCGATGAACTTATAGGCCATCGACAGTAGGATATTTTTTCTGGCTACGACACTACGAGCGTGTCCTTTTTCCAATAGTGCTTTTAACTTTGCTATGATAGCCATACTTAAGCTTCTACTGGAGATTCAGAGTTATTGAGAGGGAAAACCCTGTTTTGAAAGATGCCACCGAATATGCCTAGTACAATCCCAAAAAGGAGCGCAATATGCTTTTGAGGCAAAAATGAATTGGTCATGTTTGCAATAGCAAAGACCACTGAAAATAAAAATGGGATCGTATAGAGAACCTGTACGCGAGCAAGTTTCAAATAAAATCGCGCAGAGAAAAATATCATAGAAGCAAAAATAATCAAGGCCGGAACACCATAATAAAACAAATTGGAGAGGTAACCATTGTGAATACTTCCCTCCTCACCAGTAGCTCGTGCTAGACTTTTGGTGATACGAAGCATTGCTTGGTAGTAGATTTCATTCTTTTTATTGGCATAGCCAAAGAGGGGTTTTTTACCGATATTATCCAGCACCATCTCATAGTATCCAAAGCGGCTATCAACGCGCTCATTTACGCGTTCCTGCACCATCTGGGAATTAACAATATCTTCCCAAAAAAGCATTCCGATGACAACAATAACCGTAGTGCCTGCGATCCCTAAAATCCCCAGCACACTCAAGCGAGCTCTAAAAAACCAAAGAATATAAATACCTAAGAAAACGGTAATAATCAGCCAACTCATCCGATGGAAAGTAACGAGTATTGCTAACAGAAAGAGTCCAGTTAAAATTAGTTTCAAAACGTTTTGCTTGACCATCACTAAAGTGAAAGCAAGAGCGATCATCACAAAATAACTATGGACATATTCGGTATTAAACATACCGTTGGAACGAACTGTAGAACCATAGGCAATCCTCATTTCGCCATAACGCATAAACAATGGATCAACAGCAAACTGTAGAATTGCATAAATACTAGAAATGACGGCACCAATCACGAACATCTGGGCGAGCCCTTTAAAGAGCCCTTTATCCATGGTGAGTTTTAGCACTGTATACATTGCAGCATAACTAAGAAAGTGAATCAGCTTGAGACTCCACTCCTTACCCCCCAGCGTATTGAAATGGTAGGTCAATGCTATGAGGACAAATCCTACATAGCCATATACCAGCCACTCATAGTTAGGTACGTACCATACCTTCCTAAATAGTTCACGGTTACGATTATAGCGCATCAACATGAACATATAGCCAAGGCTAAAGAAAAACACAAAACGGTCAGGTTGGATCTCCATAAAACCAAGCCCCGGAATTTTGAATGTCGTAATGTCTATAATGGTTCCTCCCATTATAAACATACCGTAGACCCACAAAACTGCTTTGTGTCTAGTATCACTTTTTTTAGTTATCCAACTAACGATACCCAGAACCATAAGAATATGGATCGCATAGTATATCTCATTACCGGGTATTGTAGGCATTCTTTGCTAAATCTATTTCTAGTGCTTATCCATTCGTTTGATCGTTCGCTCCTTCTGGGCTCTTATAGTGATAGCTATCATAGCCGTACTTGAAGTTTTTATGCTTCACGTCATTTAGGATTACATATAGATTTTCGAGATGCCCCTTATTGACCATCTTATTGAGAGAATTGATATAGCCGATCCGGGAATAGCCTTCTCTTACTACATAAAAATTGTAGTTGATGTATTTAGACAATAAGAGAAAATCTGAGACCAAGCCTACTGGCGGCATGTCAAGGATGATATAATCATATTCTTCCTTGATGTTAAGGATCAAATTGCGCATACGCGAACTATTGATCCATTTTTGTGCTTCCCCACCATTCATCGGGAAAGTTGGGATGAAGTGAAGCTGGTCATTTTCGAAGGAGTAGATAATCTCATTGAGATAATCTACTTCACCACGCAGATAATGACTCAGGCCTTTTTTCATCTGAGGTTCAAAATATCGAACCAAACTAGGTTTACGCAGATCCAAGTCTATCAATAAGATTTTGAAATCCGATTCGGCCAAACTCTTAGCTAGATTTGCCGCCGTAAAAGTCTTCCCTTCTCCCGAAACAGTAGAGGTAAAACCAACAACCGTAGGGTTCCCCGGAGGGGAAAGAAACTGAAGATTGGCGCTAAGATCTCTAATAGACTCCGCCACTTGCCAAGTCGATTCGTGTGGAATTAGATTCTCTTTATTATTTTCTTGATGGGCAATACTGACGATAACGGGCACTGAACTTAAACGCTCCAAATGGTCCTGACTATCAATAAATTCGCTTTGCGTTTTTTGTAAATTCAATACAGTCATAGGATTTAAAGTCCCAATCAAATCTCCAAAGACCAGCAGTATTTTTTTCTGCGGGGCGATAGGGTCATTCCCTTTCATGCGAGGATCATCGAGTATGCGTGATTCTGCCATCTTTTCAGACTTGACGATACCGACTTCTGCTAGGCGTTGTTGCAGATAGTTATATAGATTTTCGTTCAGCGTATACTTACGTTGAATTTCAACCAAAGCTTTTTCGTTGCCGGGTAGGCGAGAAAGTGTGGATTCGATACGGCCAATGCGGCTACTATTGGCATTCAGACCACGGCTAGTACTAGAACTAAGGCTTTGCAAATTTTTGCGGAGCGAACGCCTAGTAGAGGCAATCTGACTCTTGATGATCTGCATATCATAGCTATTTTCTCCCGCGCTATAACTCATCTTCAATTTTTCAGAATTGAGACGCTTCAGTTCAATCACCAAGTCATTGATCACTGGGTCAGAAACCCCCATACCGCTAGGCGCGACGATTTGTTCCACTGAAGTGGTATCATCTAGATTGCCTAATAATGAAGTATAATATTGATCCTTGAGTTGTAAAACGGCTTTATCAGACTCCAAAGTCTCTAGCTGCCCCAAGGCACTTTGAGCAGTAAAATTGAGGTCTATCGCCTTATTGTTTCGTCTAAAATTTTCTAGTTTACGCTCTGCAGCTTGTAGAGAGTCGCGAATATTGTTGACTTGATTTTCGATAAAGGTAAGCGTCGAGGAAGCTGCTTCACTTCTCTCTTCTAATTTAGTCTGGATATAGGTATTGTTGAGCGCATTGAGGAAGTCGATCTCCTTTTGCACCATAGTACCAGAAGATCTAATTTCCAAGATACTTGCCTCCAAGTCTATTGTCTGGATATCTAAGCGATTTTTATAGCTATTGGCCAAACTATTTAGATCATATAAGGCGAACTCTAAGGCACGGCCTTCAAACTCAGAATCACTGATTGCCGGATCGGCTTTTACAATCTTGAAACTAAAATAGTCATGCTTGATGGTTTCACCGAACGCGTATTCTCCTTTGAATTTAAAATCACTCTCTACTGTCCGGTTCGATAAGGTGATAGGGTTATAAAGCCCAAACTCCTCTACGTCCATCTCCAAACGATATCGCTTGTCATCGAGAATGGTAATTTCAAAAGGTACTCCTCCAATCTGCTGAGAGGAATCATTTACGATCACCTTGAATGGGAAATGCTGATAATGCTCGCGACGATAAAGCCCCAGCCACTTACTACTATAATAAGAAACCCCAAAATCTAGGCCTCTCACAGCTTCCTTGATTAAGTTGAAAGAGTTAAGAATACCGATTTCGTTTTTGAGATTTTTCTGTCCACCAGCAAGTTTTAATTCCCCTTCGACAAATACACTCTGACCAAGACTACGTTCTCCGTCACCTTCATCGATTAGGAGCATCGTATTTACTTCATAAACGGGCTGAGTGATCTTACCATAAAAAAGCATTACACCCATTGCCATTGGTATAGTAATAGCAAACCAGTACCAATGCCTTCTGATTTTTTTTATGAAGCGACTAAGATCTTTCGCCTGAAAACTATCAATTAGATATACATCTTGTTGATCCACCTTTTTCATATCTTTTCCTTGGATAGCAATACTACTTTCGCGAGTTAATAATTACGTTAGCGATCAATGTTACTACAGAAGCCGCCGAAATCAGGATGCTCGCAGTATTGGCATTCGTCCGAAAAGCCCTTGCTTTAACAGGCTCAACATAGATCATATCATTGGGTCTGAGATAATAGTATTCTGAAGAAAGTAATTCAGATTTGCCTAAATTGATATAGGCAGTTTTTACCCCTTTTTCAGTCTCACGTACTACTTTTATTCTTTGGCGGTTACCATATTCAGTCAAGTCTCCTGCGAGCCCTAATGCCTCATAGATAGTAACATAATCATTGTAGATAAAATGCAGGCCTGGAACCTGTACCTCACCTAAGATCGTAACCCGAAAGTTGGCCAATTTTACCGAAGAGGAAACTAATTTAAGATGCGGCTCTAAAAGTACATCTAGCTCAGCCTTGATCTCTTGGGTTGTCTTGCCTTCAACTTTGAGTTCCCCGATGAGGGGTAGATAAATAGAGCCGACTTTATTAACCGTAAAACTATTTAAATAAATCGCTGCCGTCGGAGTGTTGCCACCACCGGAAAGAGCATTGGTACTATTTTGCTGATCATTGAACAACTTGTATGAGCTTCCCTCATAGTTGCTCACATTAATTGCCAGATTATCATTTGGCTTTACCCGATAATCGCGCAATGGCTCATTTGAATATTCTTCAATCTCATAGGTAATATAATCCTCGGCGGGTACCGATTGCTCCTGCATATAAACCATTTCTTTGAAATGGACACAAGAAGTAGTGAGCATACTGAGGATCAGTGCCAAGACAGATATCCCCAAGCGGGAATATGCCCTTAGACTTGTTTTCATAAAAAATTTTCTCTTGATCGCGATCCCCCTTCTATTCTCTATCAATTAAAAGGAACGCTTACTGTGTGTGTACTTGAAATTCTCTTACGCAATTGGGTAGCAGGCTTCCAAAGGGGCATATTTCTCACCACCCTGATTGCCTCTTCATCACAACCATACCCGACGCTTTTGACAATAGTTGGGTTAGCTATTCTGCCTTCAACATCAACCTCAAATCTAATGACAACTGTGCCTATGATTTTTTTCCTTTTTGCTAGCTTAGGGTATCGAGAATTCATCGCTATATAACGAATCATTCCCCCTTCACCTCCAGGAAAACTGGCAGCTCGGCTATGGTGAGCGTATTCTGATAAGGATAAAGAACTGGTAGACTTCTCTTCAGAAGAATCTGTATTGCTGGTTTTGATACCAATCGCACCACTTACTTCAGGATTATCTGGCGTAAGTGTATTGGAGTTGGTTTCATTTGAATCTTTGACTGCTGGTTTTTCGGTGGGCTGCTCTGCAGAACGATTAGTCCCATTATTTACTCGATCATTTGCGGCAATCAATCCACTACTTTCACTCGTCTGCTTATTAGGCATATCGGGATTGGAAGCATCAGTTAATTGCTTAGCCATCTTTATTGAATCTCTCCTAACAATTTTGAGAGTATCTAAAGGTGTTTGTTTGCTTGAATCGACATTATTTACCATTTGTGTACGAGGAGGATTCAAAGGTCCTTTGGCAGTACTGGTAATTAAATCTTGGTCCTTGTTTATACGTTGTTGGTTGCTACCTCCATCTGGCCATACCAATGCCCCCAAAGCGACGACAATTATTACTGCCGGTACTACCATCAGATACTTCCTTTGAGGCAATGCTCGAAATTTGGGCATTGCTGGCAACTTGGGCATTACTGGACGGGAAGGCATTGTTGGAATAAGCCTAGCAAAGGTCCTACGCATCGAGCGAAGTGGCGTCATTACATCAATGCGTTTTAGCATATTAGGAATGACAACTAAGTATTTACCCAATGATATTGATGGCACAGCAGGCATAGATGGCATTGCCGGCAAAGCCGCTTTAAGCATATCTACTGGCGAAGACTTATGAGGTGCAATCGTTAACTGTTCCAACATTTGCACGTTTACCGAATTGCTCATATTCCACGCAACTTGCTTCTGAATACCAGCATTGGTTTTCAGAGACTTGATCAAACGTCGAAATGAGATTGGTAACTCTTCCTCAGACTCCGAATCTAAATGATCCGTCCGATCCAGAAGTCCGCTTTCCCAAATCCATCCCGCAGGGAGTATTTGAGAAAATTCATTATGTATCTCAAGCTTAATAGCCTGATCAACTCCTTCTGAAAAAACAGCTAATAACCCAATATTAGAAGGCATACCAAAAGCCGTCCTGTCAAAATACGCTTCCACTTCTTTGTGAACGATTTCAAGGACTTGAATCATATCATCAGGAAATGAATATCCTGCAAGAGATAAATATGGAATTTCACCGAATGGTAAGAGTTCGGTAATGCGACCATTTATCCCCAGATAAAGATTTGCTCTAGTAAAGATGAGAAATACCATAAACTATTGTATTGCACCTTTTGGACAGGTAAAAATCTCCATAAGACACATTTTTTTCAACACTTTAGCGTCAAAGCGACAATACAGGCCCCTGATCGGTTGAATAGCCCGAACAGTCGTACAATATGTTAATGCAATTTCCTTACCAGATTATGATTCTCTTAGGGTTTCATGATTTTACCAGAGACATTCCCTTTATCTGTAACTAATCTATAATGGTATATTCCGGCAGACAATTTATCCAAGTCCTGAATCAACATCTTCTGAGAGCCTACTCCAAATTGAGTTAAAGCAGACTGGAAAACTAACTGTCCTTGCTGATTATATAACGTCAGTCTCACACTAGATGGCATCTCCAAATCAAACTTAAACACTATCTCATCTTCAAAGGGATTTGGCCACGCCTTGACTGACTTAATAAGCTTTTCTTCCTCTATAGCCGTACTGACCTTGCCTTGAGTGATCAATTCATCTCCTGCCTGATAAGACAAAAAATGAAAATAGACTAAGAACATTTCATCCGAAGTATTGAGTCCTGCGCAAATATCTTTTGGGGGACTATTGGGGTTGTTCGGATTGCTAGCAGTATTGTCATAGACTGCGCGAGCATGCAAAGTGCTGAAGGCAGGAAGTCTTTGGATCTTTTGAAAGAAATAAAACCCTTGCCATTCAAAATCCCATTTAGGAATACTAATCATCGGCAAAGTATCTCCCAGTGGAGAAACCGAAAAAACCTCCCAGCTTTTGCCAAGAAGATGCATATGAGGAAATACACTGAGGATAGAATAATCTTGCTGAAGCAAAATACCTGGAATCGTTTTCTCAATCACCAAGCTATCATTGGCAGGCACACAAAAATTCCAATCACTGACAATGGCTTCAGCCTCTACTTCTCTATGATTAAGCGTTCCCGCAGGGTGAAAATAAAAGTTGACCTTTGTACTATCCACTTGACCAGCACTCCCACTAGGATAATGCATCGCGATAATGACATTCGCATTAGCATTCATCGTGATACCCATCGGAGGATTGGTAGTGGGAAACTCAGTTGGATTCCCTCCGGGAACGTAGCCAGTAAGCAACTTGCCCTGTGAAGGACTACCACAATTAAAAATAGGACCCGGACTCAGGCTACCGCTATTGTCTATATAGATCAAGGCATGGTGGACAATCTCTCTATTGCCAGGTATGACCTCTATCGCTTTAATAATACGCCCTTGAGCCAAATTGCTAGGTACTACGAAACAGATATAATCATCTGATTGATCGGCACTGCTCACATAATCGGGCATCTGAACTTGCAAATCAGGAGGGCCTAATACTCCATCTACTGGATAAGTCGGCACATCCGGAGCAAGATCGGGATCCCCTTCTGGCGCTCCATCATTGACCCAATCACTAATCATATCAATTTGAGTCTGACTCAGGACTCTCTCGTCCACATAGTGCTGATAGCTAACATCGGCTGGATAAGGAGGCATCAGGCCTACACTGGTAGACCAAGCGATACTATTTCGCATCAGATAAGCATCCTGATAACTCTCAATCGAAAATGGGGCGACACCACCTTGACGATGGCAGGAGGTACAGTTCTCGTAGAGAATCTCCGCAATATCTTCACTGAAGGTCAAACCTTGTCCAAGCAAAAAGAAAGAAAAAAACAAAGCAGTACAAAAAGTCAAAAGAGGTTTCATAGGAGAAAATGCTTAGTAGTGTTACAAGAGATTAAGTCAAATCTAGTCTAAATCATTGACTAGGCGACAATCTATAAGTTTAATGTTTCAGCAGTGTTGCGAAAACGCAAAATCCCGCCCTCAACACAAGCCTAAATTTAGCATCTATTAACCGAGATTTAGTCTTGGCTTACCATTGACACCAGCATTGATTGGCTACTTGCAGTCGAACGCAATAACTACAATTGACTTCTTATGCCTATTAAAAATTTAACAAAATCTATTCTATTAAGAGAATTATTGA
>JBGCFA010000318.1:0-5970 GCA_045106675.1 Bacteroidia bacterium
ACATTGAGTTCATGCCATTTGGCGATATTGAGTTGGAGATTGCGTGCCCGAGTGCGAGGCTTACCACCTAAGGCAAGGCTCAATATTTTCAATAAGACTTTGCAATGCTCATATTTATTCATCGTAGTCTTACGTAATTGACGTTGTAAGCTTAGAATCAGCTGATTAGCCAAGTCAAAATCTTCCATCATCACATAAGATAGGGCGAGGAAAAACTTAGCCTCAAGATCCATGTGCCCATGCTTACGCAGGTTCACATCATTGCGCATATTGTAAAGGATGCGAGCCGCTTTCTTGTAATTGCGATTGGCAAAGTGCGCATGCGATTGGAACATATGGAAGCTTACGTAAAATGAAATACGGTAAGGCTCCACTTCGATCCCTTCGATATACCCTTCTACATCTTTGATCATCTGCTCCACAGTATTGGTGCGGAGGTGATAACGCAGTTTGTAGTTGAGGAATAGAGAAGTATTAGCGTTAAAGTGATAGCGTGTCATCAACTCTTCGATCTTGTAATCAAGGATCTCAAAGTAGATTTTGGCTTTATCACGGATATTATTGTTTTCGTAATAGACAAAGCGCAAGAAGTTAAAGAGGATATTGATATTGAGGTAGAAAGAATCCTCTTTGTACTCACTCAAAATCTCGATTGACTTCTCAAACATCTGATCGATTTCTTCGATCTCACAACGAATAGTGCCAGGTATCTCAATGAAGAGCTTGGCATAGATGTGAATGATGCACTTAAAGATGTAGAGACGGTGAGATTCATAGAGATTGTTGAGATTGTCAATTTTCTCCATGATACGGACCATATCAGCATGGTCTTTGTCTCTACGATTGAGGAAATAGCTATCAAAGGCGCGGAAAAACTGGACCACGAGATCCACAGCTTTGTCCATTGCGACGGTATAAGCTACCTGCTGATTGTAACGACTCTGGTAGTAGGTGTGATTTTCGTCAAAAGCATGCAGATTTTGCAGCTCCTTATATACGATCATCAATCCAAAGGGAAAGTCAAATTTTACAAGTTCTTTTTCCAGTTTACGCAGTGCTGCTACTGAAATTTCACGTGGGTTGTTAAATACCAAATCATTGACATTTAACACCTTGCGCATCACGTGCAAGTTTTTATCCCCTAAACGATTGAGTAGATAAGTCTCAATTTTTTGATTGAGACGAGACTTCAATACATAAAATGCAGAAGCGGTAATATCCTGCTCTTCTAAAAAGTCTTTATCGGGGGTGATTGGGTTTTCACGGATGATCCGCAAAAAGGAAGCACTTTTATCTGCTTTATTAGCGATAAAGTTGCTATGAATTTCATCGAATTCTACTTCGGTGAGCTGACTGATGATTTTATAAAGATCCATAACTCCTATTTTTGGCTACAATGATTAATTCTGTTTGAGATAACAGGACAACGAAAACGTTGCGGAAAAACAATCAAGTGCAAGGAAGGAATCAAAAAAAGTGACCGGTTTTCGTCAATTACTAGCAAATCGAATTTTTCAGGTGCGCAATTTGATTTTTCTGATAGCTAGTTTCGGTTTTTAGGGTAACCCTTTTGTAATTCTGTGATGCAATATTGGTTTTTTACCCCCTCAATCAAAATATCTAGCTTGGCCTATTCGGTTTTTTGAAGTAACATTTGTAATAAAATCCTCATTTTGTAGCAGATATGCCAATCGAAAAGCGACAATACATAACATTAGAGTGGTTTCGCCTTTTCTCTACTCCTAGAACGCAATGTTAGAAGCGATGCAAAAACATAGAGGAGACTCTATGTAAAAACCATTTGGCTGTGGATGTGTTTTAGCTTAGGATTTGTGTAAGTCATTAAAGAACTTCGCTTCAATAACCACTTAGTCTCTCATGAAGTCTCATAATTTATATTCTCTTTCCCACCTTTCTTACCAACGTATTACTAGCCGTGAAGTCAAAGTCGGGCATGTAGGAGTTGGCGGCAATAACCCCATTCGTATCCAGTCCATGACGACGACCGATACAATGGACACCATCGGTACCGTGGAGCAAAGTATCCGCATGATCGAGTCAGGTTGCGAAATCGTGCGCATCACGGCTCCTAGTAAAAAGGAAGCTCACAATCTGGCCGAAATCAAAAAGGAACTCAAAGCAAGAGGTTATGACGTTCCGCTCGTAGCGGATATCCACTTCACTCCTAATGCAGCCGAAATCGCCGCTAGGATCATAGACAAAGTCCGTGTCAATCCCGGCAACTATGCCGACAAAAAGAAATTTCAAGAGATAGAGTATACAGATGAGTCTTATCAAGCAGAAATAGACCGCATCCATAAACGCTTTTCTCCGCTCGTCAAGATTTGTAAGGAAGAAGGGACCGCCATGCGAATTGGGACCAATCATGGTTCGCTTTCGGATCGTATCATGAGCCGTTATGGTGATACTCCTCACGGTATGGTAGAATCTGCCATGGAGTTTGTCCGTATCTGCGAAGATCACGGCTATCACGAGATAGTGATCTCTATGAAAGCCTCTAATCCTCAAGTCATGGTACAGGCTTACCGCCTCCTCATGAAGCAGATGCTAGAGCGCGATATGGTTTATCCACTACATTTAGGCGTTACCGAGGCGGGAGAAGGGGAAGATGGTCGTATCAAATCCGCTTTAGGGATCTCGACCTTATTATTAGATGGCATGGGCGATACCGTCCGAGTCTCTCTTACCGAAGAGCCTGAGCACGAAACACCAGTAGCAGAGTTTCTCGTCAATCATATCGTCAAGCAAGTCAATACGCAGACTGAGCATACGAGTCCTGACAAGACTCCCCTACCCTTTGATCCTTATAGTTTCAAGCGCAGGGCCAGCAAAAGCATCGTCAATCTAGGCCAAGATCAAGTGCCAAGAGTGATCGCTGATATGCGCGGACGAGCTACACAAGCAGCAGATTTACAAGCGATTGGTTATACTTATATGCCACTGCTCGACAAATACAACTTTGCTGACATGGCAGCTGACTACGCTTATTTTGGCACTGAAGTACCTACCTTTGATCTTCCCGGTGGCTTGAAGCGTATCTATGATCAAAATACTTGGCGTATGCTGAGTGATCGCGATCTTAATTTTCCTTATTTCGAGAGTCCTGCTGAGTTTACGGCTGCAGCCGAACGCTCAAACCGTCTCAACTTCGTTGCCCTCCGTCAGGAACAAGTAGCCGAAGTCAAGGATCATGATCTATATGCCAATGTGGTATTTATCCTCGTATCCGAGAACGCTTTCCCTACTTATGATTGGCGAAAGAGTATCTATCAACTAAGCGAGGCCGGTATTCACCAACCGAGCGTTCTCAGAATGAGTCTCGACGAGAGCTCCACTTACTATAATGATGATGCGTATCCCGAATACGTACGGATCTCTGAAGATGCCAAAACGCAATTAGCACTAGCTTCCAATGGTAGTACCCTATTGGTAGATGGTCAAGTCGATGGCCTTTGGGTCGACCAGGTTGATGCTTGTCGCCTACGTACTGCCTTTGGGATGTTGCAGCTCTCTCGTTTGCGTATCACGAAGACCGAGTATATCTCTTGTCCGTCCTGCGGCCGAACGCTTTTCGACCTCCAAGAAACGACTGCTCGTATCCGAAAACGTACTGAGCACCTCAAGGGCGTCAAAATTGGTATCATGGGCTGTATCGTCAATGGTCCCGGTGAAATGGCCGATGCAGACTACGGTTATGTAGGCGTGGGGGTAGACAAAATTGCTCTCTATCGTGGACAAGAAGTAGTCGAACGAGGCGTCAAGACGGCTGAAGCCGTGGACAAACTCATTGATCTGATCCGCTTGGATGATAAGTGGGTAGACCCAGAGCCTACGGTAGCTTAAAACTGAGTTCAAGTTACGTTTGCGCTTTGTGCGGCACTAAGATTTGAATTCACTCGAATTCCTAGTTTCACACAACAGACATTCATTACGTAACATGAAATCAGTAATTTCTCTTAGCCTACTGTTCAGTTTATTTTTTGGTTTCTTCCAGCAAGCGACTGCCCAAAAGCAGCCGCCCAAGCGTCTTATGATGCATGAAAAAGATCCCAATGCGATTAAGGATCAATACATGGTGGTATTCACTAAGGAAGCATTCAAAACCATCGATAGTCAAGCCAATTTCAAAAATCTCAAAAGCCGCGAGGCAAAACGCAAAGCCCTCAAGCAATACGAAGCCAAATTCAAGCCTTTTGCTTATCAGACTTTGGAGCAAGCCGGAATCAGTAAATCTAAAATCGTTAAAGTATTCTCAGGGAAACTCAACGGCTTCGTCATCAAACTCACCAAAACTGAGCTCAACCTTCTCCTAAAGATCAAACGAATCTGGTGGATAGAACGTGATCTAAAATTCAAGTACACCTTGAAACCGGGCATCATCAAACCTTTTTCGACTCAAAAGGTAGATTGGGGAGTAGACAAAGTCGGTAGTAAAAGCGGCGTCGGTAAATGCGCTTTCATTCTTGATACTGGCATCGATTTGGATCATCCTGATCTCAACGTCAGCAATTCACTCTCGATCTCTTATGTCTCCGCCGAACCATCAGCAGATGATTTGAATGGTCATGGTACCCATTGTGCTGGAATCATAGGCGCCAAAGACAATTTGATCGGAACCAAAGGTGTAGCCGCAGGTGCGACCGTCGTAGCCGTCAAAGTCTTGGGACAAAATGGCACTGGAACCTATAGCGATGTTTCAATCGGCGTCCTATACTCCGCTGTAGTTGGGGTACCTGGCGATGTCATGAATTTGAGTCTTTCTGGAGCAGGATACTTCTTCACCTTAGATTTTTATCTCACTTCCTTTGTAGCATCTTCCGGCATGTATGCGACTATCGCAGCTGGTAACAATGACGATCACGCCAAAGATTATATGCCAGCTCGTGTCAACGGTTCTAAAATCTATACGATTTCCAATCACGATAGCAACGACGATCTCACCGCTACCTCCAATTATGGCAATGGTCCAGTAGATTATGCAGCACCGGGACAAAGTATTTATTCTACGGATATTGGCGGTACTTATAGCACCCGCTCCGGAACATCTATGTCAGCACCTCATGTAGCAGGCATTATCCTCGTAAACAATGGTACGATCCGCAATCGGGGTACTGTCAGTACAGACAAAGACACCACTAAGGACAAAATGGCCTCAGTGAACTAAGACCTAATTTATATTACTCAAACACTTCCTTCAATTGATACGCTTCAATCCGTATCTGGAGGAAGTGTTTGACCATTTTATCGACACAGAGCGCATCAATTACAGGCTTCCAATTAGCCCAATCCATCTTTATCTCTTTGCCTTTTCCAGCTTCTTGACTGAGGCGCTTTTGCCATACCTCAAACAAATGCCCGAGCATATCCCTAGCAAAAAAGGGCTCTGGTGAATTTGAAACCAAGCGTTCGGCAAGGCCGGCCAGATCGACTTCCTCGCCACTAAAATAGGCAGCGATCACTTCATCCATCTCTTCTAGTGGAGTCTCCCTGCGGGGAACGCCAGCACGCGCCAAAGGATTGACTTTACTCAGATATTGAAAGGGAGGCATCACTCCTTGAGGAACGCTTTCCTCCCAAATCTCCGGCTCAGGTTGTCCCGCCAAAATCGCCATTCCCAACGCGATGATATGCTTACAAGCCCCTTCTCCCCCATAAGGACAAGTACATCTCCCCGACAAAGGTTCGCTCCATAAATAGGTGATATAGCGAGTGCTACCAGCGACTTCGGCTCGGTATCGATCTCCCTGCTGAACAATTTTATTGATTCGGTTGTGAAAAAAGTACTCCTGTCCTCTCTCTACTGTAAGCGGGGCCGCCAGTTGCAGCAATTCCTTGGCTTCAAAGCTATGCATGTCCAAAATTATGCATTTATAAGGAAAGCCCGTCGCCAAACGTTAACAATCATAAATCTCCTCCCATGAAAAGCGTCCTCCTCCTAATTTCAAGCCT
>JBGCFA010000319.1:0-27966 GCA_045106675.1 Bacteroidia bacterium
ATAATAATCTACTCATTAGATGAAAAAACTCATACTCCTCTCTTTCCTTTGCATATCAATCCTCAGCCTACAAGCTCAGTACGAAGCTGTCGTATTTGACTTTGACATGGCTTACTTCAACAATGGCCAAGCACTCCCAGCCGAAGAAATGATGATCTTCTCAGGTGAGATCAAAGGCAATGTTGAGGCTGTGGAAATAGCCCTCTACAAACCCAATAGTCAGAAAGCGCTTTACACTGGCCTATGGCAACGCAGCCTCAAAAATACGGGCGAATCATTTCGCCTCCCGATGAATTATCGCCTACAAGGCAATACTGAATATGATGTTCGTATTAGCTATTATCAAAGCCTGAACGCTAGCCACAAAGAAGGCGTAAAAAAAGAACTACAAAAGAGTCTAAGCTTTTATCGTCAGCAGCAGATTCAAATGCAAAATGGTAAGCTTAAGCTCAATACTTCTGCTTCCAAGCTCTACAAAGAGTTTAATCAAATTTTGACCGAAGGACTTGGTTCTTACCGTAGTGCAACGCATGCAGAGGCTCCGGTTTTTTCGCCCATGCTGGAACGCTACCTCAAAGGAATAGAACAAGACACGACCATGAGCAGCGCTAATGCATTGGACGTTCTGCTGCAGCAGGAAGTCAACAAACTCATGCAAGCTACATGGTGGTCGATCCTAGTTGTCCGCGAAGTACAAGACTATCCGACCGAAAAGATCGCGGGCTCACTAGCCTTGAATGTAGGCTATGGCGGTATTCTACTCAATGGCGATGTAGACAACTTTACCTACGGCAGCGCTCCTTACGTTGGGCTTTCAATCCCCTTGAGCAATCGTTCGACAGGCTCGACGATCTTACAAAACACTTCGGTTTCACTCGGCGCTTTTGTGCAAAATATCGAAGGCCCAGATGGCAAAACATTTACAGGCCCCGTATTTGGTCGCCCTTATTTTGCCGGAATCGGCTATAGTGTTTTTCGCTTTATCCGCATCAATGCAGGCGTAGTCGCGATAGAAGAACAACTAGGCGAAGGCATGAATGGTGAATTACCCAGCTTTGATCTCGATCGTATCCAAATACAGCCCTTCATTGGATTGAGCGCGGAGATTCGGTTCTCTGTTGGTCTCAACCGCTAAAGATTCCCCACGTCCATTAATGTCCAAAGGAGTAGCAGAAATGTTACTCCTTTACTTTGTATAAGGACGAGAATCAAACGAAATTTAGACACCATAGCAACTTACTAATTCCACTGATATGTCAACTTGGTTCACCGCCGAAACTCGTGCCTATTTGATTGCCATTCTTATCTTTCTGGTTACGGTTTTGATAGCGCTCATCTTCAATCGCATGATGAAGCGTTTTTTCAAAAAATCAAGTGATCATTTGTCCAATGATCCGGTCAATTATCAATTTTTGCGGCGAGCGATTTTAGTTTTGATCTATCTAATCGGGCTAAGTTTGACGATCTATGCAATCCCCGAGTTGAGGACATTAGCTCAATCAGTGCTGGCAGGAGCGGGTATTATGGCAGTTGCGGTGGGTTTTGCGTCTCAGGCGGCACTTTCCAATATCATCGCAGGCATATTTATCGTGCTTTTTAAACCTTTTCGGGTGAACGATAGAATTACAGTCAGGGATACGATCAGTGGCGTAGTAGAAGACATCACTTTGCGGCACACCATCATTCGCAACTTCCAAAACCGTCGTGTGATCCTCCCCAACTCCATGATCAGCGAAGAAGTTATCATCAATGCAGATCTGATTGAATCCAAAATTTGTCAGTGGATCGAACTTGGCATCAGCTACGACTCCAATATTGACTTAGCCAAACGGATCATCACCGAAGAAGTCAGTCAGCACCCCAACTTTATCGATAATCGGGAAGAGGTAGAAATAGCAGAGGGTGAGCCATTAGTAGGCATTCGCCTCATCAGCTTGGGCGACTTTTCCGTTAATCTACGGGCATACGCTTGGGCCCAAGATCAAGCCAAAGGTTTCGCCATGCAGTGCGATTTGCTTGAAAGCATCAAGAAGCGCTTCGATCGAGAAGGCATTGAAATTCCCTTTCCTTATCGGACTGTGGTATTCAAAAATCAGCCCCCTCAAGGCGATTAAGCTGCTTTTTATCGCTGCGCGGAACGCTCAATTAAAGAGAGGAGTTTTAAACTTGGCTAAGTTTAAAACTCCTCTCTAATAAAATTTCGATAAGCATCCACTACCGCTTCCGCAGCTCAAAGATATCCTTACGACGATCTTTGAGATTGCGTACTGCCCCAAATTGATTGAGTTCACGCAGCAGACCAAGATCAACGTCTGCGATCAAGATCATTTCCGTATTAGGGGTCGCTTCAGCTTTGATCCCATTGGCTGGGAACGCAAAGTCACAAGGGGTAAAGACCGTAGATTGAGCATATTGGATGTCCATATTATGCACTTTGGGCAAGTTACCCACACTACCCGCGATAGCGACATAGCATTCGTTTTCGATAGCGCGAGCTTGCGCGCAATGGCGTACCCGAGAGTATCCATTTTGGGTGTCTGTCAAAAAAGGTACGAATAAGATATTCATCCCCTCATCTGCCAAAAGCCGGCTCAGTTCAGGAAACTCAGAATCATAACAAATCAACACCCCAATTTTGCCACAATCTGTGTCAAAGCTTTGGATATGATGACCTCCTTGCATGCCCCAAACTTTGGCCTCATCGGGTGTTACATGTAGCTTTTCGTAGCGTTCTACCGTTCCGTCGCGACGGCACAAATAACCAACATTGTACAGACGGTCATCGACAATCTCAGGCATACTACCCGAGATGATATTGATGTTGTAGGAGATCGCAAATTCAGAAAATCGTTGCACGATCGACTCCGTATAGGTAGCTAATTCTCGAATCGCGGCTGACTCCGAAAGGTGATTGTTTTCGGCCATCAAGGGCGCATTGAAAAACTCCGGAAAGAGCGCGAAATCAGAGCGGTAACCCGCCACTGCATCAATAAAGTACTCGGCCTGTTGGAGCAACTCTGTCAAATTGCCATAAGGTCGCATTTGCCATTGGATCAACCCCAGGCGAACGATGGTTTTTTGGGTTGCCGCTTTTTTATTGGGTTTTTCGAAGTAGATATTTTTCCACTCCATGAGAACACCAAAATCATTGGAGGCGGCGTCTCCTTCTAAATATTTACGAAGGATTTTAGAAGGGTGAAAATCGTTCGAGATTTGAAAATTTAAAACAGGATCGTGAATCTCTTTACGCTTGACACTTTCAATGTATTCCTTGGGAGAGAGTTCGTCAGCATATTTATGATAATTAGGGATGCGCCCACCAAAGACAATCCCTTTGAGGTTGAGCTTTTCGCAAAGTTCTTTACGATAGTCATACAGCCTGCGACCTAAACGCAAACCTCTAAACTCAGGCTTGATGAATACTTCAATGCCATAGAGTGCATTGCCCTCTTCAGAGTGCGTATTGAAGGTATAATCTCCGGTCGCCTCTTGGTAATTATGATTATCATCGAGGGCATCATAATCCACGATGATAGATAAGGCACAACCCGCTAATTCTCCATTGATTTTGAGGACGACTTGGCCCTCGGGAAATTTTTGGATCAAAGATTCAATCTGATGCTCCCGCCAGTATGAGCCCACCATAGCTGGATAAGATTCAATCATGGCTGATTTGAGCGATTCGTAATCGGCCAAGACCAAAAACTTCAGTTCGATATTATCGATTTCTTGTGTATTCATCATTTTCAGATTACCAACCCAACAACCACGCAAAGATCAAAGGCGCGACAATTGTAGCATCGGACTCAATCACATACTTAGGCGTATCAACATCGAGTTTGCCCCACGTGATTTTCTCGTTGGGCACGGCCCCAGAGTAAGATCCATAGCTAGTCGTAGAATCTGAGATCTGGCAGAAGTAGCCCCAGAAAGGCACATCAGTGTACTCCAAATCCTGATAGAGCATGGGTACCACACAGATAGGAAAATCTCCTGCGATGCCGCCACCGATTTGAAAGAAACCGACACCTTTACCAACTGCATTTTCCTTATACCAATCGGCTAACCACATCATATACTCAATGCCCGATTTCATCGTCTGGGCTTGGATGTCTCCTTTGATACAGTAAGAGGCAAAGATGTTGCCCATGGTAGAGTCTTCCCAGCCAGGAACTACAATGGGAAGATTTTTCTGAGCAGCGGCAAGCATCCAACTGTTGGTGGGATCAATCTCATAGTATTGTTCTAGATCACCGGATAGTAGCATCTGATACATGAATTCATGTGGGAAGTAGCGTTCACCAGCGGTATCGGCAGTTTTCCACTTTTCATGGATGTGTTGCTGCAAGCGGCGAAAAGCTTCCTCCTCCGGGATACAGGTATCAGTAACTCGATTGAGACCTCGGTCCAGTAGAGCGCGTTCCTCTTGAGGGCTAAGATCACGGTAATGCGGTACTCGTTCATAATGTTTATGCGCCACCAAATTCATGATATCTTCCTCAAGATTGGCTCCGGTACAACAGATGATTTGCACCTTGTCTTGGCGGATCATCTCAGCCAGTGATTTACCCAATTCAGCGGTACTCATGGCACCAGCGAGGGTAATCATCATTTTTCCATCGGCGGCAAGATGGGCTTCGTATCCTTGGGCGGCATCGACTAAGGCCGCAGCATTGAAGTGTTTATAGTGAGTTTGGATAAACTCAGAAATAGGTCCTCTTTTCATATTATTAAGCTTTTTGGCTGCACACACTGGCAACAAACAATTGAAATAAGGTGCGGGCTCCTACGATCGCATTCCAATCGTTCTCCGCAGGAGCAACCTCACAAAGGTCAAATCCAATGATCTCACGCCCTGAATCCACCAAGGCTTCCAACAAATAGCAGGCCTCGGCAAACTGTAAACCACCTGGCACCGGCGTTCCCGTATCGGGACAAAGGCTAGGGTCAAGGCCGTCTATGTCGAAACTGATATATACTTTTGAAGGTAAGGCCGCAATAATGTTGGCCAGCTGCTCAGCCCAGAGGCTTCCGTGGTAGCGTTCGGCGACTAAGCCGCGATAAGAAAAATACTCAATCCGTGGATCATCAGTCGCTAGATCAATCTCCTCCTGACAATAATCTCGAACCGCAACGGAGACCAATTTGGAGACTTGAGGCAGGGCCAAAGCATTGTACATGATGGAGGCGTGGGAGTAGGTAAAGCCCTCATAAGCCATTCTGAGATCGAGGTGTGCATCTATCTGGAGGATACCAAAGTCTGGATGCACCTCCGCCAATGCTTGTATCAATCCCAGTGGTGTACTATGGTCTCCACCGAGTACTGCTGGTATTTTCCCCTCTGCGAGAACGCTCCTACTCTGAGTTTTGACCCAATCCACCATCTCGGCACAAGCTTGATTGACCATAGCTAAATCCTCGGCATGGAACTCCATAGATTCCCCTTGCTCGATCGCTTGAATGACTTTCAGCGCTTTCGCACGGGCTTGATGATTGCGTTCAATTAGAGAAGCAGAGGGTTTGGCCATCCAAATCCCTGCTTGCCAAGCATCCGGCGCGGCATCATGATAAAGCTCCACTTGGGCAGAGGCTTCCAAAATCGCCAAAGGAGCCAATGCAGTCCCCGATCGATAAGAAACGGTCGTATCCCAAGGAACAGGGATGAGCACGAGTTTTGCTTCTTCTCGCGTGAAGGGCAAACCATACAGATTGCCATTGAGCAAAGCGGGGCCATTAGGATCAAATCGACTATCCATGAGAGTGGAGATTAATATTTGTAACCTAAGATTTTCATCACCTGCTTAGAGTTTTGCTCTTCGTGCAACACTCGAGTGAAGGGCGTGCCGTCTTCTTGCACATCCATGATCACATGTTTGGGGTCAGGCATCAGACAATGATGAATCCCTCCGACACCACTCAAGATCTCTTGATAAGCTCCGGTATGAAAAAAGCCGACATACTGCTGTTTGCGAGTAGCTGGCATATAAATCGCATCGACATTTGCCTCATGATTGTAGTAATCATCACTATCGCAAGTCATCCCGCCGATAAAGACACTTTCGTAAGCAGCATCCCAATTGTTGATCGGAAGCGGAATAAAACGACGGTTCAAAGCCCAAACGTCCGGTAGCATACTGATAATGCTACCGTCGATCATATGCCACTTTTCACGATCGTTTTGTTGCTTACGTCCCAAAACTTTGAAGAGCGTACAGCTACTTTCGGCGACGGTATAGCTCCCAAACTCCGTCAAGATATCAGGTACTGATACTTCTTGATCCTTGCATATCTCTTGGATGGTACGCACGATCTCAGTGATGATGTATTCGTAGTCAAACTCAAAGTCCAGCGAGTTTTGAAATGGCATACCTCCTCCGATATCCAACATCGTCAAATCAGGATTGATCTTGCGCAACTCGCAGTAGAGCGAAACAAATTGGCGTAAGCTGCTCCAAAAATAGGGTGAGTCCTGAATACCTGTATGCACGAAGAAATGCAGCAGTTTGAGCGTTGCATTAGGATCTTTCTGGATACGATCTTTGTAAAACGGCAAAATTTCATGCCGTTTTAGTCCTAAGCGGCTACTATAGAAACTAGAGTCTGGCGGTTCCTCCGTGGCCAACCTAATACCGAGTTGATAAGGCTCTTCTAACTCAGCTTGGTAGAAGCTAAACTCCTCTTTATTGTCCAAGATTGGGATCACATTGTTGAAGCCGTCATGGATCATATCTACGATATTTTGCTTGTATTCGTAGTCTTTGTAGCCGTTACAAATGATGAGGATATCCTTTTTGAGATGTTTGCCTCGGTACAAAGCCCGAATCATGGGCAGGTCAAAAGCTGATGAGGTTTCTAGTTTCGCCTCAGATTTGAGTACCTCGGTTAAGACATGCTTGAAATGAGAGCTTTTGGTACAATAGCAATAAGTATAACTACCCTCATAGTTGAGCGCCTTAATCGCCTTGCCAAACCAATCCCTAGCTTGCTCAATCTTTTGAGCAATAATCGGGAGATAGGTAAATCGAAGGGGCGTTTTGTAGGTTTCGATCAACTCCATCAGATTGACGTTATGAAAATGGAGTTCGTCCTCAAGGACAGTAAAAGTCTTGGTCGGAAAGTCGAAGCTTTGCGACAAAAATCCCAAGTAGTTTTGCATAATATTTAGTCGCTAAAAAATGCTGCGCAATGCTCCGAATAAATCTTGAAAAACGCTAGTGGTTTTTTAAATATTTACACCGATTTATATCGCAAATTTTTGATTCATTTTTTTTCAATTCCAAGGTGTAATATTCTACCGCCAGACTGATTGACCGGACTGACACTTTTACCGATTACGATACCGTCTTCTGGAGCAAAGTATTCGCTCACGAGATTGCCAAACACATCACGCAGATTTGCGATCAAATCGCCTTTTTTGACTCTTTGGGTAAGATTAACTGGAATATTGAGCAGGCCCCCTCTATCGGTATAAATCCAATATGAGCGTTCACAAAGGATCGCAGGCTGGTCTGGCTTTTCGATTTCATCCTCTGTCATCTCCAAAAACGAGAGTACATTGTGCACTCCTTCTACCCCACTTTTAATCATCTTTTTTTGGAAGGTATTGGGGTTGCCCACCTCCAAGGTGATCGCTGGGATATCCAATTCGTCAGCGGCGCCTCTCAGCGTCCCATCTGAGGGTGGATTATGAACGATGATTTGTGCGTTTTGCAACAATGCCAAACGGCGAGTCGTAGCATGATCCATATCAGCTCGAATGTAGTACGAATTGACCCGGCCAGAACTTGCCGTATGCAAGTCCAGGAGGTATTCAAAATGCTTGACAATACGCTCAAAAAAACGATAGGCATACACCTGACTGACATTACCATCGGCCTTGCCGGGCATGATATGATTGAGATCGACGCCATCATTGAAACGACGCTTGCGACGGACAAATGATGGGATATTGACCACGGGTATCCCGATGATGGTGCCTTTGAGTTCTTTGACATCAATTTCACCAAACAGGCGTTGGATTACGGAGATACCATTGAGTTCATTACCGTGTAGAGCTGCGGTCAACCCCAGCACAGGCTTATCTACTTTCCCCCGAGCGACGATAAGAGGTACACAGATAGGACTGCCCAATCCATCGGAGATGATTTTGAGCCAATAGTGCCGGATAGTTTGAGGAGGCGTGTCTTCGAGATTGAAGGACTCAATGAGGGGAATATCGCTAAACTTAGTTTTTTGCATGATTGATATAATCGAAAATCTTTTGAATGGTAGTAGCCAATACTGGCTTTTGAGTTTGTGCTTGAATGTCTTTGAAACCGCCGACACTCAAGGTGTTGATCTCTGAAAGAACACGTTTGCCCTCATCATCAACTAGTGTATCAGCACCAAAAATGAGGATTCCCTCTTCGAGCAGAACGTGAGAAATTGTTTCTATGATGGCTATTTCTTCAGAGGTCGGCTCCGCCGGAACGGCATCTCCTCCCATGGCGACATTACAAATCCAAGAGTCTGGCGGCGGCATCCGCAGGGAAGCACCGAGGATTTCTCCACCGACGACGAGAATTCTTTTGTCGCCTTGGCGAACGTTGGGCAAAAACTTCATCGCCAGATAAGCATTTTGCTCGATGAAGGCAGCGTTCTCACGGAGATAATCATAGGCGATATATTGCTCATCGCCATCGTAGATGATGCCATCTTCTAGCTTTAATATCCCTTTGCCGCCATATTCTTTGAGCGGTTTGAGGACAATGGGGAAGCGTTCCGCGAAGCGGAGAATCTCCTCTACACTATGGCAAAGCGCCATCGGAGGGCATAAGTCAGGGAAGTGGAGCAAATAAGCCTTGGAACTGGTTTTTTCAATACCTAAAGGATGGTTGATAAAAATCGCTTGAGGCGCTTGCTCTGCTAAGTACTCCATAAAGGCTGTCGATACTGGCCTCGCCAAACGCATCAAGATCACATCATAATCTTGGATCGAACGGACATAGTCAGTTTCAACAAACTGCTGCCCATCAGCCTGATAAGCAAAGACTTCAGATACCCGCAAACATTCCAACTGATTAGAGACATAGTCTTGAAAAAAAGGCGTATTAGCCGCATTACCGCGACTTGCCACATCGACAAAAGCACATTGAGGATGTTGTCTTAGGCTAGGCACAAGGCTATAAACAGGGTTACTAGCCTTATGCACCCGATGATCGGTGAGTATAAGAATAGAATATGTTTTCATCGCGATTACGCTAAAGTGATTTCGTCGATCAAAGCGGGATCATCATTGAGAGACCGAAATAGACGAGACTTGAAGCGCCCTTTTTGATTGATCAGCGTACTTGCCATTTTGTCGATAGCGATGGTGGAAAGTACGGTTTGGATATAGCCTTCGATCAAATCATCTACGCTAATGCCGAGGCGATTGAAATCTTTACGATCCATCATGATCAAGCGAGAACTATCGGTGGTGAAGGTTCCGTCCTCATTTTTGATCGAGAGGTTAGTACCGAGGATATCCCAAGAAGATTTGCTGTCTTCGAGTTGATCAAGCAGGGGCATACGAGCCCGTCTGGCATAAACGCCCATGGGCTTAAAGCCTGCGGCTGTACGGTGGATCATCATCCGTAGATCTGCTGCATAGGTTAGATTACGGCGGTCGGGCATGGTTCCAACATGAAAAAATCGTCCTTGGGAGCTGTTGGAGCTCCATTGATAATTACCGATCAGGCTTTGCACGATAAATTTATCGTAAGAAAACTCCTCGGCCATGAAGTCTGCCAACTCCTTTTCATTGACAATGGTATAAACGCCTTGTCCTGCATTGCCATAAGGCACTTTAATCACAGCTTGGCCTCCTAAACGCTTGACCCAAAGAGGAATTTCGTTTTTGCGAACATCCCAAATAGTCTCAGGAGTTCGGATTTTGAAGCCAAACTCTCGGATTTCGGCATTGAACAAATCGTATGCTTTGGCGGCGATCATCTTGTTACGCCCTCCGGCAAGACAGGTGATGATCGGATTGAGGATCATGGTCTTGGTGTGTACCGGCAAGCGATTCCAAGGACGTTGCGTGACATAGCGAAAAGCAGCTCTAATCGGCAACCAGTCTCCATTTTCATTGCGGATCTCTAAAATATGATCTACAAAGCGAACGGGTGGATCAGCATCATGTCTATAAAACGGGACTAAATAAACATTCTCTTTGAAGACATCTGCCATTGCAGCAGCATAACCCGTCGTCTCCATTTCGTTTTTGTCGTATAAGACCGCCAAGCCCCCTTTTATTTTGGAGCGCCGCGCTTTCAAAGCCGGTGCGAAGGTCTCAGACATATATTTGAAGTAACCGCCCTGCTCTTGGTTATCGTCTAGTAAGGGAAATGATTTTTGACCTGAGGGACAGGAATTGGTCTCGATGACCACCATTTCGCGCTTACCCTTGGCGTCGGTTACGTGAAAAAGATCCGCACCAGAGTGCAGAAAAAAACGAGCTTTATAGCTGATCATTTCACGCAGTTTATCTCGATCAACCAAAGGGTTGAGATGACAATAGCGATTGATGATTTTATCCGGGCCCAGATTCATAAAGTATGCCACCATAGGGTGGATCTGAGCATTGATAGCCTTAGGGTACCAATGATTGCTGGGCTCAAAGTCCCCCGGGCAAAAAACTACGGATGAATGTCCATGCATGGATGACACTGCTTTTGAAATATGTGGTTGTTAGAATCATAAGTGGGTGAAAAGTAACGCAAAAGTTTAGATATTTTTCATAAAAAATAGCGAGTATCTATCCCGAAAATCAAGCGTCTGATTTTCGGGATACGATTACAGATCAAAAAGGGCATATTTTACTTTTTACAAGTCTCCTTTTAAGCCTAATTTTCAGCAAGAAAATCTTCTAACAAATAGCTATTAGCATAGCTTTTTGAAGCGATCACTTTTTGCATCTCTTCTTCGACCGTTTCGTTGAGAGGATTGGCGGAGACTTGCTTGAGATATAGTTTGAGTTGGTTGCGAGTCATGGAGGAAATAGAGATCGCTAAGATTTCGGTAACCTCCAAAGGCGCAAAAGCGAGGTGTTGGAGCAAAAGCGTTTGAGATTGTCTGTCTATCGTTGCAAACGAACGATAGAGTGGGAAAGCAAGTTCTGCTCGTTGAAACCACTCATTGGGAAACTTTTTGATCAGATAGGTTCGCACCAAAGGACTAGCGGTCGGAAAAATCTCTAAGACTCGATTGAGCTCTTGTTCGAGCATCAGATTGTCCATCTGCTTGAGGGCATGATATTGATAGTCAGGATAGTCTGAATGCAAAAAATCCCGCGATAAACGGGAGTCGTACATTGCCGCTAAAGACTGCTCCATACTGTCTGAAACCGCTCCATATACCAAATGCCAAAGAGTGTAGCAGGAATATAAAGCACCCTTCACGACCGATTGACCAATCTCTCTTTTCGTAGCGCCTGAGACAGCGTCTAGCTCTACGCCATTGAAAGTAACTTTCTCACTTGTTTGAGGACTGGCATCAAATAAATCAGAGAGCTTTTTACGCGCTAAGATGGAATGTTTGTTGAGTAGTAACCGATGCAGTTTTTGATAATCCGCGGACTCAAATAACTCATGGTCATATTTGGTCAACAACTCAGCGGCAATCACTCCATAACCGATATAGTTACCGAGTAGGTCCCAATAAATCTCAATATAGAGGGGTTTACAACTCCCGTCGATACAAACGGGCGTATTGATATTGGCATAATAGAGCAAGGGTTTGCCAGCAGTATCTGTCCATAATTCAAGCTCGTGTTGGGTGGTGCTATCGACGCCGGGCCATGATAACAGCGTTCGGCGATGAGCCGCCCTCTCATACTCATCTCCCATCGTAAAATACAAAGGAGGAGCAGAAGCGTTCTGGGACAGAGAAGCCGTAAAAGACCCTAGTACAAGCAACAAAAAGCAAGCGTATCGCAGCATCGATTAGGGTTTGGGATCGGGGTTTTGCTGACTGATAATCAAATCGATATACTCTGTCAAGTGCTGCTCATAAATGGCTCTAGGTTGGGTTTCATACTTCTTGCAAAGCGAAGCAGCATAGCCAACCGCCGCGCCCATCTGTCCGGTTGTCAGCATTACTCGAGGGCCGCCCAAACCAACATGAGAGCAGCTAAAACAACGCCCTGCCATGAACAAATTATTGATGTTGCGGGAGTATAGGCTGCGATAAGGGATATAGTAGTGATCCGTTTCATAAAACAAAGCCGTCGAAAGAAAATCTGGCTTCGTCTCGTCTTTGAGATTTTGCTGATAATGAACGTCGATCTCACGCTTTTCGATTACCACCGAATCGGCGAATTTACGATGCTCCACTACATCTTTAAAGGTAAAGATATGGTCTCCGACCAAACGACGAGATTCACGTTTACCGAGCAGATAAGAAACCCATTGGAGTTGATATTGCGCATTTTTAGGATTTTGCTTGGCATTGGCAAAGGAGCCATAGATCGCTCGCAGCATATGATCACGAATCTCTTCGCCATCCTCAATCTGATGCAGATCATTGCGCGAAAACTCCCAATACCACTCCCCCGCTACGGCAGCATGCTCCTCGGCAACTTCCTTGGCCCAAGGCACCGCTGGGAAAGAACTCGCGTCTTCCCGTATTTCGGTTTGCCATAAAATCGAAGAACCCATCACAAAGTTGTCAGCTTCTTCAGGACTCCATAACTCACCCCACTGATCCCAAGCTTCGCCATATTGATGTACGCTCTCACGGCCATAAGAAAATTCCGCGCCAGCCCAATAACCAATCCAGCCATCGCCCGTCGCATCGACAAACAATGGAGCCTCAAAGCGGATGCGTTCTCCGGAGGAGGTATGACGAGCGTCCACATACTTGATAGTATTGTCCTCCGCATGGGCGTCATAAGCTCTAAGGTTGTAGTGGATATCTATGTTTTCGTAGCTCTGCATATTGCGCTCACGCTTCTCCTGATCTTTGATCGCCTCAGAGGAGCCATTGGGGTAATGCTCCGTATCGATCATCTTGAGGATGCGTTCATATTTGCCATAGATGCCCAAGGTATGCACCCGGATCTCGCTACTGGCATTACCGCCCAAAAGAGCCCGATCATGAATTAAAGCTACTTTTAGACCTTGTTCTGCCGCAGCAATAGAAGCGGCACAGCCCGCCAATCCGCCACCTGTAACGACCAAATCGTATTGCTTAGTCGTCTCGGGAGCGAGGGATTCTTTGAGTTTTGTTTTGCGCCATGTACTGAGCGCTTTCAGCGAACGCGGCGGTGCCTCATTGGTTTGACTGAGATAGATGGCATCACAACGACCATTGAAACCCGTCAGATCGACCAAGCTCATTGAAACCGTTCCTTTTCGTAATTTTTGTTGACCCACATACTCCCAAGTCCAGCCGGGTGTAGTGCCGAGCGTTTTGCCCAATTTTTGGCCGTTGAGATGCAACTCAAAACGTCCGGGAGCTTCCCAAGGGCCGGGTATCCAGTTTTTGGTCCGAGCCCAAACGTAATAAGTGCCACTTTGATCCAAAGCAAATTGGGTACTGGCATCGCGGACGGGATTCCCCATACCATGTGCCATCAAATAAGGCGAACCCATCTGCTCGACAAACTGAGGATCACTTACCCAACCTCCTTTGTCAAGAAAGCTTTCGGCTTCTAATAAAATGTCCGTTTGGGCGATGCCAAGTGTCCAGCAACAGACCCCTAATATCAGCGTAAAGATTCTTCTCGTATTCATCATTTGCTTCAGTATTTAGGATCGGCGACTATGGATTACGGCCTTGCCGAACGCTAAATTTAAACTAATGAAATTTTGGCAATAGTAGAAGGCCAGCATCTCACGCTTGGCGCTGCTAATCCACTTTAGGCTTTTCGCCTTTGGCTACATGAGTGGTTCTCCTTTTGCCTGAAAAACGTCTAATGTATTGGTAATCAGAATTTTTGTATTGATGGGTGAGGCCCCATTCAAAGGCTGCAAAAGGTGCTTTTTCCGTTTCCAACGAACGATTGAGTCCGATTGCATGTGGCGCACCTTTGATGACAGATTTGATCGTAAAATTGATTCCATCAGGCGACCATTGGAGAGTGTTTTTTTCGGGTCCATCGGTGGTGATCAATGAGGCAATACCGCCCTCATAAGGCCAAACGCAAATCTCATGGCCACTATTGGAGATCGGATTGTAGGGCGACTTGACATAAGGGCCTTTGACATTATCGGCAATGGCTACGCCATGTCTAATTTGGCGTCCACCGAAGGTGATCTGCTCCCCCATCTGCTCGCCTTTATAGTAGAGATAAAATTTACCTTCAAAAAAGAGGAGACAAGGATCATGCACTTTATGGCTATCAAAATCGCCCTTTTTGACCACTTCAAAGCGATTATCAGCATCGCCCTTCCATACGCCATTATCTGCCGGGCTCAATATTGGTTCCGGACTTTTGGTCCAAGGCCCATGAGGATTATCAGACCAAGCCAAGCCAACTTGATTTTTGACTCGGACCTTATAAGGTGATTTGACAGTTTGATAAACGAGATAATACATCCCCTCATGCACAAAGATTTCGGTGGTAAAAACTGAGCGATCGTCATAGGCTCCTTTTTCGCCTCTTGCTACGGCTAGACCCTCTTCCTTCCAGGTCCAGCCATCGGTCGAAGTAGCGTACCAGATATCACAACGATCCCAAGGAAAGACCTTTTCGTTTTCGATATCACCCGCAAAACCTTGAGTGGGGCCTGTACTGCGTGTGTACCAGACATAATATTTGCCATCCACTTGGATGAGTCCGCTAGGATCTCTCCTCACCACTCCTTCTTCATAAGCGAGATCACCTTTTAGGTCCTGCACCTCAAACTCTCCAAACCATTCGTTACCGATATCAGGCCATTGCAGGGCACGCTTTGAAGCAGCACTGAGTTTATCAGGATTAGTAATCCCTAGATGATCGAGTTGGGCTTGGGTGGGTTTGGCTTCTTCTGTCCCAGAACGCTCAGTTTTGACGCTACAAGCCAAAAAAAGTGCTAAAACGGGAACCCAAAAGGCAAATGCTGAGATTTTGAATTGCATAGCGGAGTAGTTTCTTGCTTCAGTATAGTGTCTTTTTCAGGAAACAAAAACCGAGGCAGCTTTAAAGCGAAATCCCCCTTTTCCAAGGGATAAAGTCATCTTGATCTAGTTGCTCTGCTTTGGTTTGTAGCTCACCGCTAGCCACCGCAATCATATACTGCAAAAGCCCTTTTGCGGATTCGGCGATAGTTTGTTTGCCCTCGATAATGTCGCCACTATCCCAATCAATAATATCAGCCATCCGTCGCGAGAGATTACGATTGCTAGAAACCTTGACTATAGGTACGATCGGGTTGCCCGTTGGCGTACCCAATCCCGTAGTAAAGACAATCAGATTGGCCCCAGAACCTGCCAATCCAGTAGTGGACTCGACATCATTGCCGGGGGTGCAGAGTAGATTGAGCCCTGCCTTGCGTATCGGTTCGGTATAGTCGAGTACATCCCTTATCGGGGAACGCCCCCCCTTCTTAGCAGCACCTGCGGATTTCATCGCATCAGTGATGAGGCCATCTTTGATATTGCCCGGTGATGGATTCATGTCAAAGCCAGAGCCGACCGCCTCCGCTCGTCTTGCATACGTCTGCATTAGCTCAGTAAACCTAGCTGCTAATTGATCCGTCTCACAACGATTGATCAGCTCTTGTTCGACCCCATTGAGTTCGGGAAATTCTGCGAGAATTGCTTTGCCGCCCAAGCAAACGATGAGATCAGAGACTTCACCCACAGTAGGATTAGCGGAGATGCCTGAGAATCCATCCGAGCCACCACATTCTAAACCCAGACAAATCTCAGCAAGCGGAAAAGCTTCCCTCTGATGTCGGTCTGCGATACTCAGACCCACAAAAGTACGTCGGACGGCCTCTTCAATATAGGCTGGCACTGAATTACTGGCCTGTTGCTCCAAATAATAAACAGGTTTATCAAAATCTGGATCCAAAGCAGCAATGGCATCTTGGAGGATTGAGATTTGGGCGTTTTGGCAACCCAGACTCAATACTGTTGCCCCAGCGACATTGGGGTGGGTGATATAAGCAGCCAACAAGCGGCAAAGCATGCTTAACCAACAAAAAATAGCTTACCAAATTGAGTTGGAGCGAACGCACAAAGTCCTCATAGCTAGCATCTAAGCCCGCGCCATCATTGACTCCCACATTATTGATCACAATATCAATGCGCCCATATTTTTGCATTACTTGGGCAACCGCCGCTTCGATTTGCTGAGGATCGGTAACATCTGTTGGGGCAAACATGGCGTCTATCCCTTGGGCTTGTAAGGCTTCTACATAAGCAAAGCCACGAGCGTTACGATCGACGATCGCAGGTATGGCACCTTCCTCCGCCAAGGCCCACAAAATCGTATGTCCAATGCTACCTTCTTGGCCCGCAGCCCCAGAGATCAATACTACTTTATCTTTAAGTTTTAAATCCATCTAATTTGAAATTTGCAAGTTTGAAATCAGGCTCAGAAGGCCTTCTGACTCCCAGCGTTGCCATAGGGCGAGCATTTCGGAGACCAAGTCTGCAGAGGGGGGCAATTGCTCATTTTGCCAGGCGGGGCATTGCAGCGCTTTTTCGATGATTTCAGCCTTGCTGAACGCTGCTTTTGATCGCCAGAGAGCCGCAAAAAAGTCTAAGTTGGAGGCTTCATCGCGTAAGGGTATTTCACGAGCTTCATATTCGCCACGATAAAAAAGAATGATCGCCAGCCATACAGTGAGGATTCGTCTTGGGATCGCTCCCGTCTGCTGGTAGCGTTCGACCAAGGTCGGCATCAGACGGGCGGCAAACTTAGAGATCGAGTTCAGTGCAATGTCCAAGAGACGATGTTCCAAAAATGGATTGCGAAAACGATCCAAAATCTCCGCACTATAAGTAGCTAAATCGTCAGAGTCTAAGGCGATGCTTGGAATCACCTCTTCATATAGTAAGTCTTGTAAAAAGACACTTAGGATCGGATGGGCCATCACCTCTTTTACGGTTTTTAGCCCTAACATATGCCCAATCGGTACTATTGTCATATGGGCCCCATTGAGAATCCGGACTTTTCGCTCACGATAAAGGCGCAGATCCTCTGCCCAACTATTGTTGAGAGAAGGGGCAAGAAAAGCTATACGATCCTTTAGTTCTACGGGCCCTTTGATGACCCAACTATGATAATGTTCTCCGACTACGAGATTGGGATCAGGGAAAGCAAGATCCGCTTTTACTGCATTTGCCACCCTATCGTCATAGCCTGAGACAATCCGATCCACGAGGGTATCACAAAATTGATTGTGTTGCTTAATCCATAGTTCAAACTCATCACCAAGCGACCAGTGCTGAGCGTATTGTAATATGATGGATTGCAGTTTAGCGCCATTGGCGGGGATCAATTCACAAGGCAAGCAGATACAACCATGCATAGCTCCAGCTTCAAAATGCCGAAAACGCTCATATAGCCATGCCGTAAGCTTGGCCGGAAAGCTAGGCGGAACGCCTTGTGTATAATGCGGCTCACCATCGAAGACAATACCTGCCTCTGTAGTATTGGAGACTATGTATTTGAGACTAGGCGCTAAAGCCGTCTCAATAAAAGCGGCCCATTCCTGATAGGGATTGATGATCTGAGAAACACAATCAACCGGATAAACGATTTGTTGTCCTTTGCCTTCATACATACCATTGAGTATGACATGATATTGCCCGGCATTGTTACGTAAAGATTCGTAATTGCCGCCCGGGGTTGGTTTGACCAAAACAATGCTGCCATCGAAATCGGCGGTTTCATTGAGATGTTGAACCATCCAACCCAAAAAGCCGCGTAAAAAATTACCGCCTCCAAATTGTAGTACCCTAGGCTTTAGTTTAGAATATGAAAGAGTCATATGGATATAATAATATTCTCAGAGTCGATATTAAATCAAATATAGGGTCTAGCCAAAGATTTGTTTCCAGTGTCCTGCCTTGCTGAACGCTCCCTTAAAAATTTAAGCGAAATTGTGTTAAAGTACAAAAGACGAAGCGTTCCGCAAGGCCGGCATCAAAAATCTCTGCCCTAATCTAGTATATGTTTGGAATCATAGCGTGAATGAATACAAGATTTAAGCAGTGATCTACCTTTTGATCAAAAAAATGACCGTTGGATAAGGACTTCTTTGCAGACTGCCTGACTATTATCATATTGCTCTCAGTAGCAAAAACACACGAAATAGCCCTAAAACGAAACGAAGAAACATAATTTAGAGTAAAGGCCAAATGCTCATCCGCTTCGAACACATGATTTCATTTGCTACTAGATTCTAACTGATGGTGATGTTAGGATATACGCTCGGTGCTTAGTACCGGGCGTTTTTTTATAGCTCCTTTGGAGAACGCTAGGCTTGGTCTTTCGGACTAGATTTAAGGCTAACAGCGTCTCAGTATGCAAATGATGACTCAGTCAGCCTTTTTTCGTTCCGCGAAGCGGTACTATCTAAAGCAGCTCTTCCTATTCTACTTTTTCAATCATTTTGACGTACTGGGTTTCCGGTCCTAGCAGACGCAAAAAATAGAAGCCATCAGGAACGGACTTAAGATCAACCGAATAAACAGGCTGTTTGCCTTGCGATTGCTGACTATGGACGATGCGACCTTTTACATCTAAGATTTGTATTTCAAAGGTTTTGACGTTCGCAAATTGTCCGTTGAGGTGGATTTGAAACAGTCCGTTGCTTGGGTTAGGAAATACCTTGATGAGAGAAGCATCAATATTTTCAAGGCTAGCAGTGGGATCAGGTCGCCCAAAAACATCATCAAAATACCAATAGCTAGTATCGGTCTCTCCAAAGTCAAAGAATAATGCGATCCGGTCAAAAGTATCAGCAGGGAAATCCGAAAAATCCCAGACGAGATTGACCCATTGATTGATGGTATCCAGATCGACTTCAAATTCGACCGGAGGCCTACCTGTAGATTGGTCTTCTAGTTTAAAATTTACGCTCCCAGTCTTAGCAGAATAGACCTTCATTTGGAGCAAAGGATTTGCATCGAGGTCCATTTCACCAGCTAAATCGGCATAAATGCCTCCCCAGCTTTGAGCGCCTGGATCTTTGCGAGTACGACCGACATTGGCACTGGTGTTGATACCGCCGCTAAAAGGATTGGGTACGGTATCGATAAAAGCCCCGCCAAAGACATCCCACAATAGGTCTGTACCATCAAAATCACAGTAAAGAGAGGAAGGATCGATCGTGATGGTGATCCCATAAGCCTGAGAACCACAACTAGTACCCACCAAAACCTTGAGCAATCCGCCTTGCGTACCAAAATCAACCGTGATAGAGGGAGTGCCTTGACCCGCCGTAATGATAGCTCCTGTAGGCACAGACCAAGTATAAGTCGCACCGCTAATTGGATCTATACGATAAACGCGTGCAGTACTATTTTCACTAACCGAGGCAAAACCTTTGACGGAATAGGTCTTTAGCATTACCTGGATAGTATCCGCGAGAGGGCTGGCACAACTGCCATTGGCGGCGACGATTACTTCTCCATCGCTACAACCCCAATCAAGGGTGATCATATTGGTGCCTTGCCCGCTAAGGATGGTAGCATCCGATGGGACGGTCCAATTATAGCTACCTCCATCAATGGAGGATACTTGGTAAGTGAGCGTGCTTTGACTTTCCTCTACGGTTTGAAGCCCATCAATTTGAAAGCTGCTGAAACTAGGGACGGCATAAGTCAACATCGCCGTGTCACAATCCGTTTGCAACTCCAGCATAATATCTCCTGCGGTACAGCCCCAATCAACGCTGATGGTATTGGTCCCTTGCCCAGAGGCAATACTGGCTCCAGTTGGAACGCTCCAAATATAGTCTGCGCCACTGATATCAAAGGTTTGGTAAGTCATGCCCGTAGCACCGATCACGGGCTGTTCACCGAGGATTTGTAATCGGCTAGGACGGTTATATACCCGCACATAGTCAATTTCCATTAGTTGGGGCAAAACGGTAGTCGAATCAGTGGGTCCGGGTAAGTTGCCGCCAACGGCAAC
Organism: Bacteroidia bacterium; assembly: GCA_045106675.1. GTDB lineage: Bacteria > Bacteroidota > Bacteroidia > J057 > J057 > JBCAWW01. Next base: position 20,096 of record JBGCFA010000319.1, read on the forward strand.
ATTGAAGATCAGATGAAAATCTTCTTGAAAAGGAGCCCAAGGTCCGATCGAATCGCTCGGCATTACATGATATTCGTTGCCATCGACAAACCAGCGAATAGTGTCAGGGTCCCATTCGAGGGCAAAAACATGAAAGGTATCCGCAAAGGACTCCGTAGGTGGCAAAAAGTAAGAGGCTGATTTAAATGTCCAAGGTAAACCGGTATGTATGGTGCCCAAAACTTGGTCTGGGTTTTGGCCGAGGAGCTCCATGATGTCTATCTCCCCACTTTTGGGCCACTCTCCATATTTTTGATCAGTAGGCAGCATCCAGAATGCGGGCCATAAGCCCTGAGTTTCGGGCAGACGCATACTGGCTTCAAAACGACCGTAGCGAAAGTCTCCTTTTGCTTTAGTCGTAATTTTGGCAGAAGAATACTGCATACCACCGATAGTATCAGTTTTAGCCGTTATTGTCAGTAGGCCGTTATTTACAGATATATTATCAGGTGAATCAGTATAGTATTGTTGCTCATTATTGCCCCAGCCACAGAGTTCTGGGCAGCCATTGCCGATGTCATAGTTCCATTTGCTGAGATCGAGGCTTGTGCCGTTAAATTCATCAGCCCAGATCAATTTGGAGCAGTCCTGGGCCTGCAATAGTGGCGAGAAAATAGCGAAAGCTAGTAGCGTTAAAATCGTAGTAGGCGTATGTTTCATGAGTAGTTCGCGTAGTTTTTGGTAATAGGTAAACCCAAAATCACCCCTCCCAGTATGGGAGGCTTGAGCATATATTTAAAAGTATATATTAAATATTGAAAATCCTTCCTCCATACAAATTAGCCACTCGGTAGAGAGCCGAAAACGTAGGCTGGGTAGAAGCGTTCTGAGAAGCAGGGAAAAATGTCTAAGAACCGACTCGCAATCTAAAAGGCCGGAGAAGCGTACTAGATTGGAAATTGAAGTTCGTCCTTGAACATTGTCTCCGCTTTAAGAATCCTCCTGCATAATTCAATATATATATTTGATCGAAAAATCAATCTCTGATCCAAATTGGAAGCGAATGAGCAGGCCTAAGGCAGATGAGATTCGTTCTTGCTTGAGCCATTGAATTAAATATTTTGTCCCTACTCAAAGAGGCCCTTATCTTGCAAGATGAGAGTAATTTTAGCACTACTAATTTCTACTAGTTTTGGCCTGTTACAGGCACAGTCCAATCGGATCATTTTGGACGAAGATTATGCTGATTGGACCAATATCAATGTTCTGGGCAGTGATCCTGCGGGAGACCAAGGCAATGGAGTGATTGATTTTGAAAACCTTTGGGCCGCCAATGATGAGGATTTTTTATTTCTTCGGTTTGATCTGGGGGTTGAGATCAATCTACAGGAAGGCAACGAGGTCACCATTTACTTAGATACAGACAACGATAATACTACTGGTTTAGCCGTCGAGGGCATAGGGGCCAATCTGGTCTATAATCTGGGAGACCGTTCCGGCACGGTATATCTCAACTCCAACTCGACCACGATCAATCATGCTGATATCAACTTAGTGTCTTCTCCGACGGTCAGTTCGGATCAATTTGAGATCGCGATAAGTCGTGATGCGATGTTTCAAGGGCAGTCTCTTTTTAGTGGTAATGAAGTCAGAGTATTGCTCAGAAATGCCATTTCTAATGCCGATCAGATACCAGATTTCCAGGGAGGCTTGAGTTATACTTTTCAGGACTCAATCTCAGCTCCATTACCGTCTTACTCAATCGAAAAACTTTCAGATTTACATACGAGGGTTTTGTCTTATAATGTGCTCAGAGATGATCTTTTTGATCCGAGTAAACAGGCCAATTATTCACGCATCCTCAAGGCGATTGGGCCTGATATCATTGGTTTTCAGGAAATCTACGATAACTCTTCTACCCAAACTGCGGCGAAAGTAAATTCCTTTTTACCGGCTCAGTGGTATCACGCTAAGGTGAATCCAGACGTGATTGCTGTCAGTAAGTACCCGATCATTAGTAGTCATAATATTGCTCCCGGCGGGAACGGGGCGTTTTTGATTGATATGAGTCCCCTCCAACTCTTATTTATCGTAGCGCATCCGCCTTGTTGTAGCAATAACAGTGGGCGCCAAGAAGAGATCGACGGGATTATGGCGTTCATCAGAGATGCTAAAAACGGAATCGGCCCTATCAATCTACCCGCAAATAGTCCGATTATCATCGTGGGAGATATGAATCTCGTTGGATTTAACCAACAGGTAACGACCTTTTTGACTGGGGACATTATTGATCAAAACACCTATGGAGCAGACTTTGATCCGGATTGGGATTCGACGGCGCTCGAAGATGTCAAGCCATTGACGACCAATTTGCCAATGTCGATGACTTGGTATAATGAAGGTAGCTCTTTCAGTCCGGGGAGGCTCGACTATATTATTTATTCGGGCTCAGTGATGTCTTTGGAGAATAGTTTTGTTTTGTTTACTCCTACATTGACGCCCTCAGAACTCACGACTTATGATCTGCAAGCAAATGATGTTACCATCGCATCAGATCACTTACCGGTAGTAGCTGATTTTGATTTTGGGACTTCTACGGCGATTTATCAAGATAATGTGGACAAATCGCTGAGTTTAAGCATTTCCCCCAATCCATTGCAAGAGCGATCTACGATCTATTATATCTTGCCTCAAAGCTCATCTGTACAGATCAATATTTTTGATGCAGCCGGTAGGAAAGTCTTTAGCCAGCAAACGCAAAACGGCCCTGGTAGCCATAGCGCAAACTTAAATGCGAGCGCGTTCACCGCAGGTATCTACTACTGCCAGCTAGTCACTGACTATGGCAGTAAGACGAGTAAATTTGTCATCGCTGAATAAGAAAATCGGCAGATTGGCAGCGACAAAAATCATGAAGCTTATGAAGGGATTCTTTATTCAGATCGCTATTGGCTTATTCGTTTTATCACTGGGATGTAGTCCAAGTCCTCAAGAGCCAAGCGTTCGGCAAAGCACAGACTATCAGGACTTAGTTGCCTTGTTTCAGCAGTGGCGGGCCTTCGAACGCCCAGCGCTACGAGAAGGTGCACCCGATTATACCCAAGAGAGTTTTGCGAAACGTTGGCCTGATTTTTTGCATTTACAGGCAAGCTTAGAGGCCATCGATACGACTGCTTGGCCGATAGCTGACAAGGTAGATTGGCAAATCGTCTGGGCCGAAATGAATGGATATGACTTCAATCATCGAGTGCTAAAGCCTTGGGAGAGAGACCCTGCTTTTTACAAATCTCTTTGGATGAGTAGGAGCGATGTCCCGGCACATGAAGGGCCGACTCATCATCGGACGACGGAAATCTGGACCTATCGTTTTCCTTTAGAAACGGACGAAAGAAGCAGATTGATCCAAGATTTGCAAGTGATTCCAGCCTTGAATAAGCAAGCAGAGCAAAACCTTATCGGCAATGCCAAAGACTTATGGATCGCAGGCATACGGGATATAAAGACGCAAGCGCAAAATCTCCAAACGATTTTGAAGCGGGAAGGTGTTGAGGCAGATGATGAATTGCAGGCCAGTATTCAGGCGGCGATTACTGCTACCGAGGATTTTGCCTCTTGGTTGCAAGCGGAAGCCAGCTCGAAAACAGGGCCTTCTGGGATTGGTAAAGAAAATTATAACTGGTATCTGCAAAACGTCCATCTTGTCCCTTTGACTTGGGAAGATGAAGTGATGCTTTTGAAGCGTGAATTGGCCCGTGCTTGGTCGGCCCTCAAGCTGGAAGAACACCGCAATCGCAAGCTCCCACCTCTCCAATCAGTCGAATCAGCAGCAGCCTATGATGCCTTAGCCGAAGCTTCTGTTCAAAGTCTAATGACATTTTTAAAGGAGCAGGATATCGTTACAGTTGAGGATTATTTTGAGCCCGCTATACGCGAACACTTAGGTCAATTTGTACCCAAAGAAAATCGCAACTTCTTTTGGATCACTGCCCATCACGATCCACGCCCTCTTTATTCGCACTTTTATCATTGGTTTGAGCTAGCACGAATGGACAATCATCCTCATGAACGATTGATCCGTCGAGGGCCCTTGTTGTACAACATTTTTGATTCTCGCAATGAAGGAGTAGCCACTGCGGTAGAGGAAATGTTTATGCAGGCCGGTCTCTATGATGATAATCCGAGAGTGCGCGAGATCGTCTATATCATGATCGCCCAACGAGCCGCAAGAGGCCTAGGCTCTCTTTACGCTCATGCTAATGAGATGACGATGGAAGAAGCCGGAGGTATTCATTCAGAGTATACTCCACGTGGCTGGATGAAGACTGAAAAAGAACTCCTCATTTTTGAACAGCATTTCTACCTTCGACAGCCGGGTTATGGCACAAGCTATATTACGGGTAAATATTTGATGGAGCAGGCTTTGGCTGACTTCGGCAGAACGCAAGAATTCAAAGGGCAATCTTTTGAGCTGAAAGACTTCTTTGACCAATTGAATGCTATTGGGAATATTCCGATGAGTCTGGGTCGTTGGGAGATGACCGGAAGCCAGAGGGGCTTATAGGCTACACCTTAGGGATTTGGCCTGCCGTATCCTGACTTTTGGGATCTTAAGTACTGAGACAAAAGTAGTTAGTACAAAGAGTATTGCGAATCGACTTGAATCAATCCTTAAGGCCGTTTTTGTCTGTACTAATTCTTTTGTCCACATATTTATTAGCGTCAATGCTAAGGGGCGTTTTCTTGTTTACCGCTGCGCGGAACGCTTAGCTTTATGATACTCGATCTGGCTGACTTAGCTTGAGACGAATGAGCGTTCTGCGAAGCAGGGAAAGAATGAAGCGTACCTTATCTCAAAGGATTTATAACTGCTTTAATTGATTTTTTCCCAACCTCGCTTTGGGGATCATAGTGGGGAGGCATAAGCAATACGCCTACCTCTTTGGCAAAGGCTTCATATCGACAGAGTAATTGCTGAAAGATGAGTGTTTTTTGAGCTGAAATATCATTGGTTTCACAAGGGTCATTTTTAAGGTTGTACATTTTCCATTGCTTATCACCAAGTGGTTTATTGTTTTTGACGATCTTATAATCCCCCAAGAAATAAGCAGCACTATTACCTGCTTCTAATCCTATACCTTCATTTTTTGTATAAATCGGAATCGTCGGATTTTGAATGTGTGGAAGCATGCTTTTACCTGTGATGGGAGCATATCCTTCCTTGGGAGAGGTCGGAAGTTCTGCTACCTCATAAATTGTTGGAGCAATATCGGTGAAGAAGCAAAAGCCATGATCTATTTTTCCGGATGGAATATTTTTTCCAGAAAAAATCAAGGGCACACGTAGGCCACCTTCCCCTGTATAATATTTGAAGTAGGAAAATGGACTAGCAATAGCTGCGGCAAACTCCGGACCGATGCTACCATAAAACCTTTTCCCGCCATAAGTATCAAAATCTCTATGAAAGCCTGCGCGTTTGGCCCAACCATATATGCCTTCATAGCTCCCACCATCAGGTCCGTTGTCTGAGGTCGCGATTGAATATTTATCCTTTATTGAAAAACAAATTGAGTCAAGCTGGAACAAGACTTTTGGTGACCGAAATAATGAAATCGTCTTTATAGGACAAGACATGGATGAAGCTATGATTAAAGAAGAACTAGATGCTTGTCTAGCTACAGATCAGGAACTTGCCACCAAAGGATGGGAAAAAGGTTATGCCGACAGTTGGCCTGTCCAAAGAGCTTATCCGCTTTAAGTCAAATGTCATGTCCTGAAAAAAGTTGACGGCTTTTATTGATTGTTAAGCATAGCTTATTTCAGTTTCCGCTTTGATTTGGTTCCTCATGGCTGGTGTGATGGCGCTCAGGACGATCTTTCAGAAGATAGGGTTAGAAAGGATTAACTCCGTTGATCCCTGGGGAGGAAGCTGCAAGCAAAAATCCATATCCTCCATTCGGTCAGCTTTATGTATTAGTCTCTCGCTACCCAAAATCCTATCGACTTTTGACCACTCTTTCCGAACGCAAAAAATCCTGCTGGCTTACGCTCGCAGGATATGTATTTTGCTATTTCAGAGAGTAAGGGATTTGAACCTTGTCTTTAATCTCCTGACAATCAAATCTTTACAGCTAGTGCCTTCAATAGGTATCTGCAATGTATCGACTAAAATCATGTTTTTCCGGAAAATCATATACATAATCCTCTATCGATTTTCTTGCCTTATCCTTTTTCCTAAAATATTCGTAATTTAGATATACTGATAATGTTTCATAACAAATGGAATTACAATTAAGTTTCAAACAAATCCTTCAATTGATTCGTCAATTGTCTAAAGATCAAAAAAAGAAGTTGCAATCTTATCTTTCCGAAGATTTGGAAGAAAGAGGCAATGGTATCAAAAAACGACAGCCAGGTGGTTTGAAAGGCTTTGTTACTTATATGGCAGAAGACTTTGATGCTCCCTTGGAAGATATGAAACCATATATGTAGTAATTAGCTATATTCTGGATACGCATACTTTATTATGGTTCATTGAAAATGATTCTAAACTCTCCTCGTCGGCTAAGTCTATTATTGTAACTTATCCATCCCCCATATACGTCAGTGTTGTTAGCCTTTGGGAAATCACAATCAAAGTTAATATTGGGAAACTCAAGATTTCTGACTCTATTGATACGCTGCTTCAATTCTTAAATGATCAGGAGATTGAAGTCTTACCCATTTCTAGTAGACATCTTTCCGCTTATATAAATTTGCCTCTGCATCACCGTGATCCTTTTGACAGAATGATAATTGTACAAGCCTTAGAAGGCCGGTTAACAGTTCTAGGGACTGACGAAGCTTTTGATCTATATGCAGTAAATAGAGAATGGTAAATGTCTGAAAGACATTCTCAAGAATATAAAAAAGGTCCAAAACTATTAATTTTGGACCTTTGGGAAATTACGAGATTCAACAGAGAGTAAGGGATCCGAACCTGATTTCTAATTGTCTGATTATCAATATTCTAATCCTATTCATATTTATAGGTATCTAGAAAGTGTCGGCAAAAATCATGTTTTTCGGCTAAATCGCATAGCTTAATCAGAGTTTCTTTCCGAGATCGATTATTAATCAGAATTAGACATAAGTTTATTATGGTTATCCTTGACCATACTTTTTTCGTATATTTATTTTTAGACCATACATCTTGATAAATGGATGAACTTCTTCTGAAATACAGTCGCCTTAGCAGGTTTTCTCAAAAACAGCTTTTGGATTTTCTTGATTTCCTTTTGGGAAAGCAAGCGAAGAAGGACAGTATTTTTAACCTCAACAGTTACCAAAATAAACTTATGCAAGTTTCGACTTGGTCAGAAGCAGATATTGAGGAAATGAATGATAACGCAAAGAGTATAAGCTGGGAGACTGAAAAATGGTAATTGATACAAGCGTTTTTATTGAATTTCTACGGGCTAAGGATAAAAAGAGAACATCCCTTTATAATCTTCCTGAAAACACAGCACTCTATATTTCTTCAGTAACCGTATTTGAACTTTATGCTGGTGCAACCTCTAAAACTTAAAAGACGGATGTTGAATGAATCATCAATGATTGGGTCGTTTTGCCTTTTTCTGCTGAGATTGCTCAAAAAGCAGCAGCGATTTTCAACGATTTGAAACGTCAAAATCAGCTGATAGAGTTTCGCGATATTTTCATTGCTGCTACCGCTTTAATTCATCAATTACCTATTTGAACGCTGAATACGAAACATTTTTCCAGAATCACAGCCTTAGAGTTGAGCTAAAAAATTCAGATCAATATAAAAAAGGTCCAAAACTATTAATTTTGGACCTTTGGGAAATTACGAGATTCAGCAGAGAGTAAGGGATTCGAACCCTTGGTACCCTTGT
>JBGCFA010000032.1:0-18388 GCA_045106675.1 Bacteroidia bacterium
AATCAATACTTTACGACGAAGAGGGAGTAAGCGATCCACCGCGTGGAACTGCGTCACTCCCAGAAATTGTACCGCGGCTGCGTGCTTTAATACAAATGCATCAAATATCTTGAAATACCATTTCTTCTTTAGTGAATTGACTAGCCAAGCCCCCGGAGTCAAAGCTCCATGAGGACAAACTATATAAGGTAATTTATATCGCCACAGCACGATGGCGATTCGGTAATACACCGGAATAAAACCGCCATGCAAATGGAAATGAATCTCTTGGCCCTTGAGCCCTTGAATTGCTTTCGATAACTCAGGATCTAAACCAAAAGCAAATCTACTCGCCTGAAAAAAACGCAGTTTATACGCACGAGGAGGGACCTCTAATTTTGGGGTTGGAGTAATTCCCCATAGACTTACATCATGCCCGAGGGCTGCTTGATGTAAAGCGAGGTTGTGCACCACTTTATTGATCCCATTCATGCGATCAAGTCGTGCTTTGCCGAGTATAATATGAATAATCTTCACGCTTGTGAATATCACAAGCCATCCAATCATTTAAAAATACATTTACTGTAATTTCCAACTACGCGATAACACCCTAGCGGATAGGATCGGGAGCTTCTAGTACGTCCCATTTAGTAACGACTGCCCAGCTCCCCAAAAGGCTTATGGGTACAGTAGCGATCGTCACAATTTTACTCACCAGAACCGACTTTGCTTTACCAATCGTAAATCGTTCACTCTTAGCGAGCAAGCTTCCATCTTTTTGATTGACAATACGGATCTGATAGTGCTTAGCAGCTTTATGTTTAGGCAATTGCCAATTGTAATTTAGCGTTCCCGGAGGGAGAACGATAAAATCTACCATCTCCTCTCTTAGCCATAGCTCTACTTGTAAGTACTCAACAACAGTTATAGAACGTATGTCTAAGGCAATATTTGCCCCTTGGGACAATTGCGTAGCCTCAGCCGGAGAATCTAATAAAATGACCTGGGACTGAGCGTTCTCCGATAGGAGAAATATCAAGAAGAGGAGAGAAAAAATAGCCTTCATAATATGCCGTTTGTAACAATGACGGCAAAGATGACAAAAATCACAAACCGAAATACCTTTTGGCATCGAAGGACTTGGGTCCGAGGACTAGATTGCAAATGTATTCACAATCAAAATCTATTTGCGATGAAATTTTCAATGTTTAATGCCAGTATAGAATCTATCCTTCTCCGCTTTGTGTTACTGATGGCCCTCGTGATTGGTGGAGTGTTAATTAAACAACTCTGGGTTGTATTACTTTCCTTTCCAGTCTTGGCGACAGCCCTACTTGGACTTAAAATCGAATTCAAACCAATGCGCAAAACTTCAGCCTCGGCTCAAGCTATGAGTAAGACTTCTAGCTTAGTTTCATAATATCAATCACCGTAGAATTGTCGCGCTGCTTGCTTGGCGGCTGCGACGGTGCTACGCTGTCCATCTACAATGCCTGCAATGAAGGCATCTTCTAACCCCATTTTTTTCATATCAGTTAGAAAGGCTTGGGCATCCGAAAATTTACGAAAGCGCCCCAAAACGTATTTATTCATTCCCTCTTCTCTGATCTCCTGTAATCTCAGGAGCTCAGAGTCATAGGCATTGATATCAAAGTGCTCAAAAGCACCGATTTGCACTTCAAAACCCACCATTAAGCGTTCGCCAACTGTCTCCAGTAGCAACGCATTTTCCTTTCTTAAGGCTTGAGTTTCAGAAGTCAGACTATCAGAGACAGCCTGAAGCGTAGCCGTACGTAATTTATCTGCATCATTACAAGCAGTCGTGGAGATGGCTAACAATAAGCAAAAGCAGGTAATACGAAAAGAAAAAGCCGAAAATGTCATAGGTGCGCAAAATTCTTATATCTTACCCAAAGGTAAGGAATTGAGTACGCTTAGTTTGTACTCTTATTGTATATCGACCATACATATGTAAGTTGTCAATGGGAGAGAGTTGGAAAATCATAGCCAATCCTACCGCAGGAGGAGGAAAATGGTTTGCAAAAAAAATCAAGATCGAATCTCATCTTCGAAACGAACAGCTTGATTTTACTTGGCACTTCCCCAAATCCATCGCTGAAGTCCATCGTCTCCTTGATTCCTTATTAAGAGAGGGAAATCTCAATTTTATCTCTGCTGGAGGAGATGGTACCTTGCATCATATCGTCAATGCGATCATGCATCAAGACCTAGTAGCTACCGAAGAGATCAAACTCGGTATACTCCCCTTAGGTACAGGCAACGATTGGATTAAGACCCACAAGATCCCCTCAAGCCTGAAACGCGCGGTGGCAATCATCGCAGCCGGACAAACGCGCTTACAAGATATAGGATGGGTACAATATCAAAATGAGGGCAATCAAGAAGAACGATACTTCTGTAATGTAGCAGGCACTGGCTTCGAAGCCACAGTGGTATTGAAGAGTCTGACGATGTCCAAAGGAGGTCTCAAAGGGCTTTTTTTATATCTAGCCTTAGTATTGCGCACACTCTTTCGTTATGTGTCTCAAATGCATGCTGTAAACGATAGAGAAGCAAAGCCCATGCTTATGGCGACTATCGGCATCTGTCGCTTCAATGGAGGAGGAATGAAACTGGTGCCAGATGCAGATCCATTTGATGGTTTATTTGATCTAACAACAATCGGAGACCTCAGTCATGGAGAAGTAATTGGAAACTTAGCCAAACTTTATAATGGGCGCATCTACAAGCATTCAAAAGTAACTTTTGAGCGAGTAAAAGTCTGTCATATAGACGGCCCTGAACCCATCCCGATTGAAGCAGATGGAGAATATTTGGGACTAAGTCCAGCTAAATTTGAGATTTTACCGGCCCGTGTACGCTTTATTGTACCTTAGTCTGGAAACTTTCTCGCTCCCTTTCGTAAGTTCAATTATGGATCAAGCAAGCCTTAGCTATACTTCCCTCATCCCTTTAGTCAATCAACTTTTTGACTTGGAAAAGAAACTCAACAAACTCGAAGACGGTCAGAAAGTACAACGCAACCTCAGGCGGATGAAGGAAAATCTACAGGATTTAGGGCTTTTCTTTCATGATCCCCTTGGGGAACGCTTTGATGAGACCCGTACCGACTGTGAGGCTTCTATCGCTGGCGAAGACAGCGAAGACCTAGTCATCACAGAAGTGCTTAAACCCATCATTCACCTCAAAAACGGCCCGCAAGTACAACTTTTACAAGCTGGCCTAGTCATTGTAGCAGCAAAACAAAGTAAATGATCAACTTCGGTATAGACCTGGGAACTACCAATTCGGCCATCGCAAAATTTGAAAAAGGTCAAGTAGTTATCTTTCGCAATCCCATCGGACAAAAAGACACCTTGCCCTCAGTAGTCGCATTTCGCCAAAAACGTATCATCGTCGGCGAAAAAGCGCGAGAATATTTAGCCAAAGCACCTAAACGGGTGGTAGGCTCCTTCAAACGCAAAATGGGTACTAACGAAAAGTACCTAGTAGAGGGTCATAGTGAAGCTTTAAGTCCGGCTGATCTTTCGGCCTATGTACTCAAAGAACTGAAAAACTTTGTTCATACAGGCGAGAAAGTCGAATCAGCTGTCATAACTATCCCAGCCTCTTTTGACACTGTGCAATCCAACGCGACCCGTAAAGCGGGTGAATTGGCGGGTTTTGAAGAAGTAAAACTTCTGCAAGAGCCGATTGCGGCGAGTTTGGCCTATGCCAATCAAGACGAGGCCGATAAATTTGAAGAAGGTAAATGGCTCGTCTATGACCTTGGCGGCGGTACCTTTGATGTGGCTCTCATTCGTATCCATGATGGGGAGATGCAAGTCCTTGACCATGAAGGGGACAACTTCTTGGGAGGCACAGATTTTGACCAAGCCATCGTCGAGCAGTTAATCGTACCACATCTGGAAGAAAAAGGATCGTTTAACGATCTCATCAGCCAAATGCGTTCCGCTAGCGGGAAATACAATGAACTCTACCATAAACTCCTACTCTTAGCCGAAGACGCAAAAGTACAGCTATCGACCCAAGTCGATGCAGAAGTAGAATTTGAAACAGAAGACGACGAAGGCAAAGAAATAGAGGTTGAACTCACAATAACGCGCAAACAGTTTGAAGCAATATTGGCTCCTTATCTCGAAAAAACCCTCGAGATGATGCGCAATATCGTGCAGCGAAATACGATCAAAGCTGAAGAACTCAAATTTGTGTTGATGGTCGGAGGTTCGACTTATATCCCTTATGTCAGGGAACAAGTAGCTGAACAGTTAAGCATCAAGGTCAATACACGCATTGATCCGACCACTGCCGTAGCCGTTGGAGCAGCATTTTACGCAGGTACTCAGGCACTCAAGCGTTCGGCTGCAGCCGTAGAAAACGAGATGGAAGTCCCAATGGGGGATACGCAACATCAGGCAATACAGGTCAAAGTCGCTTATCAAAAAGCGACTCAGGAGCTGACAGAATACTTCACCGCCAAATTTGAAGGAGAAACGGAAGGTCTGTTTTATCGCATCACGCGAGGAGATGGTGGATTTGATACCGGCTTAAAACCATTGCAGGAGCAGATTGAAGAAGATCTACCATTGATAAAAGATACTTTTAATACTTTCTCTCTGCGCGTCCTTGACGAACAAAATAATTCCTTGCCGCTAGACGCTCCCGCAATTGGGATCACGCAGGGACGATATAGCGTGGTGGGCCAACCGCTACCAAATGATATCTGTTTGGAGATCGATGATGTCGAAAATTTGACAACGGTTTTAGAAGTGATATTTGAAAAGAATACCGTCTTACCGGTCCGTAAAACCATCACCAAACAAATCACACGCACTATCGCCCAAGGCTCTAACGATCATTTGACGATTTCAATCGTAGAAGGACCAGGCACCGCTTTACCAGCCGCAAACCAGACCATTGGTTTCATAAGAATTGCAGGTGATGAACTAGAGCGAGACTTGATCGCAGGCTCTGATGTAGAAATCACTCTCGAGATGAGTGAATCACGTGATTTGAGCATACAGGCGTACCTCATGATGACAGATCAAGAGTATGAAAATGCTTTTAGTCCATCTGAGCGAGCGGTAAACGTTCCGCGACTAGGGGAAGAACTCTACTCACTAGCAGAAAAAATCCGCCGAGAAATCGAGGAAGCCGAGTTACAAGACAATTATGAAACGGCTCAAAAGCTAGTCGATCTGGAATTTGAAATCCTTGAGATTGCAGACAGATGTAAGCGCCTCAAAGAGGATGACGTTACAGATACTAAATTTCAACTTGAGGATCAAAAGCGTAAAATTGCCCGCAAAGTTGATGAAATCACCAGAGATAAATATCTAATTCGCGTCAAACAAGAGTACTTCAAAGTCAAGCGTGAAATGGAAGACGTACTCGAATACTATACGCCCGGCGATGAGGATCAAAATCTGTTTAATAAAATGATGGGGGAAGAGAAAACCACTCTTTCGACCAATAGTACCCTCAAAATACAGGAGCTCATCAATCGCGTCCGTCGCCTGAGTTTTCGTATCAAATGGAACAACAGCAATTTCATTCGTAATTTCTTTATGCAATTGCGCAATGGTTGGTATGGTACATTTAATTCTCCGGTAAAGGCCCAAGACCTCATCAGACAGGGAGATCAGGCTTTAGAGGTGGGAAATGACGCGAGAATAAGGCAAGTGATCAATTCATTGCTGGCCTTATTGCCACCGACAGCGAGGGATCAAATCAATTCAGGTGGCACAGGAATTGGATAAGCCCCAGAAGATTTACTATTTTCACGCCCCATGCATTATGCCCTCGTAGTTCAAGGGATAGAATAGGAGTTTCCTAAACTCTAGATCCAGGTTCGAGTCCTGGCGAGGGCACTGGCTTTTTGGCGCTAATGCGCCAACAATAAACACGAATGAAACTCAAGAAATGGAGGAAGTAGAAAGGTTTTAATACCTTTTTATTTTCTCCATTTTTTGAGTTTACTAGTTTGCTGCGCAGAACGCTATTTTTTAGTTTTATCTTCCTTACTTCTAGTTTAAACCTTTCACTCCTTACCACTTTTTCCTTGTACTTTTCCAACCATAGGAGCAATAATAGCTCTTTAAAGTATGGAAAAGATATTAAACAATAAAAGATCTAGGCCCATATTTTGGGGGCTTGCTATTGTATTCACAGCCATCGTTTTCACCTCATGGTGGGGGGAACGCATTCCATCAACCGCTCAGGGTATCAAAGTAGATACATGGGAACAAAATGAGGAAGGCCAACCCATCGTCGAACACGTGAGTGGCTGGACTTGGTACAATCCTGTTCGATATGAAATCATCAAATACGCAGGAGAATATCAAGAGTGCAGCGGAAATTTCACCTTTTTCACGCAAGAAAAATTACCCGTTCAGGTTTCAGTCTCCACTTTTGTCAGACCTCTCCGAATGCAAGCAGGTAAAATCTACCAGTCTTATCGCGTAGGGCCAGAAGAGTTATACTCAACTCTCGTAAATCGCCTTATCAATGATGCAGTAAAAAAAGCAGGTGAAGGCACTCCAACCGATAAGCTCGGTTCTTTTACAGACTTACAACTTGCCATCAATCAACAGTTGGACAAATCATTGCCTTCAGAGTTTTTGGAACAAAAAAATACGGTCGTAACCGATATTGTTCTCCCACAGGAGATTGCTGTTTCAGTACGCTCAAAGATCAAAGCATCAGAAGAGATTGCCAATCAGCGCCAACAAACTGCACTCCAAGAAGAAACTAACAAACGTACCCTCATGGAAGCCCAGGGGGCAACGGCTGTTCGTAAAGAGCAGGCCAATGCAAGCGCGATGGCGATCCAAAAAGAAGCTAGCGAGTTGACTGATCTACAAATCAAAAAGATGTGGATTGACAAATGGGATGGAAAATTACCTACCTATGTTACTGGTGATCAGATGCAAATGTTAATGCAGATGAAAAAGTAATCAAAGCTTCCAACCCCTCTGCAAAACCGCAGTCTTTATAATAAATAACAGAATTTTTCATAGCAAATTACCCGGGCGGCCTATAGGGCCGCTGGGTATATATTAACCTAAAACTGATGAATAAATAATCTCTAAAGTTTAAATACTGATCCTTACAAACTTTTTAAAAGGAGTTTGAGATCACACTAGGAATCGTCTTTTATTCTTTCAGTCCTTACACACAACTCTATCAATGCCGATCACTCGTCTCACGCTGGATCTCCGGACCTGGCGACGCATGCTCTATGTCTCAGCTCTACACGATCGTCTCGATCCCTATCCAGGATTAGAACAGATCAGTTGGATTCTCAAAGATCAAAAAGATCGGGACATACTGCGTCGTCATTACATTATTCAGCCAGGAAATCAATTGTTCCCGAGTCGAGAAGTGGGGCGTCATGCAGTCGATTTGGCTCAAGCTCGCAGAGAAGGTTTTCATCTTGAATACGTTCTACAAGAATTGCGACAAATCTTGACGGTATTTCAGCCAACCCTGATCGTATTTGAATGGGACATCGCCAAGCGCTTGCTTGTGGAGGCTCCCATCGCTGAAAACCAATGGAATGCGGAGGAAGTACAGTCTGTTTTCTGTGTGCGAGCTAATGCAGACAAGCTTCCTTCCTTTCCCCCTTATCGGGGAACGCTAGAGGGAATGAGTCGAAGGCTTTTTCAACGAGAGCTACTCGGTTCGGACGGGATGGCATACGCCGAAGCACTTTGGGATTGCTATCTCAAGGTTTATGACAAAACGAAGTTTCTTCACCAGCCATTGAATCAAGGCTTATAGCTGGCAAACTTGAGAATTTAGCTTAAAAACGATGTGGAACGAATTACTACATAGCATCAAACACAGCCAATATCAGATACAAATCGCCTTACCAGAATTGGTGGCGCCGGATCTATTGGGTGCATTGCTGCAATCGCAAAAACGAGGCGTACACCTACAATGGGTGATGGAAAAGGATAAATTAACCCAAAGCAGTACCTCCGTCATCATCCAAAGCATGCTGGCTTTACAAGCCCAATGCTGGACCCTTCCAGAACTGCCTGAGTATTTCATCATCATCGACCATCAGTTGGTCTGGAGCAGTGCGTTCCCATGGGGAGGCGCCTACGGCAAAGATGATCCTTGGGCCCAATTGAGTAAGATCGAGACAAGTACCATTGTCCAAGCTTTTCAATATCGCTGGCAGCATATATTAGTTGGGGCTGAGGCCGCCTTCGGCGAACGCCCTTACTTTTCGTTCTTCGCAGACAAAGCCTTTCTCAAAGCAGGGGATAGCAGTTGCCTTTATTGGGATTGTCCAATGGGAAGCGAGGTGATGATCAGCCCTAAAATCGGAAGCGTTCCGGCACGGGGAAAAAGAATCATCCAAGTCAATGAAAATACCCACTTTCAGTTAGAAGCCCGCTACCAAGGCAAAGTCTATCGCAGAAATTACCTCCTTCGTTGCCAGAGGGCTCCGAGCGTACTTTTTGAAGCTGACCAAACGCATTGCAAAGCCGGCTCTAACGTCCGCATCTGGTGGCACAGCGATCAAGCGCATGCCATAGCCATCAATTCATTGGGCCTAGTAGCGGCTGTAGGACAAGATAGAATTCAGGTTTTTGAAGATACTGAGATTAGGCTTTTGGCGATTGGTCCAAGAGAACATATCTCACGCAGCATACACATATTTATTCAGTGATTTTACTATCCCTGCGGGGAACGATTATCTATACCATTATGAAGAAGCTAAAAGAATTTTTCTGGTTTTGTGCCGGGGCCAATAGGGAGATCCTTCATCGTTGTCCTACCGAGCAGGCCAAATATATGGGCATCGGAGGCACAATTTTATTTACTGCAATCATGGCAGGATTGGCCGGCGGCTACGCATTTGAAAGCGCCTTTGGCGATCCCCGTCTTTCCGTCCCCTTTGGAATTTTTTGGGGCTTGATGATCTTCAATCTAGATCGTTACATTGTCTCTAGCACAGGCAAAGGCGACGGCACTAGCAAGATCACCCGCGATGAATGGACCAATGCCTTTCCTCGTCTCGCGATGGCAGTGCTACTAGGATTTGTAATCGCGACACCACTTGAACTACGTCTCTTTGAAAAGGAGATCAGTATGGAGATTGAAACCTTGAAGCAAGAGCGTAGAGCCGAAGCCCGCGAGCAGATCAGCGGTAATTATACCGAAGTAGAAGAGCTAGAACTCAAAGTAGTCGAGTACGAAACTGCATTAGCGGCCAAAGTTGCCCTGAGAGACGATGCCTACCAAGCGATGATTGGAGAAGCCGAAGGCATGGCCGGAAGCGGTAAGCCTGGAGTGGGCAAAATCTATCGTGAAAAGAAAGCTCAATATGATAAGCAAGAGCGCGAGTATCAAGACCTTAAAGCAAGCTCCGATAAAAAGATAGAGAAGCTAGAAGCAAGGGTACAAAACTTCAAACAGTCCCAAGACGAGGAAGTAGCCAACATCGACAATATTGCAGGTCAATACGATGGATTGATGGCACAACTCGAAGCTTTTGGCAAATTGACGGCTCGCTATCCAGCCATGAACGTAGCAAAATGGATGATCTCAATCATGCTGATCTTGATTGAAATCGCGCCAATTCTTTTCAAAATGATGACTGAAAGAGGGCCTTATGACGACATCGTCGAACGCATAAAACATATCACTCAAGTACAAGAGATGGAAGCTATCTCGAAAGCTAATTCTGAAACCCAAACTAATGTCGCCTTGGCGATCGCCGAAAATGAAAGCAGGTTGAGGATTGAATCAGCTAACCAAGAGGAGATTATGGCTTTGATGGCAGAAGCACAACTCCGCTTAACTAAAGAAAAGATTGCTGAATTTTGATGATTGCTGTGATATAATCAGGGCAAGAATGTCCATCATTAATGATCCCACACTGGGGCATGGTAATTCAATCACGATCCCGACAAGGGGCAAGGCAGTGCCTTGCCCCTAATTTTTGATGATAAACCTCTGCGGCGCAAAATCTTGCGTCGCTACAGATCAATTGTCGTTTATTTTATCCCATCCCTTTACTAAGGGCAATTGCTCGCAGACGAGCGGCTTCTAGTCCTTCTTCGATTTTTGCCAATACATCCGCCTCTGCAAATTGTTGCATCCCAGCCTCTGTCGTTCCTCCACGGGAGGAAACCCTTCGAATCCATTCCTCACAGTCAAGGCTATTGCGGTTGAGGAGATTGATCGAGCCAAGGAAGGTCTGCCTGACTAATAACTGGGCTTCAGAATCGGAGAAACCCATCTTACGAGCTGTCTGCATCATGGCATCCATAAAGAAAAAGACGAATGCAGGCCCACTACCCGAAATCGCCGTCGAGGCATCAATCAAGCTTTCGGAAGCAGTATGCAGGGTTTTACCAGTAGTATTGAGTAAGTTTTGGATGGTAAATACCTCCAACTTACTAACGTTCTGCGAAGTAGTAAAAACGGTCATCCCCTGCCCTACTTGAGCGGGCAAATTGGGCATCGCACGTACGACTCGATCTACTCCCAATCGCTCCTGAATCACCTCCAGTTGGATACCCGCCATGATCGACAAGATGATCTGGTCAGATTGTACATAAGCCTTCAAATCATCAGCTAAACGCAGAAAATCCTGTGGTTTTACCCCAAGGACAATGAGTTCCACCTCTGATACGATAGCATTTGGTTCTAGCAGGAGTGGATTGGCCGAAAGCTTAGCTACCGCCTCACTTTTAGCCTGATTGTGATCGATAAAATATAGGTCTTCGCGCTTTAGGACGCTAGCGTCCACAAAGCTTTGACCATAGGTCAGACCCATATTGCCTGCCCCGATGATAAGGACTTTCATGAGATTAATCAGTTTTGTGTCTCCGACGAACGCCTGAGTTTACCACTTTTTTGATTCGATACCAGCTAAGCCTAAATGATCCCAGTATTCAGGATAGGATTTTTCGACTACCTCTGGATGTTGAATCAATAGTTCGCCTTGGCGCAATGCTAATGGAGCAAATGCCATGGCCATCCGATGATCTTCATACGTATTAACAGACTTTTCGCTCGGTACAGCAAATCCTTCAACCAGACAATCATCGCCATCAACCTTCATCTCTACGCCAAACTTGGCAAGTTCGGTTTGCAAGGCGTGGATACGATCCGTCTCTTTTACACGTAAGGTATGCAAGCCAGTCATGAAGACCGGGATACCCGTTGCTGCACTGACTACTGCCACTGTTTGAGCAAGGTCAGGTGTGTCTGTAAAGTCAATATGCAAAGGCTTTTTGCGAGCCTTGAGCTTCTTTTTGGTGAGTTGGGCACCTTCTTTGGTGAAACGAGTAGAAATGCCAAAGTTGCGCATAATCTCTCGTATGCCTTGATCTCCTTGCCAAGAATCTCTACGAAGTCCTTCCAAAAAGACCTCGCCATCCTCAGCCAAAGCTAGCATGCTATACCAATAACTAGCCGCAGACCAATCAGATTCGATCTTATAGTGGTTGGCAGTGTATTCTTTTTCAGGAACGCGGATGCTGCGTTCATTGATCCATTCGGTATCTACACCAAAATGAGACATCAACTTGCGCGTCATTTCGATATAAGGGCGAGAGGTAATATCACCTTCTAAGTCGATCTGCAAGCCTTCCTTAAGATAAGGCCCAATCATCAAAATAGCCGTAATAAATTGACTACTGATGTTGCCCTCCATACTCAAATTACCACCATCTAGCTGACGCCCTTGATTTACGATGTGGAGCGGCGGATAACCTTCCTGATTACGAAAATTGATTTCCCCCCCTAAAGACCGCAATGCCTCGACTAAAACACCGATTGGCCGCTGGCACATACGAGGCGTTCCGGTAAGGATTTGATCACGTCCTGTTGCGCAGCAAAAAGCCGTCAAAAAGCGCATGGTGGTTCCGGCATCAATCACATCCAGCACAAGACCTTCTGAGTTGAGCAGACGGATCATCGTTTGGGTATCCCTAGCAGAAGAAAGATTATCTAAAGATACTTTCCCTCCGCTGAGTGCCTTAATGATCAAGGCACGATTGCTTTCACTTTTTGAAGCAGGTAGAGCAATGCGTGTATGTAGTTTTCTGGACTTGGCTGTTAGCGAAATCATCTAATCTGATTTTCCCTCTTTCTAATCGTTATCGCAGTTTTGGGGGGCTAGAGGGTGCAAAATACACAAACCCCTTCACTTCAAAAGCCTTTTTGAGAAAAAATCCCCCCTTTTCTCAAAAAGCTACTGATGCCCTTGGGGTAAAAAGAAAAAGTTATGTTGTTCATGTCTTTGGGAATCAAAGACTTGGAGTTTCCCATCCACTAATACATAGGGCCTATAATGCAATCCCTCCAACATTTGAAGGCAGTTATTTCGATTTTCATTTGGCCAAAGTTCCATATAGATGATCGGTTGATCTGTAGCAATCAATTTTAAGGCCCCTCGAAGAACGTGCTGCTCATAATTTTCCACGTCCATTTTGATCGCAGCAATAGAGTCTCGTTCGGCTAAAACTTCATCTAACACCACTTGTGGAACGCTATATTCTTCAAAAGAAGCCTCATACCCTTCAATACTATCATGGACAATATGGCTAAGTCCTTGCATCCTTACTCCTTGCATCTCAGGCATCTGCATTTTAACTGACCCATTTTCAGGTCCCAAAGCGACTTGATTCAGTTCCACATTGCTGATCTTCATAAAGCGGCAGATTCGCTGTAAAGCATTGAAGTTTTCCGGCACGGGTTCATAAGCATACACCTTTCCCTTCGGGCAACGTTTGGCCATTAAGACAGTCATAATGCCGATATTAGCGCCAATATCAAGTACCTTCGCGTCCTCTGAGAGCATTTCTAGAAAATAAATAAAGTCACCTTCTTTGTCAGAGCCGTCTAAATGAAGGGTTTTGATCTTAAACCAAGAAAACCACATCAAATAGCGATCAAACCCGAGAATCCGTTGCAATAGACTTTGGATTAGCTTTTTCATCGTCGCAATTTACGCAAATTCTTTCCTCAGCAAGGGGCACTTACAATGGATACTCTCTTATTGCGTTGATATAAAAAGCCCTAATCACTATTTTAGTAGCATGAAATACTTCAGCCATTCAAATATAAAAACTAGCCTAATTTTACTGTTAGGAATACTTTTATTGGCACCAGCAAGCGCACAAACGGAAAGAGAACTACTTAAAAGAGGCCTTAGTCGCCTCGAAAATCAAGATTTCACAGGTGCCCTCCGTGATTTTGACATGGTGATTAAACTCAATCCGATGAACGAGTTTGCCTATTTCAATCGTGGGTGTTCCAAACAATTTTTAGGAGATCATCCAGGTGCGATTCAAGATTTTAGCCTCGCCTTGGATATCAATCCAGCCAATCCAGAAGCCTATTACAATCGCGGACGTAGTCGTCTGGGTTTAGAAGACTATTTGGGGGCAATGCAGGATTTCAATATTGCGATATCAGGGAAAGCCAAGGACGATAGATATTATCATAATAGATCCAAAGCCAAGAGTGGTCTCGGTGATTATCTAGGAGCAATCCAAGATCTCAATGTAGCGATTAGGCTCAACAAAAAGGAGATGAAATACATCTACGAACGAGCTGAAAATTATATCCTCTTCAAAGATTTTGCTTCTGCGATCAAGGATCTGAACCTAGTGGTAAAGCAAAGCCCTAGAGACCCAGCAGCTTATTCGGCCCGAGCAGAGGTCAAATTATTAGGAGCAGATCGCGTTGGCGCTTGCCTAGATTGGAGTAAAGCCGGTGAATTGGGTGATGTCAATGCCTACACCAAAATCCGCGAGAATTGTAATTAGAGTCTACAAAGTTTTAGCCTTACTGCTTCGCAGAACGCTTGGGTGGATTGAAATCTCTTTGACTAGGCACATAACTCAATTATTATAAGGGTCCATAATGCCAACTGGATTGTGCCCCTGTTCTACTTTTAGTTGCTTTTTATTAAAACTGCCATCAAATTCATTAGAGTAATAGTGTTCCTCTTCACTTAGGTAAAGCTCAAATCGGAACTTCGCTTCGATCTCTCCCTTCATACAAGGGGCATTAAATGACCAATACTGTCCTGGATCAATAAAGACGTTGTGATAGCTATTGCCACACCAGCTACTTGGTAGATATTCAACATCCTGCCATTTGCCACGATAGAATGCTTGTCGCTTCAGATAGAGCCGGCTATCCTGTGCTGGAAGCGTCACTCTTTCAGCGCTAGCGTTGATGATGAATAATTTGAAATGCTTGATTCCCTGCTCGACAGATTGAGAATCGATTTGAACCACAAGTTGGAAAGAATCCTTTTCACTCAATTGATCAATTGATTCCGTACAAGCCTTTGGGATATTACCATCCTTGTAAAAACCACCGAAAGCAGTGGCATCTTCAATGCTTGAACCAGCGTGAAAATAACCTCTCAGCATAAAATCTATGTCCAAGCATTCTTGGCTCCATAAACTGGGCAAGGCAAAAATGGTGAATAGGGCAATCAGACTGCTTACTCTCATGATTCAAAATTTAAGGTTCAATCCTTATTTCCAATCAATAGATAGGCAACCCGGCTTATTTCCATAAAATTAGTTATGGGAATTAAACTCGTAAGTCATCCTGAGCGCAGTCGAAGGGCCTTTCTAGTCTTGTCCCTGCTTCGCAGAACGATAGACGGAAGTGAGCTTTGAGATTTCTCCCTTCGGTTCGAAATGAGCGTTCCGCGAAGCGGAGAGAAAATCAATCTCGGTAGTCCGTCTCAGATTTTGTCATTGCAGCTTGTACGGCTTTGTATAAATCTTCAGAAAAGAGCATGCCGCTATTCCAAGTAGCTGTGTATTTCAAGCCTTCAGCTACATTGTGGTCGCGAGAATAATTCATCACTTCCTTGGTGCCGCGCATGGTGAGAGGAGACTTTTTGGCCATCATTTTGGCAAGTTCCATCACTTGAGTAAGCATCTCTTCACGATCAGCATAGACTCGATTTACGAGGCCGATGGATTGGGCTTCTTCGGCTCCCACTTTACGTCCCGTGAACGCCATCTCTCTGGCCATGCCTTCAGAAATGATGCGCGGTAGGCGTTGCAAAGTGCCTAGATCAGCTACTATCGCCATATCGATCTCACGCACGGAAAAATATGCTTTCTCGGTACAATAGCGCATATCACAAGCCGTAACAATATCGACTCCCGCACCGATACAACCATTGTCGATCGCCGCTAAAACAGGTTTACGGCAAAATTCAATCGAACTAACCGTATCTTGTAGCCACAAAACATGTCGTCTAAAATTCTCGCGCTTGCGTCCTTCGTCCGGATTTTGGTTGGCTTGGTTTTGCTCCATCAAATAGGCCAAATCAATACCGGCACAAAAATGTTTACCCTCTCCGCTCAGAACAATTATCCGTACACTCGGCTCATCATCTAAGGTTTCGAAAATCAATTTTAACTCCGACCAAGCATCATGATTGAGGGCATTGGCTTTTTCGGGACGATTGAGACGAACATGGGCGACTTTGTCGCTGATATCTACGAGAAATGTTTTGTAGTTCATAGCTTAAAATTACAAACGATCTGCCAGCACACAAACCCGACGATAGACTTCTCTGGCTCCGTTTTGTTGATTGGTGATCTCAATGGCGATCACGTACATACCGATATCGGCTTTGGTATTTTTGTTGTCGGTACCATCCCAAAAAAATGTACCCTCTTCGGGACTCAACAATATATTGGGTTGTAGGTCTTTGATCAATCGTCCTCGGGTGTCAAAAATCTGAATACGCGCATTCGCGCCATTGAAAGGAAATTGATAACGAATCGCTAAGACATCATCATCGCCATCATCGTTAGGAGAGAAGGTCTGCGGCTCTAAGCTCACAAAGTCTTCTGCACTACCATCTGCGACGAACTGTGAGTTTTCATAGCCGGGAGTGGCATAGTTGACTGAGGCTGCGGCAGAGTGCCAATTACTGATCTCTTGAGTCGGGACACTGAGAGATAAGCGTTCGAGGGACACACCATCATCATCTAGCAAGGTCGGATATTGATAGTCATCCAAATAAGTAAAGCGATCGAGTATCCTCCCATCACGCGTCAAAAGCACCACCTCTCCCTCATTATCATCATAAGTAGGGAAGCCATCCATCTGCCAAAAATGAGCGTTCTGCGGAGCTTGATAAGTCAACTTTTGAAATGCGACGTCCTTGGTCAAGCACAAAACTTCTCCGGGTAGGAATGGGACACTTTTGCTAGTGATCGCATCTATATTAAAAACGGAATCAGTGCCCGCCAGTCCTTCACCTAATTGTAGTTCAACCAGATCAAGGATGTTAGCTGAGACATTGGCGATCTCAACAAAGTCTGAACCGCCAGTAAAGGGATTGAACAAAATTTCATTGAGCAATATGTCTCCGGCGACGATAGGTACTGGAAGCCCTAAGAGCACTAAGCTATCCCCCTCATTCCCCGCACAATCGCGATGATTGAGGTTCAGATTGTAAACTAGATTGCTCTGCAAATCTTGGTCTAAGAGTAAGCTAACTTCTCTTAAATGAGGCAAGGTTGCAGTTGCGAGTAGTGGTTCACCGATACCTTCAGAAAGGCTATAATTACTGACATCTTCTAATGCGGCGAGGTCCATTTGCTCAGAAAATTGTAGTACAATCCGATTTGGTTCTGGTAAGAGAATGGATTCAAGCTTGGCGCTAGAGAGGTCATTATAGTTACTCAAAACACTATTTTCCTGACCCGGCGTTCCTCCGACGGAGGCCTGAGAGGGCAACCAATTGCGAGGATCGTTACAGCCAGTCGGACTAGGATCAATCCGTTCTAAAGACCAGCCACCATCTGCTTTGTCAGAAGCGCCAAACCAAACACTTTCATAAAAGACAAAGTCGATCAGATCACCATTTGCGGCATTGAGGTAGATACTGTCTGTACTATTGTTGAGTGAAGGTAAATTGTCTAGGCTAATGACTTTGCCAAAGGACGCAAACAAAATGGAATCATTGGCTTCACACAATATCGCATACTCGCCAGCAGCCAGCACAGCAGCGGCAATCACCCCGCTTTGGCCACCATCGCTCAAACTGACCCCTTTGAGATCAATAGCCAAGTTGGTAGGATTATAGATCTCGACAAATTCAGTTTCGGGCAAGCCAAAGCTTGGCTCATAATCGGCCAAAAACTCCGTAATCACCAAGGATAAGGGATAAGCTGGACGCCCTCTCAACACTGTGGTCGTAGCTCCACTAAGAATGAAATTACCGCTACAATCAGCGACATTGTCAACGCTTAGTTCGTAGGATTGGCCTGTGATCAGGCTATCAACAAAAGTGAGCAAAACGCTGGTAAAATCGGGTCCAAAGGGCACAGCAAGATCTGGCGTTCCCAGCAGGGGTTGCAAACTATAAGCTGCCAAATCAGCCAGTAATAAGGAATCCATCGACTCATCAAAAGATACAATCAATTGATTATTGCCTTGGGTATTGGCTCCGATCAATTGCGGAGCGATCGTCTCAGGCTGATCATTGAAAACGCTATTGGGAAAGGATGGAGTACCTCCACTTGCAGCAGTCGAGACGGTCCAATTGGCAATTTGAGGGCAAGAAGTAGGATTAGGATTGATGCGTTCAAGGCTGTATCCACCATCATCTTTGTCAGGGTCGCCATACCAAGACGATTGGTAATTGAGTTGATCGATAAGCGTCCCATTGTCAGAAAGTAAAGTGAGTTCATCACCACCATTGACCAAAGAAGGCCAACTACTAAGGCCCTGCACAGGAAAGGGAAAAAGAGCAGTATCAGCGGCTCGGCAAAAGACTACATATGTGTTTGGAGATAGAACAAAATCAGGCAAATTCGCATTGGTGGAACCGTTGGACAAGGTCCAATTGGCAAGGTTGAACACTTTATTGCTTCGGTTATAAAACTCCACAAACTCTGACTCTGGCAATCCAATGGCGGGGGTGGGATCAGGCAAGACTTCATTGAAGACGACCTCGCCTTTGATAGGGGTTTCAGCTACGATATAGCTAAAAACTAAATCCACCGCTTGGGGCATCGCATTGCCGCTAAAGTCTGCTATATCACTGACGGTCAGGATGTAATTGGTATTATTGGTAAAAGCATTGCCAAAACTCAAATTCACAAGCTTCGCGTCATTGACGTCAATATTCGCACTGACTGGACTTCCCAAGCCTTGATCTAGGCTATAGTTAGTAGGATTTTGAGCAGTGCTAGGATCTACTCCTTCGGAGAACGCCACGCTTAATTCGTCTAATGACAATACACTGACACTAAGCGGTAATGGAGGCATGGTGTCTAGTATTTCGGGACCGATATAGATATCATCGAAGAAAAAGGATTGGGCCCTCGTTGAGCTATGCTTGATCCAAATACCGAAATGACTA
>JBGCFA010000320.1:0-6938 GCA_045106675.1 Bacteroidia bacterium
GAAGGTAGGGTATTTTTCCAATTATTGTTTTTTTTCGCCAACTTCTGTCAACTAAAACTACTCCTATGTCTTCTTCAAAAATGAATCGAAAACAAGCCCTCAAAACCATGGCAACGGGTACTGCCGCCATCCTGATGGGTGCAGGCTGCGCTGATGGCCAGGCAACCGAAAAAAAGAATCCGAATATGGATCAAGCTACTACTCTCAAAGGCAACATCAATCATAGCGTATGCCGTTGGTGTTACAAAGATATCCCGACTGAGGACCTTGCCAAAGCTGCTTCTGAGATGGGCATGAAAGCTATTGATCTGCTCAATCCTGATGAATGGCATATTCCCGCCAAATACGGTCTAGAATGCTCTATGTCTTTTGGGAGTTCATTGGGTATTCCCAAAGGATTCAACGACCCTGCCAATCACGCTCAGTTGCTAAAAGACTATACCGAGTTGATCCCAAAGGCCCAAGACGCAGGGCTCAAGCGGATCATTTGTTTTTCGGGTAATCGCAACGGCATGGATGATCAAGTGGGACTAGAAAACTGTGCAGTAGGTCTTGATCCAATCATCAAGCTAGCCGAGAAGCACAATATTACTATCATCATGGAGCTCCTCAATAGTAAGGTCAACCACCCTGACTATATGTGCGACAAGACGCCTTGGGGAGTACAACTCGTCAAAAAAGTGGGCTCTGATAATTTCAGATTGCTATATGACATCTATCATATGCAGATCATGGAAGGAGACATCATCCGCAATATCCGCGACTACCATACTTATATCGATCACTACCACACAGGCGGTAATCCCGGTCGCAATGAAATCGATGAAACCCAAGAGATCTATTATCCAGCAGTCATGCAGGCGATTGTTGAAACAGGCTTTAGCGGTTTTGTGGCGCAGGAGTTTGTGCCCAAGAATGAAGATGCATTGGCTTCACTATCGGCAGCAGTGAAGATTTGTGATGTGTAAAAATTAATTCAGTAGCGACCTATGAAACAGGTCGCTACTAATTTCTATGGCAGCACTTATAGCCCAATCCTCTAACCCATGAAAGCATGAAAGCCATTGTTCATCCCAATGAGAAGGCCCCCGACATGTTCAAGAACAAGTTTTTGAACAAGATGATTTGGTCCAATCCGGTGCTAATATTTGTCATTTATGCAATTGCCGGGGCCTTTTTGATTTATTCTTCCTATTTCGACTATGGCTTGTCAATACTGACGATTATCGCACTTTTCGGTGCAGGAATTATTAGTTGGACTCTGACAGAATATCTACTGCATCGCTATGTGTACCACGACAAAGTAGATGGCAGCTATCATAGTGGCTTACATTACATTTTGCATGGAGTCCATCATAGCTACCCCAATGATAAATCAAAGACAGTAATACCTCCGTTGCCCTCCATCATAATACTCTCCTTGCTTTATGGGTTGCTTTATCTGATCATGGGAAAGTTCGCCCTTGCCTTCAGCGCAGGCTTTTTTTTCGGCTATGGCACTTATACCATGATTCATTATGCCACCCACCAATACAAAGCACCCAAAAAATATAATTTCTGGTGGCGACACCACAGCATTCATCATTATCAACAGCACGATAGAGCCTTTGGCGTAAGTTCCCCTCTCTGGGATTATGTATTCCGCAGCATGCCCGAGAAAAACAGAAGGACCATAGAAATCGAGATTCACAAATCAACAGTTGAATAAGTGGGGATATTTTCTTTTCGCTGCGCGGAACGCTTCTTGAAATTGACAATGTCATCCAGAATTTGAGCGCGACATATCCGGTATCTGGAGTTTTTTTTTACCGCTGCGCGGAACGCTTGACTGGTTCAAAAGGACTATCCTCTCCCTTGGAAAAGAGTTTAAAACAATATGTCGCTCTGAGCGGAGTCAAAGAATCTTATTGCAAGACGTTCTGCGAAGCAAGAAAGCAGTTTGAGATTTCCCGTCGCGGCGCTCGTTCGAAATGGGCGTTCCGTGAAGCGGAAGGAAAAGGTGTAAATGCAAAAAAGTCTGCATCAAATTGATACAGACTTTTTGCCGAGTAGCGGGGACTGGACTCGAACCAGTGACCTTCGGGTTATGAGCCCGACGAGCTACCAACTGCTCCACCCCGCAATATATTTTTAAACGATTCTCATGTCCATAAGTGAATCCCCAGCGGGACATCAGTCGTTAATTTTGCTATGTTTGAAGAACGTTTCCCCGTAATGGGAGTGCATAGTTAAGGGAATTAAGTTACTTTTGCAACTCTAGTCAATAAAAAAACCGAAATTTTGAATAAAGTTCCTCATCAGTCTGGATTCGTTAGCATCATCGGCAAGCCCAATGCTGGCAAATCTACCTTATTGAACCAAATACTGGACCGTAAATTAGTGATCACCACTCCTACGGCTCAAACGACTCGTCATCGCATCTTTGGCATTGACAGTAGCGACGATCACCAAATCGTTTATTCCGATACTCCTGGTTTGATTCGGCCTCGCTACAAATTGCAAGAGCGCATGATGGGGAGTATCAACCAATCGCTTGAAGATGCAGACTTGATTTTGCTCATCATCGCGGTAGATGAAAGTTTTCCAGAGACCCATATCGTTGAACTGGCGGAGAAAACAGAAATTCCTAAAATCCTCGTCCTCAACAAAATGGACGCCGTGCCTCAAGAAAAAGTCTTTAAGCGCATGGAGGAAATGGCGGCCAAGGTAGATTTTGTGGAAGCGATACCGATATCTGCTCTCAAAGGTACAAATGTCGAAAAACTCAAAGAACTTACGCTCAAATATATCCCAGAAGGTCCTGCCTACTTTGACAAGGATCAAGTATCGGATCGCCCAGAACGATTTTTTGTAGCAGAGATGATTCGTGAAAAAATCTTTTTGCTCATGCACCAAGAGTTGCCTTACAGTACTGAGGTAGTAATCGATGCCTTCGAAGAAAACGACGACCAAATCAAGATCGATGCGACGATTCACGTCACCACCAAGCAACACAAAGGAATGGTGATTGGTAAGGGAGCCAAAAATCTCAAAAAAATCGGGACGATGGCACGCCAAGACATCGAAAAGTTCCTTGCTGGTTCGGTATATCTACAATTGTATGTAAAAGTTTCAGAAGGCTGGAAGGATAGTGATTTCCATCTACGCGGCTTTGGCTACCAATAGCCCCAAGGCTGGTAATATTTGAATCTGCTTTGCTTTGTTTTTGGCGTTTGAGTGGTTGACCTTATAGTCAGACACAAACCACCCATATGCTGCTGAAACGCTTTTATTTGCTTTGCTTCATTCTTGCAAACAGTTCTCTTCTATTTTCGATCAATCTGGATTCTCTCCGCTCTGCGGAACGCTTAGCCCCCACTCCTGATGTAAGGTTTGAGATCAATCTGCAATTGCTTGAAAGCTTTTTGGAGACGAATCTAGATTCCACTCAAAAGTATTTTGAAAAGAGTAAAGCTCTTATTACTGCCAATCCTAGCGATGTAAAATGGGGGAAGCATCTTTCATTATTGGCAAAAAACTTAACGTTTAATGGCCATATAGATTCTGCCTTGATCGTATTGCAAGCAGCCCGTACCCATGCAGAAAAAGCGCTAGACGCAGATGCCTTATTAGCAGACACCTATTTCTTGGAGGCATATATGAGGATACAGTTGGGAGAGCTGGCCTCCGCCAAACAAAACATTGATCAAGGATTCAGCATCATAGGAGCGGATTCAGAAGCAGATGATGCCGCAAAAGCCTTGGCAAGGCTTCGATTGCATTCGGCATATGGCTTTTACTATCAACATAAAGGAGAGTTTACCAAGGCGCTGGCTCACTATCTGCAAGCCGAAAGTATCAGCACGCGTTATCGTCTCCCATCCAATAATACGGTGGCCTCTATCCCTAATAATATTGCCCTGATTTATCTCGACCAAGAAGACTTTGAATTGGCCTTTGAGTATTTCCAAAAATCCGTAGAAATAGCCAAGAAACGTAAGCTATCTCCTGGCGTTCTGGCCCTTTATCAAGGAAATGTAGGAGTCGCCTATAATCGTCTTGGGCAATACGAAGAGGCTAATCCTCTTTTAACAATGGCCTTGGAATCATACCAGCACTCTCAGCATGCTACCGGGCAAATGCTCATGCTCAATGAATTTGCACTTCAGTATCAGAAGAAAAATAATATCGCCAAAAGTGATTCCTTTTTGAGTTTGATCGAGCCCTTAATGGCAGATGTTAGTCCCAATAAGTTTTATCTAGAATCTCTGATCATGATGGGGCAAAACAATTTGTCCAGCAATCGAATCGAACTCGCCACCAAATTTGCAGACAAGGCTTATACTCTAGCCAAAAAAATCAAGAATCTTAAGTCTCTCGTTCGGGTAACCGAGCTACAAAAAAATCTCAGTTACCAAAAGCAAGACATCCAACAAGCCTATCAATACCAAGAGGAATATTTGCTTTATTCCGATAGTCTGATCAATCTGCAAAATATCCGCAAGCTTGAGTCGATGCGCTTTAACAGCACCATCAAACAGCAAGCCATCGAAAATAATAGCTTGCGTCAGCAACAGGAGATTCAAGCAAAACTGATTAAGCAACAGCAGATCATCATTAGCATGATTGTTATAGGGCTGCTCTTAACCTTGATCTTTATCATCCTAAGGTTAAAGTTGCATAGGGAACAAAAGCTAATTCAACGAAATCTGGAAAGAAGGACCGAAGCACTTCAGATCGCCAAATTGGAAGCGGAAGAGGCAACTCGGTCAAAGGCAGAATTTCTTTCAATCATGAGTCATGAGATCCGTACCCCAATGAATGCGGTAGTAGGCATGACGCATTTGTTATTGGATGAAAACCCCAAGCCATGCCAAGTTGAATATTTAAAGACCTTACAATTTTCGGGCAACAACCTACTCACATTGATCAATGACATCCTTGATTTCAGCAAAATCAGTGCTGGCAAAATGGAGTTGGAACATATCGCTTTCAATTTACAAGAACTCAGCAAGGGCATCGTGCAAACCATAGGGGTACGAGCTAGTGATAAAGGGATAGAGATTAGACATGAATATGCTGAAGATCTCAATGCCTATTATATGGGCGATCCGGTGCGGATTGGCCAGATACTGACCAATCTACTAGGCAATGCTGTCAAGTTCACAGAAAAGGGCATGGTGAGTTTACGAATCAGTCAAGGAGCAGAGGCTAATATATTTTTTGAAGTAATTGATACTGGGATTGGAATTCCAGCGGAGAAGCAGGCTGTCATATTTGAGCAGTTCTCTCAAAGCAATGTTGATATTACCCGCAACTATGGTGGAACAGGCTTAGGCTTATCTATCACTAAGAATCTCTTAGAGTTGATGGATAGTAGTATCAAACTCAAAAGCACGGAAGGAGAAGGAAGCAACTTTTATTTCCACCTTAAACTAGAAGAAGGCAAAATCAAGCGTTCCACGCAGTCGGCCAAACCTTTATCTGCCATAGAAAATATAGGGAGCCTCAAAGGCATCAGGGTATTATTGGCGGAAGATAACCGAATCAATCAAATCGTTTGCGGCAAGTTTTTACAGAAATGGGATATTGAATACGAAGTGGCAAATGATGGACGAGAGGTCCTGGAGTTATTAGAAAAAAGCGATTATAATCTAATCTTGATGGACATTCAAATGCCTGATATGGATGGGATTGAAGCCACACGAAAAATCCGTTCTTCAGAACAAAAAGCATATCAAAACATTCCAATTATTGCTTTGACTGCTTCGATATTAGATGAATCGATGCAAAGTATTCAAGAAGTAGGCATGAGTGATTTGATCGGCAAACCATTTGATCCGACCCTCCTATTTCAAAAAATCAGGCATTATTCTTTAGGAGACTCCTAAATCCTTTAGTCTCAATTGTTAAAGCGATAATTTGCACGTAACTTTGCGTGCCCAAATTTTTGATCTCTATGAGCAGAATTGTCGCTATTATAGGCCGCCCGAATGTGGGCAAATCCACTCTTTTTAACCGCTTAGTCGAAGCACGGCAAGCGATTGTGCACGATATGAGCGGGGTGACCAGAGATCGTAACTATGGGGAAGTCGATTGGATCGGCCAAACCTTTACGATCATTGATACAGGTGGTTATGTACCAGATTCTGTTGATGTCTTCGAGGCAGGTATTCGTGAGCAAGTACACATTGCGATGGAAGAGGCAGATTTGCTCCTTTTTGTAGTGGACGCCCGTGCCGGAATACTTCCTCTTGATGAAGAGTTTGCCAAGTTGGTAATGCGCAGTCCGAAGAAAGTAATCTTAGTAGCAAACAAAGTCGATTCGACGAATCAAAAAGATGATCTTTACGAATTTTATGAGCTTGGACTCGAAGATTTGGTCGGGATTTCTGCCGCTAATGGCGGGGGTACTGGAGAGTTATTGGACTTGGTTATTGAACACTTACCCGAAGAAATAGAAAGAGAGGAAGAAGCGGGAGTGCCACGTTTTGCGATCGTAGGACGTCCCAATGTCGGAAAATCCAGTCTGGTAAATTCTTTAGTAGGCAAGGAAGCC
Source organism: Bacteroidia bacterium (assembly GCA_045106675.1). Taxonomy (GTDB): domain Bacteria; phylum Bacteroidota; class Bacteroidia; order J057; family J057; genus JBCAWW01. Next base: position 6,539 of record JBGCFA010000320.1, read on the forward strand.
AATATCGTAACCCCAATCGCAGGAACGACGAGAGATAGTGTTGACACACGCTACAATGCTTTTGGGAAGGATATCATTTTGATTGATACTGCTGGCCTGCGCAAAAAAGCCAAAGTAAAAGAGAATATAGAGTTTTACTCAACGCTCCGGACTGTGCGAGCGATAGAAGATTGCCATGTTGGCATATTATTGATTGACGCAAGTCTGGGCATAGAGGCGCAAGATGTTGCAGTATTTGGTTTACTAGCCAAACAGCGTAAAGGGGTAGTCATTATGGTCAACAAATGGGATTTGGTTCCCAAATCGACTAATACGGCTAGAGATTTTGAAAACGAAATCAGAGAACGGATTGCCCCCTTCAATGATGTACCAATCGTTTTTGGTTCTGCTGAGACCAAAC
>JBGCFA010000321.1:0-8199 GCA_045106675.1 Bacteroidia bacterium
TCCCATATAGCAGGCGGCTTTGACTATTTATTAAAAGTCATTGTAAAGGATATGACCTCTTACCAATTATTCATTTCTGAACAATTAGCGACCCTCGACAATATTGGTCGAGTAGAGAGCTTTATGGTGATGAAGGAAATAAAATACAGTACGGAGATTCAAGTCAATGATTAGATGAGCCGCTGCTTACCGTTTCTTCAACTTATTCGGATTTGCCTTTACAAAGGAATCCCAGTTTTTGTGCTGAGTCCCAGTTTTGCTATTGATGCCCTGGAAAAAATGACAAACGGCTACGGCCAATCCATCAGTAGCATCAAGGGGAAGATCATGTACCTCAAAATTTAGGATTTGCTTGAGCATACCAGCTACTTGTTCCTTGCTTGCTCCTCCTTGTCCGGTGACCGCCATTTTGACCTTTTTAGGAGCATATTCAAATACCGGTAGATCAAAGCTCAAGCCTGCTGCCATGGCAACTCCTTGAGCTCGTCCTAATTTGAGCATTGACTGGACGTTTTTGCCATAAAACGGCGCCTCCAAGGCCAACTCCTGTGGGCGAAACTCCTTGATCAAACTGCTCACACGATCATAGATCTTTTTGAGCTTAGCCGGATGGTCTGTACTACTACGGCCAAGTTGTATCACCCCTGCTACAATCACTTCCATCTGCTTGCCTTTGCCTACGATGATACCGTAGCCAGTGACGTTTGTGCCGGGATCTATGCCCATGATGATGCGTTGTGCCATATTGGAGGTTAGATTTACCCCAAAAAGATACGCATAATGTGCCGATTCCCCCTACCTTTGGAGAGGATGAAAGCCTTTGCCATTCGCCTATATCAATCTCTGCGTACCGATACGCGCCCTTTGTGGTTGCGGCTCGTACAATTATTAATTACACTTTCTGTACTCGGATTTGTCTATCATCGCCTCCAGCAGGAGAATTGGCAAGATTGGCGTCAACACCTGCCCGATACGCTCTGGCAGCAAGCATGTGTGCTACTGACGATTTTCCTGATCCCGATTAACCTTGGTCTAGAAACCCGAAAGTGGCAGTGTCTAATCCGCCATTATTACCCAGAAGTCAAATTCTCTCAACTTTTCAAAGCAGTCTTAGCGGGTATGGCCACTGGTATTTTCACTCCCAATCGTATCGGTGAATATGCCGGAAGGGTGATGAGTTTGCCTGAGGGATTTCGCTTAGAAGCGGGAACGCACACCTTAGTCAATCGTTTGCTACAAATGATGGCTACTTTGCTGGTGGGGACGCTCAGTTGTTTTGGCCTTTGGTTTTACGGCCGTGCCGAACTCTCCCATCTAATTGATATCAATATCCCGCTCGCTTCTACGATAGGAGCCGCTTTAATTTTATGCGTAGGCTTGTTTGGACTGATACTTCTCAATCCACAGCGCTGGTTGAGCCTTTTTAGGATCGATCGCTGGGATTTGCCCTTCGTGCAACGCATCCACGCCGCTCTGCTTAGTTTAGAAACCCACCAAATCCTGCAAGCTTTAGGATTAGCCCTATTCCGCTATGCCGTTTTCACGACTCAGTATTTACTCCTATTGTACGCCTTTGGCTACGAGGGGAGCATATTGCTGGCCTTGGCCTTGGTTGGCTTATGCTTTTTGCTCAAATCTTTATTGCCTTCTATCGCATTGACAGAGCTTGGCGTGCGCGAATCAGTCGCCCTTTGGCTGATGGGAGGATTTGGGGTAGCAGCATTTACTATCGTGGGAAGCACCTTTTTGCTCTATATTTGTAATCTTATCTTGCCTTCCCTCTTAGGCTTGGTGTTTGTGTACCGAATCCGCGCTTAGATGTCGATCCTGCTTTTGCTGACACTTTCTAGTCTGGCTTTTTATCTGGCTTTTGTGCTTAGGTCTGCTTGGCATTTCGCCCAAATTGAGCGTTCGGCACGGCCGCAGACTCCATCTCCCTATATCAGTGTCGTGATCCCTGCCCGCAATGAAGCTGATGGAATCATCGCTTGCTTAGAATCAGTATTGCAGCAAACATATCCTTCCGAGCGCTTTGAAGTGCTACTAATCAATGATCATTCGACTGATGAGACTGCTTCGCTCGCGCGTTCCCTGCAAGGGCGCTACCCGCAACTCTCGGTTTTAGATTTACCCTCTGGGGAACGCAATGCATATAAAAAGGCCGCTTTGGCCTACGCAATTGAGCGTTCCCAAGGGGAAATTATCCTCCAAACTGATGCCGACTGCATCGTCCCTACGGAATGGCTAGCTACTATGGCTCAACAATTTGACGCAGATACAATGCTGGTTTCTGGGCCTGTACACCTTAGCCATACTTCACATTGGTTGCAGCGGCTTCAATCTCTCGAATCTATGGGTTTAGTCGCCTTGGGAGCGGGTTCTCTACACGCGGGACAACCCAATATGGCCAATGGCGCTAATTTGGCCTACCGCAAACGTGCTTTTGAGGCAGTGGGAGGTTTTCAGGATGTGGATGGGGTAGCTTCAGGCGACGATGAGTTTTTGTTGCATAAAATCCACCAAGCTTTTCCTGGCCAAGTCCACTTCGCCAAATATCCTGAAGCCATCGTGCAGACAGCGGTCCAAAATAGTTGGCCCGCCCTCAAGGCACAAAGGCTACGTTGGGTCAGCAAAGCGAGAGCCTATCAAAATCGTTGGGTTAATGTTGTGCAATTGCTTTCCTACCTAGGTTTTTGGAGTTTTCCGTTGCTGCTGATTTATGGATTTTGGCAACCGCTGGCTTGGGGCATTTATTTACTGGTTTTTTGCCTAAAAACGCTGATCGATTATTATCTCATGAGACAGGCTGCCGCATTTTTTTCTAAATTGCCCTTGCTTAGGTCATTGTTCCTTTTGGAGCTGCTTTACACTCCTTATGTGCTCTGGATTGGACTGGCCGGCAATATAGTTTCTCGATATGAATGGAAAGGACGTAGCGTAAAATGAACGAAGAACTCACAGACATACAGTTTCAGATATTAGATTCGCTCTACTTCGTAGAACGCTTTGAACACGTTCTCGAAGAGGCCGAACAACCTCGAACCATCGTGATAAACGAACTCCGCACGATGATCGATCGCGGTTGGATACAAGTGATGATGTTTAATCTCGAAGAAGGCGACTTCCGACGGACCAACATCTTTGATACCGACCATCTTGAAGATTATTCCTATTTAGCCACCAAAGACGGGCTTTTAAAGCATAATGGATTTAAGTAATAGTCTGTAGTCCGGAGTAGGAAATTCGAAGCTTGAAACACAGCCGAACCTCAACTCTACTCAAGGTACCCGCGCTTTGTAAACTGCGGGCTACATAAAAACAAAAAATGACCCCCAATCAGCTCGCTTGGCGCAAATATCGAAGAAACTTACCCGCAATGTTTGGGTTGGTCTATATCGGCATCTGTGTTCTGGTAGCATTGCTGGGCTATTGGATCGTAGCTGATGATACTAGGCATGCCAACTTTCAAGCCTTAGAACTGGCAAAATTAAGCCCCGGTTCTGAAGGAGTGATGATGCTAGTGCCATTGCCGGGAGCAGATTTTGACCCCTCCATCGGGGAACGCTGGCTTGGAGTAGAGCAGGCTTACTTGCCTATTGTCCTACAAGACACGCTTAGTATCGAGCTCAATAACGGCTATGTCGAATATATCGCCCTATCTGGGGCTAGTGATCGAAAAGCATTGGCAGACTTTGCGGTAGATGACAAGATATCTAGGCAGCAATTTTTCGAGGACTTTGTAGAAGTGCGTCATTATTGGCTCGGTACAGACAATTATGGTAGAGACTTACTGAGCCGCATATTGTTAGGTACACGAATTAGCCTCTCCATCGGGATTATGTCTGTTCTAATTAGCCTATTTATAGGGATTGTCTTGGGGACTATGGCTGGATATTTTGGTGGTTGGGTCGATACTGTGATTATGTGGCTAGTCTCCGTGATGTGGTCTATCCCGACTCTATTATTAGCCTTAGCAATTGTATTTGTTTTGGAGAAGGGGTTTTGGCAGCTTTTTTTGGCTATCGGAGTGAGTATGTGGGTAGAAGTCGCTCGTATCGTAAGAGGACAAATCTTGAGTGTACGAGAACAAGCCTTTGCCGAAGCAGCGGGCGCTTTAGGTTTCAAGCATCCCCGTATCATGTTTCGTCACGTCTTACCTAATGTTTTGAGCCCTATTATCGTAGTAGCGGTAGCCAGTTTTGGTTCGGCGGTATTGATTGAGTCTGGTCTTAGCTTTTTGGGGATAGGGGTAGAAGTGCCCATTCCTACATGGGGCCGAATGATTTACGAGGGATATACGTATATTGTATTCGAAAACGGGAAGTGGCTAGCTTTCTTTCCCGGACTGGCGTTGATCCTGCTAGTTGTATCCATCAATTTGATAGGTATTGGTCTGCGGGACGCCTTAGATGTGAAGTTGAATTAGGCGCATGGGAGCACGCAATAAACCATTTTCTCGAGGTAGAGAAAATGCTTACAACACTACTGACCCTTCCAAATTACTGGAATTAAAACGTCTTGAGGCAAACGCCTTACTGGACGTGCTCCGTACCATTAATCAAGAAGATTTACAAATTGATTCGCTCTGCCGAATAGCCAAATATGTGCTTTTGGGCCAGCTGGGTGTACACAAGATGGCCTTCTTCTATGAATCCGGTGATAATTGGGAAGAAGGCTTACGGCAAGGATTCTCTCCATTAAGTCTGGAAGCCATGCAGGAGATGTTTGCCTTCCAAGAAAAGATTACTCCTGTTGCTGAAGAAACTACTCCTCAACTCGCCGAACTCAAAGTTGAATATATAGTTCCGATCACACACCGAGATCATGCTCGAGCCTTCTTTTTGATCGCTGATTTTGCGGACTCTGAAGTAGAAGCCCAAAATGATCTCATCTTTATAGAAACCCTTGGCAACATCTTATCAGTTGCCATTCAAAACAAACAACTCTTCCAAGAGAAAATGGCGCAAGAGTTTTTGCGCAAAGAATTAGAAGTTGCTGGTACGATCCAAAAGCAAATGCTCATATCGGATTTTAGCCGCTTTAAAGAGTTGGATGTTTATGGCATGAACATGGCCCATCACGGAGTGGGGGGGGATTTTTATGACGTGATCAAAAAAGGCAGAGGCCAAACCTTCATTTGTATCGCTGACGTTTCCGGTAAGGGAATTGGTGCGGCTTTACTTATGTCTAACCTGCAAGCCAATCTACGAGCCTTATGTGCTCAGTACGATGATCCAGAGGAAATTGTCCATGAATTAAACCACATTCTCTACCGGATCACTAAAGGAGAGAAATTTGTAACACTGTTTCTGGCCTTAGTCGATAAGGAAAATGGGATCTTACAATATGTTAATGCAGGGCATGATTACCCAATCTTGATCCATAATGAGCATATACAAATGCTTGAAAGTGGTTGTACCTTCCTCGGACTATTACCTGATCTGCCGATTGTCTCAACCAAGGTGGTTTTTGCCGTTGGAGATGTATTATTTATGTACACTGATGGATTGCCTGACCAACGAGATGACCACGGGCATATGTTTGGATCAGAGGCAATCCCCGAACTTGTCAAATCACTGCATGATCGTGACGCCAAAGGCATTGTCGCTGGAATACAAGGTGCTTTACAAGTCCATGCCGGAGAGCAGCCTGCAGATGATGACATTACCTTATTAAGTGTTAAGTTTTTAGGATAAACGATATCAGACTTTTACGAAAACATGTTTATTTGCATCGTTTTCTAATAACAACCTTAGCTGAAACCTAGTTTTATGAAATTGTTTGAACGCTCCCTCATTGGGCAGCTGAGCGCAAATGGGCGAATCCTCGCCGACCGCCTTGAAAATAAATCTGCCGTTATTGGCATCGTAGGACTTGGGTATGTAGGTATGCCTATTGCCCTTGAATATTGTAAAAAAGGCTTTCAATGTATTGGCGTTGATGTTTCCGCTGAAAAAGTGGATATGTTAAGCCGAGGTGAGAACTTCATTGAAGATCTCAATGATGATGAAGTTGCTGATGCTGTGGCAAAAGGCTTGCTGCGTGCTTCTACAGATTATCAAACTTTATCAGAAGCCGATGTAATATTTATTGCAGTTCCGACCCCTTTCAATGCCAATAAAGACCCCGATATTAGTTATATCATCAGTTCTGGTCAGGGAGTGTCTGAAGTATTGTCCGCCGGACAACTTGTTATTCTCAAGAGTACAACTTTTCCGGGCACTACAGAGGACCATCTGATACCAGAGCTAAATAAGAGTGGGCTCCGTCCCGGAACAGATTATTTCATCGCCTTTAGCCCTGAACGTGTTGATCCCGGTAACAAAGTCTTCAATACTGTTAATACTCCTATCGTAGTAGGGGGAATAGACGAAGAAAGTGCAATCTTAGCTTCTTTAGCAAACCATCAGATTGTAGAGAAAGTATATCTCGTCAATAATCCTAAAGTAGCAGAACTCGAAAAGCTACTAGAAAACATATTCCGTTCCGTCAACATAGCCCTCGTCAATGAACTTGCTTTATTGTGTGAGCGCATTGGAGGTATTGATGTATGGGAAGTGATCGAAGCTGCAGGCACCAAGCCTTTTGGCTATATGAAGTTTACTCCCGGACCTGGCGTTGGGGGACACTGTATCCCGATCGATCCTTACTATCTATCTTGGTTAGCGCGTGAGTATGATTTTGAGACTAAGTTTATCACGCTAGCCGCGAACGTTAACGAGAGTATGCCTTACCACGTGAGCAATCTCGTGATGCAGGAGATCGCACGTCAGCCAATTGCCCTCAAAGACGCTCGCGTTCTGATTTTAGGTGTTAGCTTCAAGAAGAACGTTAAAGATTTAAGACATTCTCCTTCTGAGGCGATCATTCACCGTCTAATCGAAGAAGGGGTAGAGTTTATCGATTATACTGATCCATGGGCTCCAGAGTATCGTACTGCTGGCCGTGAAATGTATTCGGTTGAACTTACTCCCGAAAACATTGCCAGTTATCAAGCTGTAGTAATGGTAACCGATCACGACGAATTTGATATACCTTATATAGTAAAGCATGCACGTCATGTGATCGACACTCGTAATATGACCCGCGACCTAACCGAGGGACGTGAGAAAATCCGTATCCTAGGGAATACTGAGTTGAAGCCAAAGCTCCTCGTTGAGCATTAAAATAGGCACTCACACTGAGTCATCATCCAATCTCGATTGGTGATTTGTTGAGTGTTTTCAATTTGTTCCGTCAAAGCTTCTAGGCTTTGACGGAATTTTTTTTGACTCAAAGCTGTATGTTGTGCCCCTAGCTTCGCTAAACGCTGGCAAAAGCGTATCAATCCTGCGTGAGCCCGCCTTTGGTATTCCGAAATGTTCTTATTGCGAGATAGGTAGGCCCTAAAGGATCGGACCTGATCCTCTAAACCATCTCGATCATCTTGTTCATAATATATTTTGAGGATCATTGCTCGCTTGCCGAGTTCGTAGTAGTCGTCTTCGATTTCTACTTTCCCCAATTTGCGATTCTCTTCAAGCAGACAGTATCTATGGACTCGAGTTTCCGATTACTTATGATCCTATACTAGTAGACTCGAACTCCATAACCGCAAACTCTTCCTCCAGTTGACTTGGGATCAAAGGAGGAAATATGATAATTCTCATCAAAGATGGGTTCTCCAAAGGCAAGCTTGGCGTGGCTTTGGCCCTTAACTTTCAACAGGAGCTAAGCGACGATAGAGAGATTGTCCGTATCATGACTATCATGATTGACGACAAACTTTGCTTTTCCTCCTTGAGAACGTTGCGATCATTCATCTCGATGGAGAGTCAGTAACTAATAAATTTGGAGACACTCAAGTCTCCATCAGGCAAAAAGCATCACTAATATTAGAGATCAAATCCTAGTCCGAGCCCTAATATTTATCCTAACCCAACTAGAAATCTTATCATAATCTATTTTGATCACCGCTTCGCGGAACGTTTCTATCTAGAATTTTACCCTTTCAATGGGGCTTTAATGAAAAAAGAGTCATCCATTGAGCCTGGAAAGAAAATACTTTTGACTGCTTTGGCCTTAGGATTTTCAATTTTAAGACCAAAAACAGGAGGTGAGCACTACCAACAAAAGCTCTGCCTATCCCCATAATACCATTGAGTCCAAAATTAAGACCGTTGAGAACCAATATCTTACCATTTATTCTGGATTTTTATG
>JBGCFA010000322.1:0-6996 GCA_045106675.1 Bacteroidia bacterium
AAAAGATATGGATCAAAGGCAAAGTAACCGATCGCATTGGACTGGATTTCATCTCAGTACCGCTCAAACCTTTGGATTCCGGTAAACGATACAAATACATTCTCAAGTATAAAGGCAAGGATTACAGTAGCTCTTTTTATACAGATTGATGCTGTATATGCCCTAGAGGCGTATTCAGCTCACAAAAAGAAGCTAACAATCGTTAGGCAAACCACAAATTTGTCATAAATTTCGTACCTTTGTCCTCCTAATATTTTCGCCCCTAACTATATTTTATGATGCAAAACACGATGACATCTGCTATAAAAGTCAGCCCAGTTGCAGCCTCTCGCTTGCCTGAGGTGGATATGGATAATGTTCCTTTTGGCCGCGTATTTTCGGACCATATGCTCGTTGCTCGCTATGAAAATGGTAGTTGGCAGCAGGCTGAGATCATGCCTTATCAAGCTTTACCGATTCATCCTTCTGTGTCAGCCTTGAACTATGGCCAATCGATATTTGAAGGTATGAAGGCTCACCGTAGCCCAACAGGAGAGGTATTGTTGTTTCGTCCAGAAGAGAATTTCAAACGTCTCAATTACTCTGCCGCGCGGATGTGCATGCCTCAAGTCCCTGAAGAAATTTTCATGGATGGTCTCAAGCAACTCATTGCGATGGACAGCGATTGGGTACCGACTCAGGAGCAAGGTGCACTTTATATTCGCCCGCTATATTTTGCGACCGATGAGTATATCGGCGTCAAAGCTTCCGATAATTATTTGCTTTGCATTTTCACTGGACCTGTAGGAGCTTATTATCCTGAACCAGTTAGCTTACTAGTGAGCCCTGAGTTTGTGAGAGCCACCATCGGTGGAACGGGCAGTGCAAAAGTGGCAGGTAACTATGGCGCTGCTATGTACCCTGATAAACTCGCCAAAGACCGAGGCTACAATAATGTTCTTTGGCTCGACGCCAAAGAAAGTTCCTATATCGAGGAGTGCGGTACAATGAACATCTTCTTTGTGATAGATGGTGTAGTCGTAACTCCTAATCTAACTGGTACAATCCTGCAAGGGATCACGCGTGCAAGTTTGATCAAATTACTCAAGAGTAACGGCTATCGTATCGAAGAGCGCCCAATCTCTATCTATGAGATACAAGCGGCCCATCGCGAAGGACGTCTGCAAGAAGCTTTTGGCGCAGGTACTGCCGCTACAGTTTCGCATATCGCTCGCATTGGCTTCAATGGTGCTGATATGATTTTACCGCCAGTAGCGGAACGCAAAGTCGGTCCTTGGGTAGGTAAGCGCTTAGCCGACATCAAGTTTGGTATCGGAGACGATACTTTTGGCTGGACAGTGAAAGTATAGTCCCAAAATAACATATTGAATCAATAGGGCCGCAAAATTTTGCGGCCCTATTGATTTTAATACTTAATCCATTTCTTAAAAATTCGCTCCTTCCCGTTTTGGATCTCTATAATGTAGACCCCTCCTATTAAGGTACTGAGATCAAGTTCTATCTTAGATTGAGCTTCATAAAGCAGCTGTTTTTGATGTACAGTTCCTTTGATGTCCAGTAGTCTTACTTTTGCCCCTGCATCAAAAGGATATTGAATCTGTAAGCTTCTCTCATCCAAGAGGGAAAATAACACCTTCTTGTTTTCAAATATGATAGATCTGACTTTCGAATAAGTGTATTGACCATCTTGGTCTATTTGCTTGATCCGATAGTAACTTTGTCCGGCAAGAGGGTCAGTATCTGCGAAGAAATAACGATGCAAAGAATCGCTTTTCCCTTGCGCAGGAACAATAGCAAGCAATTCGTAGTTTGTCGCATCTTGACTACGCTCTACCTCAAAACTTTGGCTATTTTGTTCCTGATAAGTCGCCCATTCGACTTCAACTGTTTCTCCGATTAGGCGTGCATCAAAAGAAGCCCAACTCACCGGTAGTACGATTGAATTCTGCACATCTCCTGACATGATAGTGAGCCCTGTAGTACAACTATTACCAGTAATAGCAGTGTTTTCAACCCAAGAGCCCAAACTTAGATTAGGTGGGTTGGGGACAGAGGCACTTGTATTGAAATAAATATTGAAAAAACTCCCCCCTCCATCATTTAAATCAACTTCCCAACGAACATTACTGATACTCCATCGGATTCTCATCTCGCAGTAACCGAAGCCAAAACCAAGGCAGCTTTGTAAAGCATCTATGGGAGTAGTTTCATAGGTATTGCGGATAGTTCCAGCATCATTGACTGTACCAGTGTTGTTTAACACATAGGTCGTAGTTCCCCATTCATTTTGACAGCCCTGCATATTGACTTGTGAGAAACTTTTGGCAGACAGAGAGCAAAGGATAAGCAAGCATAAAATCGGTTTCATTATTGTTTTCATGCGGTGGCCTTTATGAACGGGAAGGATAAAGACCTTCGAGACAAATAATAAAACTTAAGGATTGAAAAGGTGGGGTAATATCAAGACTTTGTCCTCCACCTGTATTCCCGATAGCACTTCCTAACATATTTACGTTAGGTGCAACTCCACCGGCATACTCTTTATCCAAACCAGAAGTATCCGCCAAAATCGCATTGGTGGGATCAGAAGTATTACCGACCTGATTAGTTGCATTTAAATTATGCGTATGAGCGGGGAGGTTAGCAACTGTTATCGTCCGGCTTGTCGAACCTCCTTGTTGTCCCAAAGGATAAGTAATGCCACTGATCCGATTAGTACCAAAGCCTATCGGAAATACTCCTCTTAAATCAGGGAGGCCCATAGAAGTACGTCCATCCCCCCCATAATTAACCCCAATGATCGAGAACAAAGCCTGATATTGGCTAATATTGAGTAAAGAGCCATCACAAAAATGCCAGTTAAGAGGTGCAAAGTTTCCCGCAAACATGCGGACCTCGCCAATATATCCGTCCATAATAAAAAAGTTAATAGGTTAAAAAAATATAATATAGATCAGCCCCCAATTAGGGTGTACCTAAGGGGTTGTTTATCCAATACTGTAAGAAAGAAAGTGTGCTTAACTCATCGGTTATTACTTCCAAATAAAATGTTCATCTATCGAAATAAAAAATGGATGTAATAATTTCCCCGACTTTGCTGTGATTCACCAATCGAGTAGGAGATGAGAGCAAATTTATTTTGTAATAAATTCGTCCTCATCGTCCTCTCACACCACCCTGCGTACTCTCGTACAGGGCGGTTTCTCTAAGTGGGTGTAAGTTAATGTAGAGTTTGTTGAAGTCTATCAATCCCTCTTTGACGAACCAATTGTTATCCATCGCTTCATTTGCTGCTGGGGTTTTGGCTTTTCGCCACCATCCCTTTCTGCTAGCCGCCGTAGTCCATGCCAGATTTTTGGGTATTCCTTGGCGGTGTAAGAAGCGCATCGTTCCAATGGCTCTTTTGGTTTGTTTGAGGCGATAGCACCTTAGCTTTCGTTGTAGCCAACTGATTAGATTCCGGAGTTTCTTCTTCATCTGGGCATAGCGAAAGTAGTAAAGCCAGCCTCGCACTTTGGCATTGAGTTCTGAGATCACTTGGCCCAGACTGAATCAGGGACATAATCGCCTGAGATAAGTGCTAATTGGAGTTGACGCCAGTTGCTGTTCAGCCACCCCGACAACTCTCCGATCCCCATCCCATCTACACCACCCTGCCCACCATTGCGGATCACCCGACGGCAGGCGCGGGTTAGATTTGAGAGAGAGCTAACCGCTTTCATCAAATCTGCACTTGAACTTCGTTCCTTTTCACAATCTGAAAACCACTCCACCCTCGCTTGATTCGGACCACTGAGTACCTCAGCGCCTCGCCAATTTGAGCCAGTGCGGACCCATTCTACTGATCCTGCCAGTTTCATCTGAGTCCTATACTTGTTGTCTGTGGTTTGCATGACTTTTACAGCTGTGAAAAAAAATCCCAGTTCCTTAGAGATTCGGCCCTTCCCGACATGCTTATAGCATCTGGTACTATGGCCTCGGCTGACTTCTCTGATCCTCTCGGAACAGAGACCTCCCATGGTAAGCAAAAGCTCTTTCCGTTGATTTCGCCAGATTTACGCTACTCCATTACGGACGACTATTGGGCCGCTCTGTTTATCGCCAGATTACCTAGGAGATTGCGCCTTATATCTGATTCTTGTCCATCAAAACCAACTTTTGCTACGGGCTTCCTTCAGATTCCGCTTCACAGCAGACACCCTTGCCCTTCGCTAACGATTCCATGCCGTCTTGGCTCATTCGGGACTTGCACCCTAGAGAACTTGTGCATGCATGGCACACCAAAAAATAAAGACTCACCAATCAGGTGAGCCTCTTTTGGGTACTATTGGAAAAATAAGGACCCTATCTTGAACAGCAATTATAAGTTTTATTCCCCTTGACCGAGCGAAAAGCCTCTTTTCCCGTCAAAGAGATATAGATTTTCAGTTTTGATCACTTCCCAATTGTGCGCATACAATTTGTGAAGTAGCTCAAGGCCTTCCCCATAATGTAAAACTGGGTAATCGGGTTGTTTTTGCGTGAGATCAGCTTCCACATTCACAAAGCGACAGCGCCAGTGATCCGTACAAAAAGTCTCCGGTAGTCCATTGGGATATACTTTGACTCCACGGTTGGTGATCATCTTGAGTTTCATACGTGGACCAGCCAATAGTTGGAGAGCTTGACCAATCACTTTGGGATCTGTCCCCTTCCAATCGACAAAGACATCAATCCCGACGAGGGTTTTGCGCTGACTTTGGCGGATATAAGGCGGTATTTCAATCTTAGGACTATTGGTGGTCATTGATTCATTACCATTGCTAGGGAGCACTTTTGGCAGTCTTTCGATTACCGCCTCGGCGAACGCTTGGGTTCCTACTTTAGACTGACTAATCTCTGGCTGATAAATATCTGCCGTATGGATGCCTGCCTCCAAGGTAGCTAACCAAGCTTCATGGATGCGTTCTGCGATAGCAGCATAACCTAAATGATGCAACATCAAGATGGCCGCATGTAATAAGCCTGAAGGATTGGCGATGCCTTGGCCTGCAATATCTGGTGCGCTACCATGAATCGCTTCGAACATGGCAAACTCTTGACCGATATTGGCCGAGCCAGCTAAGCCGACTGAGCCCGCAATTTGCGAAACCACGTCTGAAAGGATATCTCCATATAGATTGGTAGTTACGATGACATCAAAGTTTTCTGGCTCAGTCGCCAAACGAGCCGTCCCAATATCAATGATCATATGCTCTGACTGGATTTCAGGATAATCGGGTGCAATCTCCTTAAAGACCTTGGCAAATAGACCATCGGTGAGCTTCATGATGTTGCTCTTCGTCATACAAGTCACCTTCTTACGGCCATTGAGACGAGCATATTCGAAAGCGTAGCGTACGATCTTTTCACAACCAGGGCGAGTGATCAACTTGAGACACTGTACGACATCCTCTGTCTGTTGGTGTTCGATACCCGCATAGAGATCCTCCTCATTTTCGCGTACTACCACTACGTCCAAGTTGGGAAAATGAGTGCTGACATAAGGATGATAAGCTTGAGTTGGACGGATATTGGCAAACAAGCCAAGGCTCTTACGCAAAGTTACATTGAGGCTTTTGTAACCTTCTCCGAGAGGCGTCGTCATTGGTGCTTTGAGTAAAATGCCAGCTTTACGCATCAAGTCCCAAGCAGTAGGAGCAATCCCAGCATTTTGGCCTGCAAGATAGACCTGCTCCCCCATCTCAACATCTACCCAATCAATCGGAGCGCCAGCTGCTTCGAGAACTTTGCGCGTAGCGCGCATGATTTCAGGTCCGATGCCGTCTCCTTGAGCGATGGCTACTTTGGTACGAATATCAGTGAGTGGGATCATCTAATTGGTTTTTAGTGGGATTAAAAAAGGGAGGAAACTAAACTCATACTGGGCAGAAGGAATAGTATTTAAGAGCAGTCTCCCCCCATCACTATTGAAATATTGAGTAACGAAAAGGTTCTGTTTTGCCTTGACTATCGGCGAGTACGGTCAACGGTGGTTCGTGAAGTAGGCTGAGGGCTTGCGGGCGCACTTTGGGGTTCAGAGTCGATCAATAGTGGAGAGTTTCCATCAGTGATAATGATCTTAGCGTTCGGCGATGTAGCCAGCTTCTCAAAAACCTCAATGCTACGCCACTCCACTACCTTAGGACTCAGTCCTTGCTCGATGATCAATTGGGCGTCGCGTACACCTTCGGCTTCGATGATCTTGCGCTGAGCTTCCATACGCTCACGCTGTAACTCAAACTCCATACGTTGAGCGCTTTGCTCAGCTTCCAGCTTTTCTTCGATGGCACTAGCCAAGCCAGTGGGTAGGACGATGCTTTTGAGCAGTACCGCTTCGATTTCGAAGCCTCGCTTAGCCAAAAGCTCCATCATACGGTCTTTGATCGCGCTTTCGATCTCGGCACGCTTGGCAGTGTACATATCTTTGGCAAGGAAACGGGAGCAGACATCTGCTGAGGCAGAACGAAAGACACTCAGCACCACTGTGGTTTCATAATTCATCCCAATATTAGAGATGATCGAGGGAGCAAACTCCGGTAAAATGCGGTAAAGAATAGATATTTCAGAGGCAATATTGAGACCGTCTTGAGAAGGCAAAGCAAGTTTCACCTCTAAATTAACAGTTTGAGTAGGGACTCTAACTAAGCGAGTGACAAATGGGTTATAACCAACTAATCCACCTCCGTATATCTTTGGCTGAAGCTTTCCGAACGTTTGCTTCACGGCAGCTTCTCCGGGACGGATGGTAGCACAACTGACCATACTAAGGAGGCAAGCGCCAACAAGAAAAATCTGCAATACTCTTTTCATAAGGTCGTAATTATAGGTTTGGTGGTATTACGACCTGAAGGCGATGATAGTTTTACTATTATTCAGAATAGCATAACATCTAACCCGATTCTAATCTAAACTCCTATTGTTTTAAAAATCATTTCTGTAAGGAAGTTGCAGACCTCACCTTTCTTACCTTTTGAG
>JBGCFA010000323.1:0-25021 GCA_045106675.1 Bacteroidia bacterium
ACTATCGAGTCTTAGCTCTCCTTTAGCAAAAAGTACCCCTTCTTTAGACCCAATTGGGCCGAGCAATGCTTCACACTCAGCCCGAGACAATAGGACAGGGACATTTTTGAGTGGGCCAACGGCAGGTGCATTTAGCGTCAAGACCGTGTTATCGTTAGGGTTGCAGGCCAAGCAGCATAAGCCGACGGCAAGCGCAAAATACTTATTCATGGGAACGATATTATTCTTTGGGTTTGCCTATCGTAGCAAGGATGCCGCCATCGACATAAAGAATATGGCCGTTGACAAAATCCGAAGCCGCAGCCGCCAGAAATACTGCTGCACCACGTAATTGATCTGGTTTGCCCCAAACGCCTGAAGGTGTGCGTTGCTGGATAAATTCATGCAAGGGATTGCCATCGACACGCAAAGGAGCCGTTTGATCAGTCGCAAAATAACCGGGCCCGATGCCATTGGCTTGAATATTGAAACGCGCCCATTCGGTCGCCATATTGCGGGTGAGCATTTTGAGCCCTCCTTTGGCAGCAGCATAAGCGCCAACAGTATCACGACCTAACTCACTCATCATAGAGCAAATATTGATCACTTTACCGCCCCCTCTCTCGATCATAGAAGGAACAACTGCTTTGGCCATCAAAAATGGCGCGAGCAAATCCACTTCCAGTACGGCCATAAAATCTGCCGCTGGCATATCCACCAGTGGATTGCGTTTGATGATACCCGCATTGTTGACGAGGATATCTATCGGGCCAAATGCGGCCTCTATTTGAGGAATCGCAGCGACTATCTGCTCCTCCTTAGTCACATCAAACAAAAAGCCCTTGGCGTCATATCCTTCAGACTGGTAATGAGAGACAGCAGCTTCCAAACGATCAGGCGTATGACCATTGATGGCAAGTTTGGCACCAGCATCGCCCAAGCCTTTGGCCATAGCCATACCGAGGCCGTGAGTCCCTCCGGTGATGAGGGCAACTTTGCCTTTGAGATCAAAATATGATAAGTCCATGTTTAACGCATTTCAGTTGGTGGAAAACCGTCCATATCTCCGTAATCTAGATTTTCGCCAGCCATACCCCAGATAAAGGTATAGTTACTGGTGCCTGCTCCACAGTGCATGGACCAAGGAGGAGAAATCACCGCTTGCTGGTTTTTCATCCAGATGTTACGGGTATTATCTGCAGGGCCCATAAAGTGACAGACTGCTTGATTTTCGGGTAGTTCAAAGTAAAAGTATACCTCCATGCGACGATCGTGAACGTGTGCAGGCATCGTATTCCAGACACTGCCGACCTTGAGTTCGGTCATTCCCATCTGTAGTTGGCAGCTTTCGACTACACTATTGACGATGAGTTTGCGGATGATACGAGCGTTTGAGGTTTCGAGTGAGCCTAGTTCGACGATTTCAGCATCGGCTTGGGCGATCTTTTTATCAGGATAAGCTTTATGGGCAGGGGCTGAGTTGAGATAGAAAAGAGCGGGATTTTGCGGGTCCACGCTTTTGAAATAGACTTCTTTCTCGCCACTACCGACATATAAGGCTTCTTTATAAGCCAAAGAGTAGGAGCGTTCTCCGACTAGGATGACACCTGGGCCTCCGACATTGATGATGCCGAGTTCGCGACGAGCGAGAAAAAAATCAGCACGCAATGGAGCAATAGTCTCTAAAGCGAGTGCCTCAGCGCCCGGCATCGCTCCTCCGGCCATATAGCGATCATAATGTGAGTACACCCAATGCACTTCTCCGGCGACAAAAAGTTTGGGAATCAGAAACTCAGCACGTAGTGCTTCAGTACCATAATTCGGGTAATCATTAGGGTGAAGTGAATAACGTACTTCAAAATGCGTGGTTGACATATACTTTTGGTTTGTCGATGATAGTGATAAAGGCGCGATTTAATTTATGAGACCGTTGCCAAAACTGCAGATTGAAACTTTCTTTTTACCTAAATTATACTTTTTTCCCCCTTAGGCAGACTTGCTCTAGACTACTGCGATTTTGATTTGATTTTCCTTGACTACTCGCTTACTTATTTGGACACTACTTTGGCTTAGCCATTTGGGACTTTCTGCCCAACAGAGTCTTAGGTTTCGATACTTGGACAAACAGGATGGACTTTCCCAAAACACCATTTTTGCCATCACTCAAGATGGAGATGGTTTTATGTGGTTTGGTAGTCGTAATGGCCTCAATCGCTATGATGGATATGAATTCAAGCAGTATCATCATCAAGACGGACAAGCCCAAAGCCTGCTAGACAATGACATTCGTAGTCTTTATTACGACCAACAGGATAGCTGTATTTGGGTAGGCACTCGTATCGGCTTGAGTAAATTTCACATTCGCGAAGAGCGCTTTTGCAATAAAGGCCCCGATAGTTTAGCGGGCTGGGGATTATCGCAAAAATTTATTCGACATATCAGTCGTGATAAAAAGGGTAGGCTTTGGGTCGGGATGAATACCGGCCTAACATATTGGGATGAAGGCAAATCAAGATTTGCCGCTGTGATTTCCCCTTCTCCTTCTGAGTTAAAACTTAGTAGTAATTCGGTTTCTAGTCTAGTGGAGGATAAACTCGGTCAAATATGGCTAGGGACAGCTGGCGGACTCTTTCGAGTGATAAATGCACACAGTTCTCAGCCAGCGTTAGTACCATCCGACAAGCTATTTTCGGTTCTAGCTGCGCTGAACGGTAGAGATATTCGCTCTCTTTGCGAGGATCAAAACGGTAACCTATGGATTGGCACCCAAAACAATGGCTTATATCAATTAAATCTTAAGAGTCGAGCTTTAATCCATTTTCAGCATCAGGTTGACAATCCGTTTAGTCTTACCAACAACAGTGTAAGGAGTATCGTCCTCGATCGGGATAATCAGATATGGATTGGCACATTTGCCGGACTTAACCGCTATCGCCCAGCTAGTCAAGATTTTGAAACCATCAATAGTGAGGATTTTATGGCATCTGGGCTGAGCAATAATTCTATCCATAAGCTATTTGTCAGTAAAAAGGGTGCCCTATGGTTGGGAACCTATAATGGGGGAATTAATTATTTAGACGAAAGTTTCAATCGCTTCAATATTTATCGACGTCAACCCCAGCCCAATAGCCTCAGCAATAATATCATCAGTTCCTTTGTCGAAGACCCAAAAGGCAATCTTTGGATAGGTACTGAAGGAGGCGGACTCAACTATTTCGATCGCAAGGAAGGAGATTTTAGGCATTATAAAAACTCTTCAAAGCAAGCCAAGAGCATCAGCGGCAATAATGTAAAGAGCTTACTATTGACGAAAGATTCACTCTGGATTGGCACTTTCCAATATGGTCTCAATTTGCTCAATACCCGTACGGATCAGATTCAACATTTTGTGCATCAGCCAGAAGATTCCAGTTCCTTGGGTGGCAACAATGTTTATGGTCTACTGGCTGACGGCTCCTTTCTCTGGCTGGCATTGTACAGTGATGGAATTGACCTACTTGATTTAAAAACAGGGATATTTTCTCACATTCGAGCCAACGAGAACATCCCCAACAGCTTGAGTTCAAATGATGTCAGAGTATTATACAAAGACCCACAGGGAGACATTTGGGCTGGCACTGAACAAGGACTTAACTTAATGCAAGGGCGTGATCCCAAAACGATCCGCTTCCAACATTTTTTACCCGATGTCAAAGTATATGCCTTGCAGGCAACGGATAGTTTGGGGATTTGGATAGGCACCTTCAATCATGGGCTTTACTATCTCAATAAATCAGATGGCTCCATTAAACACTATACCACCGAAGATGGTCTAGCAGGCAATTCGGTTTTTGGTATCCTCAAAGATAATGACGGCCATATTTGGCTAAGTACCAATAATGGTATCGTTCGCTTCGCCCCAAAACGGGAGATTTTTTCAAGCTATAGTTATACCAATGGTCTGGAAGAACTGGAGTTTAACTTTAACGCCTATGCCAAAACTCGTAAGGGAGAACTCTTATTTGGGAGCACAGGTGGCTTTACGCTCTTTAGTCCAGATAAAATCCAGCTCAATACCTTTGTCCCTCCTATTGTCTTTACAGGCTTGAGTGTGCATAATCAAAACGCGGAAGTAAAAACAGATGGCTTACTTTCTCGCTCCATCAATCATACCGAAACCTTAAATTTTGAGCACAAAGAGGCGAACTTCACCCTCCAATTTGCCGCGCTTGACTACTCCAACCCACAGGGCAATCAATACGCGTTCAAGATGGACGGTATCGATACCGATTGGCAATATCGAGTGGGCCAGCAATCCGCAACTTATACCATTCAGAGAGAAGGGGAATATATTTTCCACCTCAAGGGAGCCAATAATGAAGGGATATGGAATCCTGTGGAGCGTAAACTCCGCATTGTCGTCCGAGCTCCGCTTTGGAGGACTTGGTGGGCTTATCTTATTTATCTGTTCAGCCTGCTCCTCATCGCTTATGGCATCATACGCTTTGTAAGGTTACGACACTCCTACCAGCTCGAAAAAATCACGAAACAGAAGCAAGAAGAGGCTTATCAAATGAAGCTGCGCTTTTTTACCAATATTACCCATGAGTTTAGGACTCCTTTGACGCTCATCATCGGCCCTCTTCAAGATTTGATCGCAACCTATGAGCTAAGTGCGAAGGTGCAAAAGCATTTATCTGCTATTGAGCACAATGGACAAAGGCTGCTGAGCCTAGTCAATCAATTATTAGATTTTCGCAAATTAGAAGCGGAACATCGCCAAATAGAAGCCGCTCAGGGCAATTTTGTCCGTTTTTTGCGAGAGGTCTACCTTTCCTTTCTGGGCCTAGCCCAACGCCAAAACATAGACTATCACTTTGAGACTGAAGCAGAAGAATATCTACTTTGGTATGATCGGGATAAAATGGAAAAGGTATTTTACAATATCCTTTCCAACGCTTTTAAGTTCACGCCAGAGGGAGGCAATATTTTAGTCATTATCAAACAAAAAGCGGACAAACTTGAGATCCATATCAAGGATAATGGTCCCGGCATTGCCCCAGAGCTGCAGGAGCAAATTTTTGAACGCTATTTTGAGCGAACCGACAATCAGGACAAAACGAAACAAGGGATAGGAATCGGTTTGGCCTATACACATCAGTTGCTCGAATTACATAGTGCTCAGATTGAAATAGAGAGTGATGGCATAAATGGTAGCAATTTTCGCATCAGCATACCAATGGGAAATGATCATTTCAAAAAGGAAGACTTGCTCTACGATTTTCGAAACAGTGAGGATAGTTCACATTATGCCACTTTGGTCCCTCTTGTTAAAGCAGCTTCGCTCCCTAATCCTAATGAACCGAAGTCCAAACTCCTCATCGTAGAAGACAACCCAGAAGTCAGAGCCTATATCGAACAGATCTTTGCGGGAGAATATCGCCTGCTCTTTGCCGAGAATGGAGTTGAAGGTTATACCCTAGCAAGAGAGCAATTGCCGGATCTCATCATTAGTGATGTCATGATGCCCAAGATGGATGGCATTTCATTTTGTGCGCAAATCAAAACAGATCTCAATACCAGTCATATCCCAGTCTTATTGCTGACTGCAAGAACAGCAATGATTTTTAGGATCGAAGGCTTGGAGACCGGGGCAGACGATTATATCACTAAGCCTTTTAGCTCTCAAGAGTTACGTATAAAAGTACGAAATCAACTCAAAGTGAGGCATTTGTTATGGGAGCGCTTCGCGCGAACGCGTGATTTTGACCCCAAGGAAATCAGTGTTACTACCGCTGATGAGCGATTTTTGAGTAATCTGATGGATACTTGTGAAAAGCAGCTCACCAATCCAGATTTCAATATGGAATCTTTTGCCGATGAGTTGGCGGTCAGTCGCCCCCTCTTATTTTCCAAAGTCAAAGCTTTGACGGGTCAAACGCCCAACAACTTCCTGAAGAGCATTCGTCTCAAGCGTGCTGTTCAATTACTAGAAAAAGGAGGCATGAGCATAGCCGAAATTGCCTATTTAGTTGGTTTTAGAGACCCCCGTTACTTTAGCAAAGTTTTTCAAAAGGAGCATGAAATGACACCTACTGAGTATGCGCGTTCGCATAGCGAAAAAGAAAACGAAAGCCCCTCTTAGTCTTACTTAAAATCGACTCTGTTTGATTGCAGGTTTATCTTTGGTTTCAAACAAAGCCAAACGACGAAGCAAAGCTTCCACATAATAATAATCTGCATAAACCAGCGGCACATCTACTTCAAGTCCATCAGGCACATGTCCCGCAGCGTGAGTCAGAATAAACGGTCCCTTGGGGCTTTGATATTTGGGCTGTTGCAACGAAACCAAAATTCGATCGGCCCATCCGAGGTAGC
This sequence comes from Bacteroidia bacterium, assembly GCA_045106675.1. GTDB lineage: Bacteria > Bacteroidota > Bacteroidia > J057 > J057 > JBCAWW01. Next base: position 6,337 of record JBGCFA010000323.1, read on the forward strand.
GTTCTCCGAAGGAAGCACCACTATACTCTGACAGCTCCAAAAGAGCAGAAGCCGCAATCGTAGCCGCCGAGACATCTCTCAATGCATGAGGAATATTGGGCGCATCGTAATCCCAATAAGGAATTAAGTCGGCAGGCATATTGGGATGTTCAAACATAAAAGCCGCTATCTGCTGCGCATGTTGTAAAAATCGTTGATCGTTTGTATAGCGAAAAGCCATGGTAAAACCATATAAACCCCATGCCTGCCCCCGAGCCCAAGCAGACTGATCAGCAGCACCTTGATGAGTCTGACGAATATGAGGCTTGCCTAAAAGCGTATCATATGACACGACATGAAAGGAAGAGAAGTCTTCTCTAAAATGATTGTGAAAGGTAGTGAGCGCATGCTGACGAGCAATCTCTGCATACATAGAATCGCCACTCACCTTAGCCGTTTCAAACAACATCTCAAGGTTCATCATATTGTCGATGATCACTGGAAACTGCCATTCATCTTTGTTAAAATCCCAACTCCGGATAGCCCCAATCTTGGGATTGTAGCGGCGAATCAAGGTCTTAGAAGCTTGCAGTATCGTAGCGGAATAGACGGGATCATCATTATAGGCCTGTCCTTGCCCAAAAGAGCAATAAATCTTAAAACCTAAGTCATGCGTATGGGTGTCAAATTGCTCTTTGCGTACAAATGAGGTCCATTGAGAAGCGAGAGTCATGAGTTCGGCGCGGCCGCTATGTCCATAAAGCTGCCAAAGTGTACCAGGATAAAAACCGCTCGTCCAGCTACGCGACTTGGTACCATGTAAGTCCCCTTCCGAATTGAGAGAACGCGGGATATTCAGAGAATCTAGTGGCAAAGCTTGTCCTCTCTCAATGGAGAGTTGACTCAGGTCGTCCAGACGATTTTTGAGCATTGCTTTAGAGAGCTGCAACTCATTATTGACCGAGGATACACAGGAGAGCAAGAGAGAAGAAAGGAGCAGGCACACAAAAAAATAAAGGACACAATTACGCATATGAAATAGCCTTATCAGATGAGAGAGGAAAACTAAAGCTATTGATAAGGCTAAGAAGGAAAATCTAGGATCAGGGGGAAAATCGTCTATCTCGAGATCATTTTGATCTACTATCATGTCTGACAGTCCATAATCTGCAAAATCAAGACAAATCCCCCACTCATTGCCGACTATTTTCCCCATCGGCTCAAAGAATAACTGGCATATTTATTCAGTCAAGGACTGTACCTTTTTAATGCTACTCAAACATGAAGATTAACTCTACTATTAGCGTTTTGCTGCTATACTTATTGCTGGGGATCAACACCGTGGCGATGGCCCAACTGGGTAGTATCAGCGGTAAAGTATCCGATGATAAAGGTGTCTTGGTCGGAGCCACTATCTACTTGGAGACCAATCGTTCGCAAGGCTCCAATACAGATATCAATGGCGAGTTCACCCTGTCCAATATAGCAGTAGGAACACAGACCATCGTTGTCAACTATTTAGGTTATGAATCTCAAACGCTAAGCGTCGAGGTCAAGACCGGAGAAGTCAGTAGCGTCAATGTCAAAATGGTGGCAGGCTATGTAAATGGTGATGTAGTGGTAATCTCCACCCAAAGGAGGGGACAAACGGAAGCAATTAATCAGCAGCTTTCGAGCGATAAGATCGCGAGTATCGTTTCTTCAGATCGCATCCAAGAATTGCCAGATGTCAATGCAGCAGAAGCAATTGGGCGTTTACCAGGGGTTGTACTCAGCAGAAGTGGTGGTGAAGGTCAAAAAGTATCCATTCGCGGTATGGAGCCTAAGTTTAGCGCCATCACGGTCAATGGGGTAAGGCTTCCTTCCAACTCTGGTACCGATCGTTCCGTTGATCTTTCGCTGATTGCGCCAGAGTTATTAGATGCAATCGAAGTATTTAAGTCTCCGCTACCAGATATGGATGCAGAGGCCGTCGGCGGAACGGTAAATCTCAGGCTACGCAAAGCGCCCGAAGGCTTTCGTTTGATGACCAGAGGGCTCTGGGGTTATAATGATCTCGCGGGGCAGTTTAGGGATTATAAAGGAGTAGTACAGACGAGTAGTCGTTTTTTCAACAATAAAATCGGTGTAATCGCTCAAGGGAGTGTAGAACGTTTCAATCGTAGCGGGGATTATTTGAGCAATAATTGGCGCCAAGGTCCTACTGATTCCTTGAATAATACCCAGATACTAGGCAACGCACTCGGTCTAGAAGATCGCACCGAGATTCGTAAACGCTATAATGCGAGTATTTCGTTGGACTATGCGATCAATCCAAAACATAGTTTATCCTTTTTTGGGGTTTATAGTCGTACTAATCGGGATCAATTTCGGATTTCGGAGGGCTACAACCCATCTGGGCCTTCGATTAGCTATTCAGGTCAAGGATTCGAAAATAATCTCTCTTTATTTTCGGGTACTTTGAGTGGTAATCACAACTTTAACTGGCTCATTGCCGATTGGAGCGTGGCAAATTCGGCCTCTCTAGGGCGTACCCCCTATAATTATCTGATTCGCTTTGGCGATACGCAAAACGATTTTGATGAAGACTTGAATAATGATGGCCACCCACGTACTTTCTTTGCGGCGGCTACTCCCGATCTGATCCAATCAAATTTAATCGGCGGAGAGTCTCAAGATTCACAGACTTTTGAAAACACTTATACCGCTCTCGTCAATTTTGCCATCCCCTTCAAACTAGGTAAAAAGCTTAGCGCTGAGTTTAAATTCGGTGGCAAATACTACCAAGTTGATAGAACTCGCGATGTTAGTGTCTTGACCGAAGACTTTTATTACCTCGGTGGCACTTTTACCAGTAATGCAACCAATAGGTTTACCGAAGCAGATGGAGAAGTCACCACATTGCCAACCAACTCCAATTTAATTGGTATCAATACCTTTTTGTCTGATGGCCCCTCTCCACTCTTCGTGGATGAAAATGGCGTCCAACAGACATTGTATGCCAACTTAGATCCCACGATTATTAGAAACTGGTACGATTCTCAGAAGGATATTCTCAATAATAATCGCTTTGCCTTGGTAGACAACTATCAAGTAGCAGAATCGATTGTGGCTGCTTATGCAATGTTCAAAATCAAGTACCAAGATAAGCTCACTATCATACCGGGTTTTCGCTATGAATACTCCGACAATAGTTATCAAGGTGGATTCTCTACCGTCAATGGTCGTTATGGAGTGAATGGCGATTTTGTAGATACGACTTCCTACCAGCAGTATGGCGAGTTTTTACCACATTTACATATCAAGTATAAACCCTTTGACTGGCTGGATGTTCGTGCCTCTTTCTCCCAGACCTTGGCTCGCCCAGATTTCAACTTTGTGACTCCACGAACTCAGCTCAACAATACAAGCCTCAACATCACAGCAGGCAACCCTAATTTGAGGTATGCAAAATCAACCAATTATGATCTTCATCTTTCTGCCTATAAGGGCACATTAGGTCTAATTACGATAGGCGGCTTTTACAAAGATGTAAGTAATATGTTTTTTCCCTTTACGGTCAACCTTTCAGACGCAGAGACTGCGGCACAATATGGATGGGATGAGTATCAAGGATATAATCTAAACACCTTTGTCAACCTTGAGGATTCACGCGTATTTGGCTACGAAATAGACATTCAGACCAATCTGGGATTTTTACCAGCGCCCTTTAACGGGATCGTGATCAACACCAATTATACGCGCCTGTGGTCTCAGACGCAGGCTTTTTTCCAAACCTCCGAGACTATTCTAGTCAATCCCTTCCCACCGATATTTGAAACCACCTATACCACAAATGTCAGAGAGGTCGAGATGCTGAGTCAGGTCCCACACATTTTCAACCTTTCGCTTGGCTACGACATCAAAAAGTTCTCCGCTAGGATTTCTTGGATCTATCAAGGGACAAGAGCAAGTGGGTATTCACTCAACAAGGATTTTGATCGTTTCGCCTCAGAGTTTTGGCGTGTGGATGCCTCTATCAGACAAGGAATCGGCGAAAAGTGGACTGCTTTCTTCAATATCAACAATATCACGAATCAACAGGATATTTCCTTTACCCGTAATCCTAGCTACTTAAACAATATTCAGACTTTTGGAACTACGGCCACGGTCGGACTCCAATTCAAAATCATCCCAGATTAATCCATTCGGACTTACTTTTTATAATTCTCGATAACCTAAACCTAATATTAACATGAAACTCAACTACTCTCTCGGCTGCTTTTTGCTCTGTTTACTAAGCATGGGCAGCTTGCAAGCGCAACGTACTGTCAATATCCCTGCCGTCGTCGGCAACTTCGTGGATATCTTCCCAGTCATCATGGGGGATACGACCGCTACTGGAGATCGTATCGATAACAACACCGTTTATACCTTAGACAATGGTGGCGTTTATATCACGACTGGTCGGATAGGCAATAAAAAAAGCTGGCCATTGCAAATCCAAGCTACCGACCTAAGTAATAAAGACCTCAAACCAGTAGTAACACGCGTCCCTAATGCCACAGGTGTTTACCCTGATATCTTTTGGCCTGAAGGTGATATGACTTTGACCAACCTTTGGATCGTCTCTGGAGAAAAAGGCCCGGGAGAAAATCATGATTGGGGCAAAATTCGTATTCTTGGTGATAGCACAACGGTTCGTGTGACAGATTGTATCATCGAAAAAGACCGCGGTGGCTTCCTTCAACTACGGGCTGATGATGTGGATTGCTTCGTTGACAACTGTATCCTCCGTAACGGTGGCAATCGCTTTATCTTAGAAGGTAATGGTAGAGGTATCGATTCTCGGAACTTTACCTTTGATACCCTGATCGTCAAAAATTCCGTCATTCACAATATTGTGGACCGTGTATTTAGAAGTCAAGGGGGTACAGCGCCTCATGGTTATATCGCCTTTGACAACAACACTATATTTAATGTTGCTGGCCGACATGGATGTTTTCAGCTTCGTTGGGTAGAGAGCGCACGTATCACCAACAATATCATGATCAATCCGATGATGTTAGGTACTACTCCTGCATTGACTGACGAGCAAAATCAGCCCGACAATGCCGCCCATAAAATCATCACCCTCGACACGATGACCGCCAATACTGAGCTATTTATCGCGAACAATAATATATTCTGGACTCAAGATGTAATAGATGTTTGGGCCATGCACGACTCCGTCGAACGCCCTGCTATTTTGTCTCAATTGGTAAAAGATGTCCTCGGTGCTGATACGACTAATGCGTTCTTCGAAGAAATGATCACCCTCAACAATGTACCGCAAAACATCACTCAGTACGTAGAAGACCTTTATGCCAATCCTGCGGCAACTGATATGTGGGACTTCATTGTTCAGGATAGTGTTTTCTTTGGTTTAGATCGTGATTTCGGTAATCTCTTCAAGTTTAGTGAGTTTGATCCTTGCTATGACGAAAACTCGGCATCTGCTAGTGCGGCTACCCATGGTGGATCAATCGGTTATACACTAGGCTGTACCGGATTGACTATTCCTGATGAGTATGGTACTGGTATCGAAGATGTCAACCAAGCGCTTGGGCTACAAACTGCGCCTAATCCGTTTCGTGGATATACTGAGATTTCCTTTGAATTGAGTGAGTCTGGAGCCGCAAACATTAGCGTTTATGATATGAGTGGTCGCATGGTGAGCATTCTTGCCAATGACTATTACGCTGCTGGTGCACACAAAGTAGATTGGCAGGCCCAAAACTTAGGCGCTGGCATCTATATTGTAAAACTTTCAACTCAAGATGGATTCATGACTCAAAAGGTCATCCTACAGTAATATATTATAGTAGTTTTTTGGAGCGGGTAGCCTCTTGCTATCCGCTTTTTTTTTACGGTCCAAGTGTGGAGGCGTTCTCCGGAGGAGTAAAAACAAAAGAAAGGGTATGCTAAGCTTCACAGCTCGGCATACCCTAATTTGGTATCGCTAAAATATATCCAAGGTCTTAAGCTCCGACCAAAAATCCACCTACTTGGTGTTTCCAGAGACGGGCATAAGTCCCATTCATTTCAATGAGTTGATGATGCGTACCATCTTCAACGATCACTCCATCAGCCATAACCAAGATACGATCCATGGCTAAGAGAGTAGAAAGGCGGTGAGCAATCGCAATGACCGTCTTTTCGCCAATCAAATCCTCCAAAGCTGCTTGTACCATGCGCTCACTCTCACTATCCAGAGAGCTAGTCGCCTCATCCAAGATGAGAATAGGCGCGTCTTTGAGCATCGCACGAGCAATACTGATCCGCTGAGCCTGTCCACCGGATAGCTTGACGCCGCGTTCCCCGACTAGGGTGTCATATCCCTGAGCGAGATCCTTGATAAAGGGATGCGCACGCGCACGCTCTGCTGCAAGAACAATCTCAGCCTTCTCGGCAGCGTCCTCACTATAGCCGATATTGTCCTTGATCGAACGGTGAAATAGTTGAGAGCTCTGCGGTACATAGCTAATCGCTTGACGTAAACTTTCTTGGCTATGAGCGGAGATATCTTGTCCATCGAGGTAAACGGTTCCTTCTTGAACATCAAACATCCGCAGCAATAATTGCGTCAGCGTGGTCTTTCCTGCTCCACTCTCCCCTACCAAACCAACTTTTTGACCAGCAGGGATTTCGAGATTGAAGTTTTGAAAGACCTGTTTGCCTTCCTCGTAGCTAAAGCTGACATTTTCCAGACGGATATCGCCTAGGCTAACGCTCAGTTTTGGGGCTCCGATTGTGTCCACAAGTTGATGATCTTTCAAGATTTCATCCAAGCCTTCTTGGACTTCACCATAACTTTCCATCACCGAGTTCATGCTTGAACCGATAAATAGCAAAGCATCAAGGATACCCCAAGTCAGTTGGATCACCATGATCACTTCTCCGACCGTGAGCAAACCGTTTTGCAGTAAGCGCAAAGTCAAAGCCATCATCATAGCAAGTAGGACTATCTGCAAGGCGTTGTTGAGGAGGAGTACACCTTCGGAGTAACTCCAACTCTTGAAAACCTTGCCTTGAAAGTCGTCGATATGCTTATCGACATGCTTGATTTCTGCATTGCGGCGGGCAAACAGATGTACCAAACCGATGTTGGTAACGATATCTACCATTTGTCCTTTGAGCTTGGTATAAGAACCAGCTGTAGCCTTGGACAAAACGGCTTTACGCTTTACCAACAAAGTGTTGAGGATCAAAAACAAAATGGCCCAAATCCCCAAAATTAGCGCCAAAATAGGCTTGGCGAGATAGGCAATCACCATCGAGAGAAATAGCCGTAGGATCGTCGGAAAGAAATCCCAAAGCAACTTACTCAGCATGTGGTTGATACCATTGGAAGCATTGGTAACCTTGGTCGCCAATGAACCCGCAAAACGATCAGAAAAATAGCTGCTACTATGTTGGCTCAACCAATCATAGAGGACACGGGCACTTTCCAAACGAGTACGGGTGATCCAATGCATCCCTAAATACCCACTGGTACGCCAGCAAATGGTTGAGATAGCAAATACCCCAACATAGACCATCGCCCATTGCCACATCGTGGCATCTTTGAGACTAAGGGAATCCACTAGCTCTTTGAGGACATAGGTATTAGATATCCCTAAAGTTTGGCCAATTAAGACCGCTAATAGTGCAGGAATAGCAAAACGTGTAAACTTGCGACTAGTAAAAATGGAAAACTTAAAGGCCTGACGCGGTAGCCGCAAACGCTCAGACCCTTGTTGTAAAAAGGGTTTCATGTGAGTGTGGATTAAGATGTTACGTAAGCAAAAACACTTCGGTCTGCTTGGCGGGTACCAAGCAGAGACAGGATCGAATTGTTGAGAGGAGCTTACTAAACGGACAGGAGGAGGAGCGTGTAGCTTGGTTCTTATTGTCGTTTTCAGCCGAGATGTTATTACGGCCTAGTAAATCAAAGGGTTACGGAAAATATGGAATAGGCAATCACGAATCTCAATATCCAACAACTAGCGGCATTCCAATATTCAAAATTGGTATTCGCTATTAGATATTTCGCTTCGCGGAACGCTTAGTCTTCGGGACCTATGCAATAGGTCCCTAGCATTTGTGTAATTCTGTAGCGGCCTATTGCATAGGCCGTAGTAGAAAAAATTAGACTTCGCATTATACTTATCTACCTTCCAAAATCTCCAGCGCAAAGAATATCGCCGAAATATGTAGTGATTGGACAAAGGCTCCGGCTAGCGCCAAACGCTTAACTTCTTCTATCGGCATGAGTTGAACCATGATTTCTTCCTCAAGATCCAAACGTTGCTCCTGCACCAATTTGACATTCTCAGCGAGAAAACAATAATTAAGATTATTGTGAGTAGAAGGATTGGCAGAGATTGCTCCGGTTTGCTGCAGCTTGTTGGCCTGATAGCCAGTTTCTTCAAGCAATTCTCTTTTAGCGCAGGCTTCTGGGGTTTCGTCAGCCTCAACCCAACCAGCGGGGAGTTCTAAACAAACTTGATCGAGTCCAGGGCGGTATTGCTGGTTGACGATCACTTGGCGATCTTCAGTGATCGCAAAAATATTGACCCATGCGGGATACTCAAAAGTATAAAAGGGAGTGATGATCGGGCCGTCTTCGCCTTTTTGGTAAGTACCGGCTTTGACGTTGAGCCATTTGTCTTGATGAAGATATTGACTAGAGAGCAGTTTCCAATTTTGAGGGGCTGGCATGACTTAGTGTTTCAAAAATATCAATATAAGCTTGCGCATTGCCTTCCCAAGAATACTTTTTCACTATCCCCGGAATCTTGTCTGGCCCTAAGCCATGGTCTCCGGGATGAGCGATGATTTTGCGGATAGCGGCAAGATAGGCTGGAGCTTTGTTTTCGACTAAGATCCCACGGCCATCTTCGATGAACTCTGGGATCGCTCCGGCCACACTCCCAATCAAGGGTAAACCATACAAAATCGCATCTAAAGCGGTCATGCAAAAGCCTTCTTCCAAGCTAGTCTGGATATAAATATCCGTCTGCTCATAATAGCTCATCAATTCCGCTTTGGGCATACCGGGCACGAAAACAATGCGTTCGCCAAGGGCGTGACGCTCAATCTCCGCCAAAAAGTAATCGGCATAGCGCTGATTACGAATAGGGCCAATAATGTGCCAAACAAAATCTACTCCTTCGGCCATTAGCTTAGCTGCGATCTCAGGGATAATATGCTGGTTTTTGCTAGGGTTGACACCACCAGCAGTCAAGATGCGAATCGGCTTACTAGAAACTGTCCCAGGCTCTTTAGGCAGAAAACCCGTAAAGTCACAGCCCAAAGGTATCACCGTAACTTCCCGCTGGCCAATGATAGATTGCAGGAGATTTTTGGTATGATCCGAAATGACGGTATAGGCATCAGCCTCATGATGAGCCACTCTGCGGGCATTGATCCAGCCGATAAGTTTGAGGCGCAACTGATCTTTGAAGCGAGTCATAAATGTGTCTCCCTCCCAAGAAAGTCCAGCCTCCTGAGGCGGTATATTGAGATGATTGGCCACTACTTTGATGCCCTGCTTACGATAGAATGGGATATCAATGTGCCGCAGTAAATACAGCCCCGTCATTACTACCAGCACATCTGGTTTTTCAGCATCGGGCAGTGCTTTGAGGTAAGCATCGACGTCCAGCGCAAATTGTTTACGGCGGCCTCTGACAAATCCATTACGATCACCAATTTCTACTTCGATCCCGATTTTGACGAGTTGGTAAGGATAAGAACGATCATCTTTTTCTAGCTCAGTAGTGCCACTATTGGGTACAATGAGGGTGACGGCGTGCTCTTTTTCGGCGATTCCCGCAACGATTTTTTTAGTCAGGTGAGTCGCACCACCAATGAGCGGATCAAAATGCTCCGCTAGAATCGTGATTTTCATTCCTGCTAGTTTGTTACCGGAATATGAAATACGTAGTTGAGAATCACCTCTTTGTTGGCTTCTACCCAACGACTAAGTCTTTCGACTCCTTCTTCCACGCCTACTTCTGGACTCCAACCTAGCTCTGCTTTGATCTTGCTGATATCAGAGACATAGACACGCTGATCTCCGGGACGCCAATCACCTTCAAGTGGGGTGATTTCTTTGCCAAAATAAGAGCGTAAGTGATTGAGTAGTTCGTTGAGCGAAAGCGTAAAATCTACTCCTCCACCAATATTATAGATTTTGCCAGCACATTTTTCCACGTTTTGGAACGCCATCTCATAGGCTCTGACCAAATCACCAATATAGAGTACATCGCGGATTTGATTACCGTCACCAAAAACCGTGATTTGACGATTGAGCATGGTCGCAATGGTAAACCATGCTACCCAACCCTGATCCTCAATACCAAACTGATTTTCACCATAGATACACGACTGACGAAATACTACAGTTGGAATATCATAAATCCGGCTATAGTCATGCACATACTGATCACCAGCACCTTTGGAGCAACCATAAGGCGAGTGAAATTCCAGTTGTTGACGCTCATTGACGCCATCGGGCATATTTTCGTATTCGTAGCGGCCATTCCGGAGGACTGTGGTTGCGTCTTCCATTTTGCCATACACTTTATTGGTAGAGCTATAAAGGAGTAGCGGCTTGATGCCTAGTTCGCGGATGGATTCGAGTACATTGAAGGTACCCAGCGCATTGATTTCAAAATCTTCCCGAGGATTGGTAACCGAAGTGGTCACTGCCACTTGTCCGGCAAGCAATAAGACTCCATCTAGTTCACCAATGGCTTGGATAGCCGCTTTGATGCCCTCAAAGTTTCGGATATCCTCTTCAAAAAAGCGGAATTCGTACTCCTCTTTCAGCTTTTCCAGATTATAAGCGCTCCCTTTGCGAGAAAGGTTGTCGATGATAGAAACTTCATATCCTTTGCCCAAAAAGTGGCGGGCGGCATTGACACCGATAAAGCCGGCACCTCCTATAACTAAGATTTTCATAAAAATTGTAAACGGTTAAGGGCAGAAAACGGGTCGATTGTCGTCTGAACAATCCTTCTGAAATCAAGATGGTTTGATCCTAGCGACAATACGCATAAACTTAATAGTTTTATTTGAAATATGCATTTACAGACAAAGCTTGTGAGGCCAGACATTGTTAGCTTAACGTAATATTTTGCTTGTTTCTTATACAAAAATTGCGTCAAAACTACGAGCTCGTATTTATTTTCTCTCCGAGAACGCTAGCGGTCTCAGTTTGTATCTGTAATAATTTAGGACCTTGCTGTTTCTTGCGCCAAGCCTCCGCACTTGCGCTCAACAAACGCCCCAAAGCTGCGGGCATCTGCCAAGGGGCTTTACGTATTGACGGTCCCAAGATAAAGTATCGCAATGTCAACCAAAGGTGCAATGGATAGTCTTTTAAAGGCACTAGGTTGAAGATGAAATACATCGCTCCGACGAAATGATGCCGGGATTTCAAAGCACTCTTGCCTTGCCAAGAACGAATACCTCCTTGCGCATTGCCGATATGTACCAATCTCGCCTCAGGATCAAAAAACAGAGGTCCAAAGGCTCGACTTAGCCTAATGCAAAAATCTGCCTCCTCTCGATGCGCGCCTTTTTCGTATTGCTCATCCATACCACCAACTGTAATAGCTACTGAGCGACGCACTGATAGATTATTAGAGCGACCAGAATCTACAAAAGCAGGCTTAGCATAGTTTTGAGGGAAGAATAACCAACCATTGTCTCGACTATAACTCTTTTTGGGCCGGCTTTGCCGAACGTCAGTATGGTGCGCTTGCTCTAGCGTACAACCAAATACTCCGGGGATATCCGGATGCACATAATTGCGCAGGTGATTGGCGAGATAATCTGGGTTTTCGATGATCACATCATCGTCGATAAACAATAAAATCTCGCCCTTGGCAGCTTTGATCCCAACGTTCCGCGCCGCGGAAGCTGACTTCTCCGCAAACCAATGATAGTGGATGCGTTCGTCAAGGACGCTCAAATCTTCACTCTCCTCCTGATCGGTCTGATCGACAATCAATATCTCAAAATCCTCCATCGACTGCGCTTGCAGAAAGGAGATCGTGTTCCGAAGATCGGAATAGCGATTGAGAGTGGGAATGATGATTGAAAGACGCGGCATGAACAGGCTAAGGGGTGTTCAAATCAGATTTGCCAGCAAATTAGGAGAAAAATCGCAGAAGGGAAGGAATAATTGTGGGAGAATCGAACATGGGATGTCAATTCAAACACCTATTTTTTACCAAAAACCTCATCAACACTGATTTTCTGATTAACAGTTGGCAGCGGAATCTGAGATCCCAAAGGGTAAATTTTTGCCTCTAAATATTGTTCTTGATACGGATTTTGGTACTGAATAATTTCATCATTATTCAGGTTTACAATCCATACAACTGGGATTCCAGCCTCTGCATAAAGAGGGAGTTTGATTTGTTGGTCAATTTCTAATGTGCTTGCTGAAACCTCAATAAGCAATAGAACATCCTCCGGATTGGGATGAGAGTCATCATAATTATCGGAGCGAGACTTTAGTAAAACAAGATCTGGTTCAGGTTCGGAATTAGGAGGTAGACTAATTGGATTTTGCACACTGACCACTTTATCATCTTGTGTTGCTTTCACCAAAATCCTTGTCAATCTATTGACACAGGCAGCGTGTTTACTTCCAATCGGACTCATCTCAATAATCTCTCCTTTGATCAATTCAACCTTATCATCAGCCGTGAGTATCCCGGCCTCCACCATCCGGTGATAATCCTCCACACTGAGCAATCGGCGAGAAATTTGAACGGGCATAATCAATAGTTTTGCTTAATTGAATAAAAGATACGGATTTTTTATGTCTGACCGCCAAACACGCTCCCATCAACTAGATTTTAACCTCCAAAAAATGGAGGATATCTACGAGCAGGTTGGGGGTAAAGCCGATGTGCCACACCGTCATGATTATTATACGGTATTATTTGTCGAAAGGGCGAATGGCGAGCATTTGATTGATTATCGTCCTTACGCCTTCGCCGAACGTCAGGTCCATTTTGTCAGTCCGGGTCAGGTGCATCAGGTGATGGCCACTGATAAGCCCAAAGGTTGGGTAATCACTTTTTCGCCAGATTTCTTAGTCCAAAACAATATCCCCTCTCATTTCATCGCCAATGTCAATCTGTTCAGAGTATTTGGTGATAGTCCGCCTTTGGTGCTCGACGAGCCAAACTTTGATCGGCTTTGTGAACTCTTACAAGCGATGGAAAACCTCATGCCTCAGCAGTTGCGCTATCGAGCTAGAGCTTTAGGCGCTTATCTGCAACTGTTTTTGATCCATAGCAGCAATAGTAGGTTCCTTGACGAAGGTCAGCTAGACGAAAGCGCCAATAGCGAAGTCTGCATCCTCCGAGATTTCAAACACTTAGTCGATCACAGCTATCATCAATGGCACAAAGTCGGTGATTATGCAGAGGAAATGCATATCAGCCCCAAACACCTCAGTCAGACCGTCAAAAAAAATGTAGGTCAAACCGCCAAAGAAATGATCCAAGGCCGTCTACTCTTGGAGGCAAAGCGGATGTTGATTCACACTGAGTTTTCGATCAAGGAGATTGCCTATGAATTGGGCTATCATGAGCCTTTGCACTTTAGCGCCTTCTTCAAAAAACAGGCGGGTCTGTCTGCCTCGGCTTTTCGTGAACAACAGTAGTTTCGGCAAATAGATTCGGCATACATTCGATTGGGAAAACAATAGTTCGGCATCCATGCCGAACCTACCTAACCCAATATCTGATTGATAGCTTCTATCTCATCTGGCACTACCGAATGGGGACCATTGGGGTAGATGCGTTCGTCAAGGACGGCTCCCATCTCTTGCAAGACAAGCGTACTGGCCTTTACCCTTTGGAGCGGGATGTGATGATCCACATCGCTACAGCCAATCAAGATCGGCATGCCGCCAAAGTCACCTTGATAGTTGCTGCGATCGATCTCAGGACCGATCAAACCACCGCTGAGGATAAATGCACCGCCATAGCGATGAGCATTGCGCGCTAAAAACTCTGAAGTCAGACAAGCGCCTTGAGAGAAGCCCAAGAAATAAATATTTTCGGCCTTGATCCCAGCCGCTAATACTTCCTCTACTATTTGCTTGAGCACCTCTAAACCAGAAGACAAACCCGGTTCATTCTCTGCAACAGGCGCCATAAAGCTGTAAGGATACCAAGTGTTGGCCGTAGCTTGAAGCCCTAATAAAGCAAAGTCTTTGACTTTGAGATATTGAGCTAAACCTAAAATCCCTTCGGCAGTATCACCCCTGCCATGAGTCATGATCAGTACTTTTTGTGCCTCTGCTAAGGGCGTGCCTTGCTGAGTATAGTTTTTATGATGACGATGCATAGTTTCGATAATTCATTATTGCACTTTAGGCAAGATAGATTCGATTTGCTTACGCTGGGGTTCTTCCCATGCGGGTAACTTCAGGTCGAGTCCCAATTCTTCTTTTCGCTCATCGATCAAAAAGCCCGGAGGAATCGTTGCTACTTCAAATAAGACACCGCCGGGGATACGAAAATAGATCGAATGAAAATATTTACGATCCTTCACCTCTGTAACCCTTAGGCCGATTTCAAGCAGATGTTCGCGAAAGCGTAATTGCTCCTCGTCTGACCCAATCCGCAAAGCCACATGATGCACAGTACCTAAACCATTGAGTCCTCTGACACCTTTTGGATCAGCTTGTAAATCAAGATATTGACTTGCGCCACCGCCTTGAATCACAAAGCGAGTGATATTGCCTTCTGTCTTGCCTTGAGCAAAACCCATCACATTGATCAAAAAGTCAATCGTAGCTTGTGCTTCAGCGATCAATAGCGTCACATTGAAAAAGCCCCGTATGCTATATTCAGTCGGTATTTCAATGCTAGTCCAAGGCGCTCGATCATCTTCATCATTGGCGACAATCTCCAGTTTCAAGCCCGAAGGATCATCAAATTGGAGGATTAGGTTGTCAAACTTCACCGCTTCGCGGAACGCTACGCCATATTGCTTCAAGCGCTCACGCCAAAATGACAAAGCGTTCTGTGAAACAGAAAAAGCAGTAGTCGAAACCTGACCCGTACCGATCATCCCATCTCTGACGCCATAGCCTTTGTAGGGAAAGGTCGTCATGATCGTACCGGGCATGCCTTCCTCAGTGCCATAGTAAAAGTGATAGACCTGATTATTGTCAAAGTTAACGGTCTTCTTGACGAGGCGTAGTCCCAGCAATTTGGTATAAAAGTCAAAGTCTTCCTGCGCGTCATTGACGGTTGCAGTAACATGATGCAAGCCTTTGATAAAGTTTCGAGTATCCATGAGATGCTGATTTATATTCGAATAGCACACAAATATCCAATGTTTAAACATCAGATGCCATATAAAAAGGATTGGGATAGATGTAAATAATACTGACTGAGGTATTGTAAATTTGTAGAGTCTTTGTCCTTTTGTCATTGCTACAAAAGGACCAAAAAATCTAGTCAGCCGCAAACCAGCCCCTCTAGCCGCCCCTTTTCCCCAGCGGCTGACAGGCCCATCACGCAAAGATAAGATCAGATATTGCGTGATGGCAGGGGCCGAGCACTCGGGGGCCGGATAAGAGGGCAGGCTTTGCTCGGGCCGGTTTTTTGCTGACCTTTTTGCGAAAAAGGGCAACGCACAACAAAAAATATTCTAATGAAAAAACTACTCACTCGCTTATCATGGTTCGTCCTTCTTATGTTCGCCATTTTGATTGCGACCTTATTGATCAAGACCTCTCTATTTTCTTCAAAGCAAATTGCCATCAGTCCGATAGAGCCAATTGTGGTGGAGACGGCTGCAGCCGAACGCTTAGCCGCAGCGGTACGCATACCGACCAATTCGTGGACTAGCAGTAAGATTGACACGCCTGCTTTTGAGGCCTTTTTAGTCTTTATAGAGGAGACTTTTCCTTTGGTGGACTCTCTACTAGAGCGAGAACTAGTCAATGACTACAGCCTGCTTTACCACTGGCCTGGCGCGGACCAAAGTCTCGATCCGATCCTCTTGATGGGACATTATGATGTGGTGCCGGTTGAAGAAGCGAGTTTGGCCAATTGGGAGCAGGGCCCTTATAGTGGTTTGATTGCAGACGGCATGATCTGGGGCCGCGGCACAATGGACGATAAGATGGCCGTCATCGGTATTCTCGAGACTACCGAAGGATTGCTCAAAGAGGGTTTTCAACCAAAAAGAGGATTATACTTTGCTTTTGGGCATGATGAAGAAGTAAGTGGACTGAGAGGCGCTGATGTGATGTCTAAGCGACTCCAAGCAGAGGAGGTCAAACTGGCATATATCTTAGACGAAGGCGGCATGACCATAGCAGATGCAATGGCAGGTTTGAGCAAACCGCTATCAGTCGTTGGGGTAGCCGAAAAAGGCTATCTCAGCTTAACCTTGACTGCCACCATTGCCGATGGAGGGCACTCATCGATGCCTGCCAAAGAAACCGCAGTGAGCTTACTCAGCAAAGCCATCGTTCGCTT
Organism: Bacteroidia bacterium; assembly: GCA_045106675.1. Taxonomy (GTDB): domain Bacteria; phylum Bacteroidota; class Bacteroidia; order J057; family J057; genus JBCAWW01. The sequence continues at coordinate 22,848 of JBGCFA010000323.1, forward strand.
AAGCGAAAATCCCCTACCCGCTCGCATGGATGAAATGCTCAGCCGTCAAATGTTCGACTATCTCGGCCCAGAGATGGATTTCGCCACTAAAATGGTCTTTGCTAATCGCTGGCTTTTTGGAGGTGTATTAGAAGACCAACTCTCGCAAGACCCCAAAACCAATGCGACCATACGCACCACTACCGCTCCAACCATGATCAATGGCGGTGTCAAAGACAATGTCCTTCCCACCGAAGCAAGTGCTCAGGTAAATTTTCGTTTGATGCCGGGCGATGATATTAAATCCGTCATCGCCTATGTAGAGGATATCATCTCCGATGAACGCGTGAGTGTCCAGCCTTATGAGGGTAGCATTTATTCAGAAGCTTCTCCCGTTTCGCCGACTGATGCTTTTGGCTTCAAGATGATCCAACAGACTATCGGTGAGATCATGCCTGCCTCTGTGGTGATCCCCAACCTCTCGGTTGGCGCGACTGATGCTCGTTATTATTATCCCTTGAGTGATCAGGTCTATCGCTACTCACCGATGTTTATCGAGTCGAGTGATCTCAAAAGGATGCATGGCAAAGACGAGCGCCTAAGCGTGGAAAATTATCTACGCATGGTCGCCTTTTACGATCGTTTGATTCGAAATAGTTGTGAGTAAGCGTTCCGCGAAGCAAGGAAAAAATATTGATGGATTTATTGATATCGTGGAGGCGCAAAATTTTGCGCCTCTCCAACTGATTATTTTCATTCCACCACTTTCAACTCTAGCACCACACTCCTTCTGCGCTGAGAGACATCGGGGTTAAAACCCACTTTCATCAGATATTCGCCTGAGTAGATAATGTTTGCGCCAATTGGCGAACGCTGCCCCGGATACAAATTGATCTCCTCGATCTGATAACGTTTGTCTGGGTCTAGTCCCTTTAGTTTTATGGGTTCTACGGAGTAGTTGATCTCCCAACGATTGCTGACGAGATAGCTAAACATGATCGCCCGATCTTGAGACGAATCCACAAACTGAAAACTCCCAAAAGGATGTGAATAAGGACTTTGTAGACGGTAATGATCGCCATGCCAGATGATGCTTTTGTAGTCGTCATAGCTTTGGATCGCTGCTTTGCAGAACGCTAAGTCATCCTCGCTGAGTTCGTCCACCACGATATCGAAACCCAATTTGCCCATTGAAGCCACATCCGTACGAAACTTGATCGAAGCCTCCTTGTCCCAATTGGTTACGTGGGCACTCATGGCGATTGCCGGATAGTAATGCGAATAATCCCAATGCATATAAACCCGATCCACCGGGGCAGTATTATCGCTCGGCCAAAACTCAGTAAAATATTGCAGTGCTCCATAATCCACTCGACCACCACCGCCAGAGCAAAGCATGATAGGTACTTTGGGGTATTTGACCCGTAGACGTGCTAACACATCATACAATCCCTTGACATAATCCACATAAAGATTGCTCTGAGGCAAACCCTGCGCTGCGAGATAGGCCGAATGTGCATTATAAATCACCGCATTACAGTCCCATTTGACATAAGCGATGTCTGGGTTGGCACTAAAGATATTGTCAAAGACGCCATAGACATGCCCCTGCACTTCCGGGTTGGAGAGGTCTAGCACCAATTGATTGCGGTAATAATACTCCTTACGATCTGGCTGACGGATCACCCAATCAGGATGATTTTCATATAACTCACTTTTGGGATTGACCATCTCGGGCTCAATCCAAATACCAAATTTGAGGTTTTTTTTCGTAGCGGCTTCGACTAGGTAGCCAAGACCGTTGGGGAGTTTTTTACGATTTTCTTGCCAGTCTCCCAGACCCGCGCGGTCGTGATTACGCGGATATTTGTTAGCAAACCAGCCATCGTCTAGCAAAAAGAGATCAACACCTAATTCCTTGGCACCATCAAATAGGCCCAAGAGTTTGTCTTCATCAAAATCAAAATAGGTCGCCTCCCAATTGTTGAGGAGAGTTAAGCGTTCGCCTTGGCCGTCCCAAATCTGATACTTGCGGGCCCATTGGTGCATATTACGGCTAGCTTGGCCAATACCCGACTCGGAATAAGTATAGACAAAATGTGGCGTTTCGAAGCGTTCGCCAGCGGCTAAATGATAAGCTGCTGCATGATGATTGGCTCCCGCGATCAGACGTAAGTTTTGGTAGCGATCGATTT